>NZ_JAAKSD010000003.1:0-292426 GCF_049173735.1 Aeromonas sp. 602396 | reverse complement strand
GGCGATCCTGGACAGCGACAACGCTGACCTGCCGGGCATCGACCTGGCGGCGATTGGCGATGGCAACCTGTCGGTGGCGGAAGCCAAGGCGGTCGAGCTCAAGGGCACGACCAGCAACGTGGAAGATGGCCAGAAGGTCACCCTGACCGTGACCGACGTGAACGGCAAGTCGGTGACCTTCGAGGCGACCGTGAGCGGCGGCAAGTTCAGCACCACCGTAGACCTGGGCGCCAGCGGCCTGGCGGATGGCAAGTTCACCGTGAAGGCGGACGTGACCGACCAGGCGGGCAACCCGGCGAGCGACAAGGAAGAGGCGATCCTGGACAGCGTAGCTTCCTCAGCACCGACCGTGACCATCGTTGATGACACGAATAATGACCAAATGCTGACCAAGGCCGAGATTGGCAATGATCAGATCCAGGTACGTGCCGGGATCAATCACGCAGACCTGGTTGCGGGCGGCAAGGTGACGCTGACTATCAACAATGGCGGGGTGAACAGCACTGTCCAATTGACGCTCAAGGCCGATGGCACCCTGCTGTCAAGCAATGGCAAGAGCTACGGCTATCAGAACGGCACCATCAGCTGGACGGAAACGACCCCGGCCAACGGCAAGTCGCTGACGGTGACGGCGACCCAGACCGACAAGGCGGGCAACGTCTCACAGCCGGGCAGCGACAACGCGCAGATCCTGAATGAAGCGCCGGAGACGGCGAACAAGCAGGCAAACGGCCAGGAAGATGCAGCCAGCATCGCCATTCCGACCCTCAGTGGCAGCGACATTGATGGCAACGTGGTGAGTTTCACCATCAAGAGCCTGCCTGCCAACGGCATCCTCTATCTGAACGGGGTTGCGGTGACAGTGGATCAGAGCATTGCGGTAGCGGACGCCGGCAACCTCACCTTCACACCGAATACGAACTGGAACGGCAACACCAGCTTCAACTATGCGGCGGTAGACAACGACGGCGCCGTGGATGCGAGTCCCGCAACCGTGACCATCAAGGTGGATGCGGTCAACGATCTGCCGACGCTGACCATCTCCAACGGGGTTGTCGTCTCTGAAGAGGGGTTGGCAAACGGCATTGCCGACACGGTCGGCAATCCGGATACCACCAATGCCATCAAGGCGTCCGGTACCCTCTCGGTGGGCGACATCGACAGCAGCACACTCAACATTTCCCTGAATGGACCGGCCGGGCTGACGTCCGGTGGGGCAAAGGTCCAGTGGAGCTGGGATGCGGGCAGCAAGACGCTGGTTGGCTACACAGGGGTGATTGGCGGCGCCGATTACAAGGCTGTGGTCGAGGTCAAGCTGACGGCACCCAATGCCAGTGGAAAGGGTGAGTGGACCTATGACGTGACCCTCAAAGGTCCCCTCGACCACGGGGATACGACCTCGGAAGACAAGTTGTCGTTCCAGCTGGATGTGGAGGTCTCCGATGGCAGCGGCGTCACCAAGGACAAGCTGGATGTCAGCGTTGAGGACGACTCCCCCATTGCTGACAACAACGATGCCGTTTCCGTGGTGAAGACCGATATTCCGAACGTGCTGACCGGGCTCTTTGACCTGACCAAGTACAGTGGCAACCAGAGCACTCTGAACATGGCGGGCTTTACTATCAGCGCCCTGGGCTTCAAGTCGGCAACAGACTCCTCACTGGTAACGGCGGTGGTCAACGGTTCCAGCTCGGGGCTGGGCGTGGCCAGCGGAGCTGCGCCTTACCACAACCTCGCCAACGAGATTGACTTCCGTCACTTTGCCGACGGATCGTCCGCCTCCGAGCAGCTGATCGTCAGGCTGGATGCGGGCAAGGTTGCCTACGGCGCCAACATCAAGTTCAGCAAGATGTTTGGCGGCGAGCTGGAGAGCGGGGTCGTGGAGTTCTATCGCGGTGGTGTACTGATCAGTACCCTGGTATTCAACTCCAACGCATCGGGTGGGGAGTTCAACCAGAACTTCCAGGTGCAGCAGGGTGGCTTTGATACCATGGTGATCAAGGCGACCAACAACGGCAGCACCAATACCTCCGACAACAGCGACTTCACCGTACAGAGCATCGAGTTCCTCGGTTCCAACACGGCGCAGGCAATTGCCTATGGTTCTGGCACCGTGACCCCGCAGTGGGGGGCGGATGGCAAGGGCTCCATCGGGCTGGTAATGGACCCGGCAACCTTCGAAAATGGTCTGCGAACGGCTTCCGGTTCTGCCATCGCCATCACCGCCAGCGGCGCTAATACCCTGGTCGGGGAGGATGCGGACGGCAACCTCATCTTCAAGCTGGAGTTTACGCCGGCCACAGGCAAGTGGGAGTTCTTCCAGTATCAGCGCATGTCCAAACCTCTGGGTGATGGCGACATCGACTTCCAGGTCCGGGTGGTGGATGGTGACGGCGACGCCAGCATTGGCTCCTTTGCAACCAAGCCTCTCTTCACGCCGCTGGTTCAGGGAGTCTCCAGCGAGAGCGTAACCGAAGGGGGCAATCTGCTGCACAAAGTCACCCTGTCAGATGCAACCCAGGAAGCGACTGAATACGATTTCGCCATTCGTGGTTCGGGCAACAACCCCGCCTCCAACCAGGATTGGGGCAATGCCCAGTTCAGCAATGGTGTGACCTATAACAGCACTACCGGCAAGATCACGGTACCAGCCGGCGTGTCGGACTTTACTGTGACCATCCCGACGGTGAACGATCGCTTGGTCGAAACGAACGAGACCCTCTCGGTGACCATCGGTGGGCAGAGCGGGACCGGCACCATAGTGGACAACGATCGGGCGCCGGTGACCACGGGTGGCTACAGTGCCGGCAAGGAGGACGCGCCACTGGTGCTGAAGTGGGCCCAGTTTGGTGCCAGCGATGATCAGGCCGCTTCTGACCTGAGCGTGCAGATCAACACCCTGCCGCTGAGCGGCAAGCTGGAATACCTGAACGCTGCTGGTCAGTGGATTGCAGTGAAGGTGGGGGATCTTGTCTCCTACGCCGATATCGACAGCGGCCATCTGCGCTTTGTGCCTAGTCTCAATGAATCCAGCAGCAATGCCCTCAATGGTGGCGGTACGACGACGGGCAACCAGCAAGGGGACTACGCCACTCTGGGTTACCAGATCAGCGATGGTGCCAACCTGAGTAACTCAGGCAAGCTGGTGATCGATATCACGGCGGTCGCGGACAAGCCGGTGGTCGACATCAGCCTGACCGGCAACGGCGTCCCGCTTTATACCCAGTACCCGTCGTCCGGCATCTCCACCGGGGCGTTCCAGAGCAGCAACTTCAACAAGGGCAACTTTGGCATCACCAATAGTCTGACCGACAGCACCACCAGTCAGGATCAAGTGGTGGGCGGCAACGGCAATGACTATATCGTCAGCGTGAAGGGCGGCGGCGATTACTTCGTCGGCGGTGCTGGCAATGACGTGCTGGTCGGTGGCAACTCCACCTCAGGTGACACCCTCGACGGCGGTACCGGCAACGATATCCTGGTGGCCGGATTGGGTGGCGACACCCTGTTTGGCGGCGCCGGTACCGACCTGGCCGTACTGATGGGCTCGCGTGCCAACTATGTCATCGAGCGCAGAAGTGACGGCGGTTTCAACTTCCTGGTGAAGGAGAACGGCGTCACCATCAGCAAGTCGCTCTACGACATCGAGTTGGTGCAGTTTGATGACGGCATTTACCAGTTCAACCAGACCGACGGCACCCTGACGGCGGTACAGCCGAGTGTGGTGGATTACCCGCTCGAGATCACTGCTTCCCTGACCGACCGTGATGGTAGCGAGCAGTTCGACAGCCTGGTGCTGACCGGCATGCCGACGGGGTCGACCCTCTATCAGGGCTCCACCGTGCTAGGTACCGTGGGGGCCGATGGCACGCTGACGCTGACCGGTCTGTGGAACCAGAGCGCGTTGGACGTCAAACTGACCGGTCTGACCCTGCGGGTGCCGGGCAGCAGTGCCGGCCAGTTCGACCTCAAGGTAGAAGCCATTGCCAAGGAAGTGGCGACCGATCAGACCAGCAGTGCATCGGATCAGGATTCGATCCGCATGAGCTACTTCCTTTCCACCGAAGGGGAGCCGGGCGATCAGAACCGCACCTATGGCAACGAGCACAATATCGTGGTCGGGGATCTGGATGGCAGCGTGGTACTGCCGGGCCAGAACTACAACATCGCCTTTATGGTCGACAGCTCGGGCAGTATCGGCACCAGCGCCATGAACACCATCAAGAGCCAGTTGGCACAGATCTTCGCCAGCCTCAAAGCGAGCGCAGGTAGCGAAGGGGCTGGTACAGTCAACATCATGCTGGTTGACTTTGATGCTCTGTCGAATGCCAGTATTAGTGTGAACCTGAAAGACAGCAATGCCTTGAATCAGCTGCAGGCTGTAATCGATTCCATGAGTAGCGGAGGGGGGACCAACTATGAAGATGTGTTCAAGACGGTCGCTAACTGGTTCAGTAGTTCTACGGCTCAAAGTAACAGTAATGCCAAGAATCTGTCCTATTTCATTACCGATGGTCAGCCAACTTATTACCTCGGTAACGAAGGCTCCAACCCGAGGGTATTGAATTTCTCAGGTAGCAGCTATGACGTCTATCTCAACAGTCTGCTTGGTGGCACCTATATTCCGGGTCGGGTATATAGCTCCAATGGCTACACCATCATCGACAGCGCTGGCCGAGTGTATGCCGATGGTAGATACAGCAACCCGATCGGTTTTATGCGTCCGGATGGTAGGGGGGGATATACCTACTCAACACTGGATGGTGATGGCGGCACTACCTCCAGCTCAACTATCAATAACTCGGTAGCAGGTTTTGGGCTGCTTACTGGGATGGGGGTTACGGTAGAAGCGATCGGACTGGGGGCCAACATCTCCTACAACGATCTCAAGTCCTATGACTCTGACGGCGTCATCATGACCGGCGTCAACGCCAGCGATTTGGCCAACGCCATCTTGGGCACCTCGGTGAATAACCTGCCGGGCAGTGACCGGATCGACGGCGGTGCTGGCGACGACATCCTGTTCGGGGATGCCATCCACTTCGCCGGTATCAACGGTGAAGGCTACGCGGCCATCAAGCAGTATGTGGCCGGCAAGCTGGGCGCAGGCTCGGTGACCGATGCCCAGGTCCATGACTACATCACGGACCATGCCAGCGAGTTCGATCAGTCCTCCAGCAATGACAAGGCGGACGTGCTGATTGGCGGGGATGGCAACGACATCCTGTTCGGTCAGGGTGGCGATGACTTCCTGTTCGGTGGTGCCGGCAACGACATCCTGTTCGGTGGTGCCGGCAACGACACCCTGTATGGCGAGAGCGGCAACGATACCCTGTACGGTGGCAGCGGCAACGATACCCTGTTTGGTGGTATTGGCGACGATAACCTGATCGGTGGTCTGGGCAATGACATCCTGGTTGGCGGGCTTGGCAATGACATTCTCAAGGGGGATAGCGGTGCCGATACCTTCACCTGGCTGCAGGGCGATACCGCCGCAGGCAGCGTTGCCAAGGATTACGTGGTCGACTTCTCCAAGGCGGAAGGTGACAAGCTGGATCTGAGCGACCTGTTGGATCACGACGGTTCTCGTAACCAGAACGATCTGAAGAGCCTGCTGTCGGTGTTCCAGGACAATGAAGGGGTACATCTACAGGTCAAGGAGAGCAGTACTGCGTCGGTGACTCAGGAAATAGTGCTGATGAACCATACTTTCGATAGTCTGACGGGGGGGGCAGGTACTACTGCCAACCAAGTGATCGATTACATGTTGACCAACAACATGCTCGATATCGACAAGTAAGCCCAACTCGGGACAGTAAAAAAGCGGCAGAGCAATCTGCCGCTTTTTTTATCTTGGCAGGGAGGCGAAATTAGTTGCCGAGTGTGGCAAACAGGCTCTGCTCAAGGGTGCCGCGGGAGACGCAGACCGGCTTGATGGACGGGGCTGATACGCGCTCGCCTGAGGATTCCACAAAGAACAGCTCGGTGTTGCCTTTGACGTTGACGGTGGCCACGCTGCTGTTGCCGCTCTGGGTGATGATCAGGTTGATCTGCAGGTCAGGGTTGCCCAGTGCTACTTTGGAACCCATGGTGCCACAGTCCAGCCACTCAAGTCCGTCGGCCGACTGGTTGACATTGGCGGTCATCAGGCCGGCACCGCGCTGACTGTTTTCGATGGTGAGGCCGTGGTCGGTGAACCACTTTTCGGCGCGAGCCCACACCAGATCCACCGGGATCGCCATCTCCTGGGTATTGTTGGTCGCCTTGGCGACCGGCGGGTTGTAGCGATACTCCTCACCACCGTTATTGTCGCCAGCACAACCTGCCAGCAGCAGCGCCAATGCGCACCCCATCATCTTTTTCATCTTGCTTCTCTCGTCCATTTATCAGGCCATTGGCCAACCGGTGCCTATTATCACCTGAGCGACAACCTCTGTCAGCATGCGTGCTGCATCGGTGTAAACGGAGGGGTTACCGGGGGTGCTTTACAAAATTGGTTTGCTATCATAGATTTGCTCGAAATTCCTCCATAAGCGCCCCTGTGACCAACATGCTTACCCCGGATCTGCTTCAGCAGATCATCGACCAGTTGCCAATGAGTATCTTCTGTCGTGATAGGCATGGTCGCTACCTGTTTGCCAATCGTGAATTTGCCATTGAGGCCAAGCTGGGTTCACCCGCCGAGGTGGTCGGCAAGAGTGATGCAGAGATGCCATGGGGCGATGTATTTCGTACCGAGGACGCGCAGTTGCTGACGGGGGGCGTTCCCTTGCTTCATCAACAGTTGCACTGTAATCGGGGTGGTGAGACCTGCTGGATGGAGGTGCACAAGATCCCGCTTTACACGGCTCAGGGTGAGCCATATGCCGTATTCGGAATGGTCAACGAGATTGCCCAGCGCAAGCACCTGGAACAGACGGTCAAAAAACAGCAGGTGTTGCAGCGTTTTCTGCTCGATGCCATCCCTGACCTGATCCGTTTCGATGATCACAACGGTGTGTTGCTGGAGTGCAACCAGGCGTTTCTCGACTTTATTGGTCAGGGGGCGGATGAGGTGCTGGGTCAGCAGCTGCCGTTCCGGCTGGCGGCACCCCAAGGGATGGGCCACGGCGAATGTTGTCTGCTGGATGCCAGAGGGCAGGGACGGCATATGGAGATCACCCGGGTCGATGTCCCCGATGGGGATGGTCACTCCCTCGGGATCCTGACGCTGGGGCGCGATATCACTGGCTTGCGCACCACTCAGGCACAGTTGCAGCAGGAGCAGCACTACGACAGCCTCACCGGGCTGCTCAAACTCTCCCGTTTCTTGCAGACCAGCCGCCATTTGGGGTGCCGCAGCGCCACACTGGTGCTGGTCGATCTGCACCACTTTCGTGAGGTTAACGATCGCTTCGGGATCCGGATTGCCGATCGCCTGCTGAGCCAGGTGGCCAAGCGACTACAGCAATTGGTTCCGCCGCGAACCTTGCTCTGCCGGGTGGCTGCCGATGACTTCTGTCTGTTACTCCCCGATTTCAACGAGCCGTTGCAGGAATGGAACCAGCATCTGCAGCAGCAGTTGATGGAGTACTATCAGGTGGAAGAGCATCGTATCCAGATCCCGGTGTTTCTGGGGCTGGCTCAGGGGCGGGCAAGCGATGCCGAGCGGTTGCTCAGCCATGCTGAAGCGGCGCTGGCGCAGGGCAAGCGGCAGCAGCAGTACTGCACTCTGTTTGATCCGGCGCTGCACGCCCGGCTCAAGCGGCGTCAACTGATCGCCGCCCAGTTACCGCTCGCCATCAAGTCATCCCAGCTCGTTGCCGTCTACCAACCCATTATCAGCAGCACAACCCATCTGCTTTGTGGTGCAGAATTGCTTTGCCGCTGGCCGCATCCTGAATTTGGCATGATCTCGCCGGAAGAATTTATTCCACTGGCCGAAGAGATGGGGATCATCGGCCAACTTGGTCAGCTGATGCTGGAGTTGGGGTGTGCTCAGTTGGCCCAGTGGCAAACCGATCAGCCGGATATGGTACTCTCCATCAACCTTTCGCCGTTGCAGTTTCGTGATCCGGCGCTCTGCAAGCTGGTGCAGGGCTGCATTGCACGTCATGGTCTGAATGCAGGCCAGCTGGAGCTGGAGATCACTGAAGGAGTCTTGATGGAGAATGCCGATGAGATCGAGACCAACCTGGATAACCTGATCGCCGCCGGTTTTCAACTGGCCATCGATGATTTCGGTACTGGGTATTGCTCGCTGGCCTATCTGCCAAGGCTCAAGGTCGCCACGCTCAAGCTGGATCGCAGCTTCACCCAGGGGTTGGTCAGCAACAGTGCCACCACCGCCATCGTGAGATCGGTCATCGGACTTGGCCATGAGCTGGGGATCTGCATTACTGCAGAAGGGGTGGAAACCGTCGAGCAACAGTTGTGGCTGACCCAGGCGGGGTGTGATCGGCTACAGGGTTATCTGTTCAGCCCCCCGTTGTCGCCCGAGCAGTTTGCCGCCAGTTATTTGTGACAGTCTGCAATAACAGAGAGGCCACCCGCAGGTGGCCTCTCTGTTTGTGGCAGGGATCAATCCTGGAAGTAGGTGCCCCAGCCATCGTAGTCCACCCCATATTTTTCCAGGATGGGCAGCATCTTGGCGATATCGGCAACGATCGCTTCGACATTCAGCTTGCACTCGATGGTGGCATCGAAGCAGAAGATGGTGGCGCCGTCATCCAGTTCCATCTCTTCGGCATCGGTCACTTCAAAACCGGCCTTGAACAGGTCAACCGCTGCTTTTTCCAGACGGTCGAAATCCTGGCAGGCGAAGTGGTGCTCGATGTCGTAATCCGCATCGGGATTGCTGCCATCGGCCAGCAGTTCGTTGACGATCTCGGTGGTCTCTTCACGCCACTCTTGCATATTCAGACTCATGTTGCCTCCAGGCGGTATCATTGCGGCAAAGCATACTCGCAGAGTGGATTCGGCTCAATGTGGCAAAGCTATAGAGGCCGTGATTTCCCGCGGTTTGGTGATCATTCATATATGAGGCGGGTCACGGTTAGGCAGATTTCTGCTCCGAAACGGCTAATAACCGTTCATTGCGTTCAGTTGTTGAGCGAACGTGCTTTTTATCGTGCCATCATGGTTGACACCCTGCGCTGGAAAGGGTTTAATGCGCGCCGTTGCCCAGATAGCTCAGTCGGTAGAGCAGGGGATTGAAAATCCCCGTGTCGGCGGTTCGATTCCGTCTCTGGGCACCACAATTCCTCCTTAGTTCAGTCGGTAGAACGGCGGACTGTTAATCCG
Organism: Aeromonas sp. 602396; assembly: GCF_049173735.1. Taxonomy (NCBI): domain Bacteria; kingdom Pseudomonadati; phylum Pseudomonadota; class Gammaproteobacteria; order Aeromonadales; family Aeromonadaceae; genus Aeromonas; species Aeromonas sp. 602396. Next base: position 283,144 of record NZ_JAAKSD010000003.1, on the reverse strand, counting down.
TATGTCACTGGTTCAAGTCCAGTAGGAGGAGCCAAATTCGAAAAGCCCGCTCAATCGAGCGGGCTTTTTCATTTCTAGTTGCTGTTGCATGCTGCCAAAAAGAGCGTTGCGCCACAGGTGGCACTGAACAGCAGCATTCCGGTCTGCAGCATGCTGCCAGGGCATGGCTTCTTCTCTCTTTTTCTGGCCCTGATCCACTTCGGTTTCATCACATTCCCTTATCTATTTTGTCGGCCTGAATGGCTGCACTCCTGTACAGGCGAACCATCTTTGTTGAATGGCGCCATGGCGTCAATCTCCCTCGCAAAACAATCAATTCAGCACCGTTGAAGAGCGGCTTGTCGGGTGATGTTTCGACCTTTAAGCCATTGTTAACATTTTGGAAAACCTGAGTGACCCCAAGGCAGGGCGGGGATATGATGGGATCAATGATGTTCCCATCCTGACGGAGAGATCCCAGATGAGCAGCCCCTTGAGCTATGTACTGGACGGCATTCATTGCGAGCCGCACTTTTTTACCGTTCCCCTCGATCATGATGAGCCGGATGGTGACAGCATTACCCTGTTTGCCCGTACCCTCTGCCGTAAAGACAAGCTCGATGAGAAGTTGCCCTGGCTGCTGTTTTTGCAAGGGGGGCCGGGATTCGGGGCGCCGCGCCCGACGGCTAACAGTGGTTGGCTCAAGCGGGCGTTGCAGGAGTTCAGAGTGCTGCTGCTGGATCAGCGTGGCACCGGGATGTCGAGCCCCATCCATGGGCATATTCTGGCCAAAATGACACCGACCGAGCAGGCGGAGTATCTCAGCCATTTTCGCGCCGACAGCATAGTGCAAGATGCCGAGTTCATCCGGCAGGAGCTCAGCCCCAAGCATCGCTGGAGCCTGCTGGGGCAAAGCTTTGGCGGCTTTTGCTGCCTGACCTATCTCTCGTTTTTCCCTGACAGTCTGCGGGAGGTCTATATCACCGGCGGTATCGCGCCGATCGGCCGCAGTGCCGAGGAGGTTTACCGCGCCACCTACCAGCGGGTGGCCGACAAGAACCGCGCCTTCTTCGCCCGCTTCCCCCACGCTCAGGGGATTGCCAACCGGCTGGCCAACCATCTGCACCAGCACGATGTGCGGCTGCCCAACGGTCAGCGCCTGACGGTGGAGCAGTTCCAGCAGCAAGGACTGGATCTCGGTGCTACGGGTGCCTTTGAGGAGCTTTATTACCTGCTGGAGGAGGCCTTTATCGGTGACAAGCTGAGCCCGGCCTTTCTCTATCAGGTGCAGAGTATGCAGCCATTCAATACCAATCCGCTGTTTGCCATCCTGCACGAGGCTATCTACGCCGAAGGGGAGGCGACTCGCTGGGCGGCAGATCGGGTCAGAGGGGAGTTTCCTGCGGTGAACTGGGCGCCCGGCAAGGATTTCGCCTTCACCGGCGAGATGGTTTACCCCTGGTTGTTCGAGCAGTTCCGCGAGTTGCTGCCCCTGAAAGAGGCGGCTCATCTGCTGGCCAACAAGGCGGACTGGGGGGCGCTCTATAATCCGGCCCAACTGGCCCGCAACCAGGTGCCGGTAGCATGCGCCGTTTATGCCGAGGATATGTATGTGGAGTTTGATTACAGTCGTGAGACCCTGCGTGGGCTTGGCAACAGTCGCGCCTGGATCACCAATGAGTATGAGCACAACGGTTTGCGTGCCGATGGTGAAGCGATTCTTGATCGTCTGATCGCCCTGAATCGCGACCGTTAATTGCCGTTATCGGCAACCATCGCGGGAGCCCGTACTCCCGCGATGGTTGTGATGGATGGTTGTTATGAAAGCGTGACACCCTGAACCTTGTCCCGCACCTGCCAGTGGAGGAGTGGATAGCCGACTGATTAATTTCCCCCTCTTTCACTGTCTCTGCCGATCCCTCACCATATACTTGCCAAACGACTCTGTATTGAGCCGCGGTCAAACCGATTGACCAGCCCGTGCTCATTACCATTAGAAAGTCGCTCCGATGCTCTGTATCCCGCGTATCAGATATGCCATCTCTGCATGCCCCGCTATCCGGGGGAGGGGATGGTCGTGCTTTTCAATCAAGATAAGGATGTATGATGAGAAAGTCTCTGTTGGCCTGCTCCCTGTTGCTGTGCCCTGTCGTGTTTGCTGCCACCCCCCATTGGGAATATAGCGGTGAGGTGGGGCCTGCCCACTGGGCCAAGCTGACCCCTGAGTTTGGCCAGTGTGCGGGTAGCAATCAGTCGCCGGTTGACCTGAACGGATTGGTCGAGGCCAAACTGGCCCCGCTGGTACTCCACTATCAGGCGGGTGGCAACACAGTGGTCAACAATGGTCATACCGTGCAGGTCGGTTATGCCCCGGGCAGCATTTTGCAACTCGATGGCACCAGGTTTGAGCTCAAGCAGTTCCACTTCCACGCCCCGAGTGAAAACCTCATCGAGGGCAAATCCTATCCGCTGGAAGGGCATCTGGTGCACGTCAGTGACAAGGAAGAGATCGCCGTGGTGGCGGTGATGTTCGAGGCTGGCAAGGCCAATCCTGCGCTGGCGGCAGCTTGGAGTGCATTACCTGCCAAGGTGGGGGAGATCCAGGCCCTCAAGGCGCCGCTCTCTGCTGAGCAACTGCTGCCGGAAAGCCATGACTACTATCGCTTCAGCGGTTCCCTTACTACGCCCCCCTGCTCGGAAGGAGTGCGCTGGCTGGTGATGAAGCAGCCGGTTGAGGTCAGTCAGACCCAGATCGACGCATTCAAGGCGGTGATGCACCACCCCAACAACCGGCCGGTGCAGCCACTCAATGGGCGCGTGGTACTGCAATAACACAGCGTTGCAATAGCGCTGCAGATAGCAAAAACAACAAGAGGGCCGCGAGGCCCTCTTTTACATGGCGAGGTATCGGCGTGCGATCACAGGCTGGCAGCGATCCGGGCACCGAGGGCCGCGTTGTTCAGTACCAGCTGGATGTTGGCCGCCAGCGAGTTGCCGCCAGTCAGCTCGCAGACGCGAGCCAGCAGGAAGGGGGTTGAGGCCTTGCCCTTGATCCCCTGCTCATCGGCTTCACGCAGCGCTTGGGCAATGGCTGCGTCGATATCGGCTTTTGGCATGGCGTGTGCGCTCGGGATGGGGTTGGCCACCACGGCGCCGCCCGCCAGTCCCAGCTCCCACTTGAGGCGCAACGCCTCGGCGATGGCTGCCGGGGTATCGAGGCGATAATCGACCTTGAAGCCGCTCTCGCGGGTGTAGAAGGCGGGCAGCTCCTCGGTTTGATAGCCGATCACCGGTACCCCCTGGGTCTCCAGATACTCCAGGGTCAGCCCGATATCGAGGATCGACTTGGCACCGGCACAGACTACGGCTACCGGCGTTTGTGCCAGCTCCTGCAGATCGGCCGAGATATCGAAGGTCTCCTGCGCGCCGCGATGTACCCCGCCGATCCCGCCGGTGGCAAAGACCCGGATCCCCGCCATGGCGGCGATGATCATGGTCGAGGCGACCGTGGTGGCCCCCATCCCCTTGCGTGCCAGCACGAACGGAATGTCGCGGCGGCTGCACTTGGTAACCGCATGGCCAGCCCGACCGAGGGCCTCCAGCGCACCGGCATCCAGTCCCACCTTGAGGCGGCCATCGAGGATGGCGATGGTGGCTGGAATGGATCCGTTATCGCGCACCACCTGCTCCACCTGACGGGCCGTCTCCACGTTCTGCGGATAGGGCATGCCGTGGGAGATGATGGTGGATTCGAGGGCAACCACCGGTTTGCCAGCAGCTAGCGCGGCAGCCACTTCCGGTTGGATATCGAGGTAAGCGTTCAGCATGAGTACTCCTCCAGTATGCGGTCAACGGCGGTCTTGCTCAGACCGGAAAAAACGGTATCGGAACAATTGACGGTGAGGGCGGCGCAGCCCAAGGCAAAGCGGGTGGTTTGGGCAATGTCGAGCTCTTGCAGCCAGGCGTGGGCGAGGCCAGCCATAAAGGCATCCCCGCCGCCGGTGACGTTGAGCACCGGACTACCCAGCACAGGCAGGTGGCCCTGTTGCTCGCCATCGCTGTAAAAGATCCCCTGTTCACCCAGACTGAGGAACAGTCGCTTGACCCCGGCGAGGTGGAACCAGGCGGCCACCATGGGCCAGGTTTCGGGCCCGGCGATGGTCATGCCGCACAACTGCTCGGCTTCACTGCGATTGGGTTTGAGGGTGTGGATCTTGCCGAGCCAGGGGCGGATCTTCTCCACCTTGGCCACCGAAACGGTATCGACAAAGATGGCGTGCTCTCCCTGCCGCTCGAACAGCCAGTCGAGGGTGTGGATGGCCAGATTGGTGTCGAGCACCCAAAGCCGGGCACCGCCGAGAAAGCCACCGAGCGGGGTCAGGCGGGCAGGGGTGAGCTGCTCTATGATGGCCATGTCGTTGATGGCGCAGCTCATTTCGCCGCTGCCATCATGCAGGCTGAGGTAGCAAGAGGTAGTGTGGCCATCGAGCACCAGGGTCTGGCGCACATCGACGCCGGCCCGCTGGCTTACCTCCAGCAGATGATGACCATACTGGTCGTTGCCGACCGCTGTAAGCAGCCGGGTGTCGCTGCCGAGCCGCGCCAGATTCTCGGCGATATTGCGGCCAACACCACCTGCCGAGGTGCGCACCTTGCCCGGGTTGGAGTCGCCGAGCAGCAGGTTGTCATGGCTGGTGCCACAAATATCCATATTGGCACCGCCGATCACCACTACGTAGGGGCCTTCTCGCAGTACATAACCTCTGCCTTGCACATATCCCTGCCGGATCAGGCTGGAGATGTGGCTGGCCAGCGCGGAGCGGCTGATGCCGAGGCGATCGGCCAGATCCTGCTGGGCAATCATGGGATCCTGACGCAGCAGGGCTAGGATCTCTTGTTCACGCTCAGTCATAGACAAACATCCATTTACAAACGTTTGTCCATTATTGCTGGGAAACGTTTGCTGGCTATCGGCTTGTACAAAATTTGTCGGCTTGCGCACAAAAAATCGACATTCAAAGCTGGGTTGGCAAGCGGTTTAGCCGGGGAGGGGACTTTTAACGGGTCGGTGGCCCTGCAACGGCTTATAATGGCCGTCGCAAGATGAGGAGAGATGATGGAAAAGAGTGCATTCTGCTGCGTGGGGTTGGTCAATCCCAAGTCCCCGGAAAATGTCGGTTCCGTGATGCGGGCTGCGGGTTGTTACGGGGTGGACGAGGTCTACTACACCGGCAACCGCTTCGAGCTGGCGCGCCGCTTTGCCACTGATACTAAGCAGATGGTGGAGAAGATCCCGCTGCTCGGGGTGGATGATCTGATGGCGTTTATCCCGCAGGGATGCGTGCCCGTGGTGGTCGATCTGATCGACGGCGCTACACCGCTCCCCGACTATGTCCATCCGGAACGCGCTTTTTATATCTTCGGGCCGGAGGATGGTACGCTCGATCCTGCCCTCTATGGCGCGGTGAAAGATGTGGTTTATGTGCCGACCAGTGGCTGTATGAATCTGGCGGCCTCGGTCAATGTGATCCTCTACGACCGCTTGGCCAAGGGAATGAGGGGAGAGTAATTAGCGCAACGTTATCATTCAGTCTGCAGGACTGGCAGCCACTTTCTGTTCCAGTTCTTCGATAAAACCCTGATAGTAGTCATAGAGCTGATAGTGCTTATAGATCTCTGCCAGACCCCCGCTGCGGATCAACTCAACCATTCCCTTATCCCAGAGCTGTAACATCCGGTTGCCTTGCTGGGTATCGGCAAAAATGGGATAGGTCGGGATCCAGCGCAGGAAGACGCGATGCAGCTCGGGAGGGATAGCCTCATCCACATAGAGCACGCCGGCAGTGAGGTAAAAGCGATATCGCTCTTTACCAAGCAGTTGCAGGGCCAGCTCATCGCTGTCAATTTCATGCCACTGCATGGTGACCGCAATGTACTTGTCGAATGCCCAGCCCCGCCGCCATATCACGGTTTGCCCTTCCAGACTTTTCTCCCCTTGCCACTGGGGTTGCCATTTCTTGAGCATGAACACGGTCAGGTCATCCGCTGATGCCGGATAGCGAGATTGCTGGACGCCGGATACTTCATCGCGATATACCCCCATGGCGATATCTCCCCCTTTTTTTGCAATGACAGCGAGAGCGCGCTTATAGGGCACAATATGGGGGGTTACCTGATAGCCGTGAGGCTGGTAGATGGCTCGCACCAGATCCAGATAGAGGCCTTTGCCATCCTTTTGACAAAAACCGGGCCAATCATCGCAATAAACGTCAATAGACTCTGCCCGGCAATTCGCCGCAGTGAACAGACAACAGAGCAACAGACAGATGCGTAGCATGGTCAGAGCTGGCCTCGCTGGGGCAGAGGAAAAAACACTGATACCCTACTTTATACCATGGCATTGATGGCGACGGCGTACAGAAAAAATCCCTGATGTTCATTTTGCGACAGGGTCGAGAGTTATTTTCAATCTGATGGTTATGATGAACTCAAGATTCAATAGTACCCCAATCAGTAGAGGAGACTGCATTATGCCATCGATCAAAACTCTGCTTTGTCCTGTCGATTTTTCCCAAATGTCCCGGGCGGTACTCGACTATGCCGTATTCATGGCGCAGAGCCATGAGGCCCAGCTCAAGCTGATCCATGTCGTAGACCAACTGCACGGCTTTGACAGTTACAAAATTCTTCATATGACAGCCGTTGAGATCACTCACGAAATGGAGCGTCAGGCCAGAGCCCAACTCAAAGAGCTGATTGCCACCCTGCCTATTCCGGCAACGTTTGATATTCGCTTTGGTAGGGCAGCGGATGAAATCATTATCCAGGCCAAGGAAGACGAGGTTGAGCTGATCGTGATGGGTAGCCACGGCCGCTCCGGTATCAGCCATCTGCTGGTAGGCAGCGTTGCCGAATCCGTGGTGCGTCATGCTCCGTGCCCGGTCCTGGTGGTGCGCCAATAACTCGTCCCGTTTAGTGTGAGAGCGTGACAAACAAGGCCAGCGATTGCTGGCCTTGTGTTTTATGGTGTTGTGCCCGCTAGCCGTGGGCGTAGATGACACTGCCCCCTTTTATGGTATCTATGATGGCCCTGGCTTGTTCCTTTGGCAGGGCGGGACAGCCCCAGCTGCGGCCCAGTTTGTCATATTTGCGCAGATGGTTTGGGCTGGCATAGGCGGCGCCATGCACCACGATGGCACGTTTGCGGGCATTGCAGTTTTTGCCGGGGCTGAGCCCATCCAGCCGCAGGGAGTAGCCATGCTTGCCCAAGTAGGTTTCTGCGGTACGATAGACGCCGAGGGAGCTTTGTCGGGAGTTGAGCTGGTTGGAAAAGCGCTCTGCGGCTAGTTCACCTGAGTTGCGGCCATGGCTTACCCAGGTGTGATAAAGCAGTTTGTGACGTTTCATGTCGATGACGAACAGCCTGCGCTGAGTCGAAGGCTTGCTGTAATCAATGATGGTCAGGATGGATTTTTGCTTGCTGCGTACGCTTTGATAGCTGACAAGGGCTTTTTGAAAGGTTTGTCTGTCGAGTTTGCCGGCCAGCCCAAGCTGCTGATAGAGGTTGCGCTCACTACTGGCGGCGCTATTCCCGCTCCAGCCGATGCTCACCAGCAACAGTAACACTGGCCACAGTGGCCCCCACCGTTTTCCGAGTAACTCTGTCATCCCTGCTCCCCTCTTTGCGCATCCTTGCTTGTCCAACGGGCTGAAATTACAGCTATCCGCTCGATAGTTATATGCAAGGTGCTGAAAACGCGCAATAAAAAACCGGCCGCAGAGCGGCCGGAAGAAATTCAAACAGTAGACATTGGTTTCACAGGGTATAACCGACAGTCAACCTTTTAGAAGTTGTACTGCAGGGCGACAGCAACAACGTCGTCGGTGTTCTTGCCCAGAGAGTTGGTGGACTTGCCATCAACAGAGTCAAGCAGGTTCAGCTTGTAGTCAACGTAGGCGTTGAAGTTCTCGGTAAAGTTGTACCAGGCACCGATGGATACGTACTCGGTGTAGGTGTCGTCAATGCCGTGGGCAGTATCTTTGACGTCAGTGCGCAGGTAAGCCAGAGAAGGCTTGAACTTGCCGATGGTGTACTGGGCAACGGCTTCGTAACCATCCATCTTCTCGGCGTAGCCGTTGTTGACGAACAGGTGGTTCTCACCGTGGGAATAGGTTGCCGCCAGATAGAGGTCGCCTGCAGCATATTTGGCACCGAAGCCCATCAGCTTGGCATCTTTCTCGCCGCCAAAGGCTGCGTAGCGGGCCTGTTCGGCAGTTTTGCCGGCCTGGTTGTATGCAGCGCCCAGGCTCAGACCCATATCGAAGTCATAGTTGGCAGAGAAGGCAAAGCCCTCTTTGGAACCAGTGCTGTTCCAGCTCTCACCGTTGTAGAGGTTACCGTTGAAGGACTCGGCAATGGCGCTGCGGCCAGCATTTTGCGGGTTATTGTTACCAGTGAACTGGGCACCCAGAGTCAGACCTTCGTAGTTGAAGATGTACTGAGCCAGACCGTTGGTACGGCCGGTACCGAATACTTCGGTATCTTTGCCCAGGCCATCACCACCCCATTCGGGCAGTACGTCGGTATAGTTGTTTACGGCCTTGGTGAACAGACCATCCTGACGGCCATAACTGAAGGCACCGAAGCGATCGTGCTGGATGCCGGCATAGGCGTAACGCAGTTCATCGTTGTCAGAACCGGAGGTCGGCAGGTTGTATTCGGCAAAGCCGAATGCCTTCATCTCGGGAGCGATCTTGGTCTCGCCAGCAACGTGCAGACGGAAGTAGCTCTGATCTCCTTCGGCGCTGTTGTTGTCAGTGCCGTAGTAGGCACCCTGGGCACGGCCACCGATATCCAGCTTGGTGTCGTTCTGGTTGTAAACGGTAGCAGCGTGGGCGCCACTGGCCAGCAGCAAGCTGGAGATGGCCATAGTCAGTGCAGACTTTTTCATATCCTTATTTCCTCTGATGTAAACACTTCCGAACCTGTGGTCGGTTCTATGGAAATCGGAAAGGGTCCGATAGCCACACGGTAGGCGCTTGAACCTTGACTGGGCCTGAATCTGTCGTCGTTTAATTTGGTGCTGAAGGGCGCTGTTGATACTGGATATGACGTTTTTTGACAGGTTAAAAAGAGATTAAATTCAATGAATTATTCTCTATTGGCTGTTTTGACATTAAAGCTGGCCTGACCAATAAGGTCGATGACTCAAGTTGTGAGGCGAATCACGAAGGGGGAGAAGAGTGGCGGGAGGAAAATGGGACAGGAGCACTTGCCGTGCTCCTGTCAGGCGGTCAGCTTGCTTTTTGCCACAGTGTCATCAGCAAATCCTGTTCCAGCTGTGCCGGACCTTGCTGGATAAAGGCATGGCGCTGTTCGCCGTTGGCGCGCCAGCCGAGACGGCTTGTCTCCAGAATAAAGGCGCGCATGGTCTGATCCATAGAGATAGGGAACTGGCAGCGCTCCTGGCTTACCAGCCGGAGACCGGCAAGCGAGGGCCAGCTTAAAGGGTGTTCCATACTCACCGGATTGAGGCTGACCCGCAGTTGCCACTGATGACGCGGGCCCGGCTGCAGATAGAGCAGATAGCCACCGGGGGCCAGCCAGCTGACCAGCTGTTCCGTCTTGACCTTGAGATCGTTGACCAGCAGCACCTGAGCAGAGCCCGGTTGCAACGGCGCGCGAGCGGGATCGGCAATGACAAACTGGCCGTCCGGCTGCGCTTTTTTGGCGGCAAAGATGGTGTTCTTGGCGATATCAACCCCAGCAAACTGCCAGCCGGGCAGGCGCTCTGCCAGCGCGCGGCAGTAGTAGCCTTCACCACATCCCAGATGAACCAGCTCTTGTGGGGCAAGGGGAGCGAGCAGGGAGGCCATGGCCTCGACCAGCGGCAGTTGGTGGCCGGCTTCCAGGAAATGGTGCTTGGCGCGCATCAGGGCACGGCTGTCGCTGTCTTTGGGGTTTTTCTTGCCGGGGATGAGATCCAGATAACCTTCCGGTGCCGGATCGAAGTGATGCTTGTTGTCGCAATAGCGCCCCTGGGAGGCTTCATGAAGATGGAGCGGACTGCGGCAACGGGGACATTGAAGGTGCATAGTAACTCTCTGGGCGAATGCCGGAACAGTGAAGGGCGTTCGGGATTATAGGGGAGAGGATCAAAAAAGGCTGCCGTAGCAGCCTTTTTTATCCCAAGGCCTCAGTCAGCCCTGCGGACGGGTCATCAGCGAGTGCCAAATACCACAATGGTCTTGCCGTGAGCAGAGATGAGCTCCTGCTCTTCCAGCATCTTGAGGATGCGGCCCACGGTTTCACGGGAGCAGCCGACGATCTGGCCGATCTCCTGACGGGTTATCTTGATCTGCATGCCATCCGGGTGGGTCATGGCATCTGGCTGCTTGGCCAGGTTGAGCAGAGTCTGGGCGATCCGGCCGGTCACATCCAGGAAGGCGAGGTTACCCACTTTCTGGCTGGTGTGCTGCAGGCGCTTGGCCATCTGGCCAGAGAGACGCATCAGAATGTCCGGGTTGACCTGGATCAGCTGGCGGAACTTCTTGTAAGAGATCTCGGCCACTTCGCAAGAGCCTTTGGCGCGAACCCAGGCGGAACGCTCGGGATTCTCGTTCTCCTCGAACATCCCCATCTCGCCCAGGAAGTCACCCTGGTTCAGATAGGAGAGGATCATCTCTTTGCCCTCATCGTCCTTGATCAAGACGGCCACAGTGCCCTTGACGATGTAGTAGAGGGTCTCCGCTTTTTCACCCGCATGGATCAGGGTGCTCTTCGCGGGATACTTATGAATGTGGCAGTGCGACAAGAACCATTCCAGGGTGGGATCGCTTTGCGGTTTGCCAATAACCATGAGAATTCCTCTGTAGTGTCTTTTTATGGACTTGTGCGTCCGGGCAAGCTGCCAATCTTGCCATTCCTTGTATTAGTCGCAGTAGGATAAGAGCCTTTGTCTGTGCTGACAAGGCTTTGCGCCCTTTTGCAAGAGCCCTTTGGGTAATGCCTGCTGCGCTGCTTCGGCCATTCTAGGGAAGATAGAGGTCGGAGATGTTGATTTTGATCTATTTCCATCCCAACTCCCCCTGTTCGGCAGAGATAAGCGACTGGGTTATGCTAGGGATCCATCATCACGATTAACAGGAGAGAGTGCGAGATGAAAGCCAAGGTCAGCTGGGTGGAAGGGATGAAGTTTGTGGGTGAGAGTGAATCCGGTCACAAGGTGATCCTGGATGGAGCCAACCCCGGTGAGGGGGCCAGCCCGATGGAGATGATCCTGCTGGCGGTCGGTGGCTGCAGCTCTATTGATGTGGTCTCCATCCTAGAAAAAGCGCGCCAGTCGGTGACCGCTTGTCATGTCGAGGTCAGTGGCGAACGGGTTGATAGCGTGCCCCGGGTTTTCGAGAAGATTAATCTGCACTTCGTGGTGACAGGCAAGGGATTGGCAGAGAAACAGGTGGCCAGAGCGGTCGATCTGTCGATGGAAAAATACTGTTCTGTTTCCCTGATGTTGGAAAAAGCGGTACAAATTACCCATAGTTATCAAATTGTTGAAGCTTGATAACTGACGATTGTTTCGTTGGTACCCTGGCATAAGGCCGTCACATGAGGCCTCTGCACAAGGCCATTACATAAGGCCATCACATAAGGAAAGTGCAATGAAAAAATTGATCGCTCTGCTTCCCCTGTTGGGTCTGGCGGCGTGCAGCAGCCCGCAACCTACCCAGTATCAATACAGCCAATACCAGTGTGGCGAAGAGATGCTGGCCATTACCTATGATGCCCAGGCTGACATGGTGCAGTTCCCCTATGCCGGGGTTTACCACAAACTGGCGCGTGTGGAGTCAGAGTCTGGCGCCAAATATTCTGACGGCCTGACCACCTTCTGGAATCAGGAGAAACAGGCGCTCCTCACCCAGAAAGGGGTTACGCTGCTGACCTGTACGCTCAAATAAGTGACCACAGATATCTGAAGGCGTGCAGCTTCGTGTCCCAGTCTGGCCAAGACCAGACTGGGACAAAACTGTGAGACAACTGTGAGACCACAAAAAACGGCTTGCCGGGAGGCAAGCCGTTTTTCTATCCATCCCTTTTCAATAAGCCAGCATTAACTGTTAATTGGTCGGGACGCTATGAAGCAGTTCGGCAGCGAGCTGCTGGCTGAGCGCCTGACGTTGGCTATCAGCAATGCTTACATCGCTGGTCAGCTGGATGATGCTGCTCCAGACTGCTTTCTGGGTTTTGCGATCGAGCAGCACTATGGCCAGCGAGCCTTTGCGCTGGTTGGCCGAGGCATAGACCCCGGGCGTCATGCCGAGGCGGGCGAAAATCTCGCCATCGCTCATATCCTTGCCGCCCGCGACGCCTATGGCGACCCACAGATCCGCCTCGTCGAGCGGCGCACTCTGCCACCCCTTGCCATTGAGCTCCCGGCTCACCGCCTGCTGCATCGGCTCCAGCCACCCTTCCGCCAGCTCACCGGCGAATTGATACTGCTCGGCCAGGGCGTAGCGCGGGGTTGCGCCATAGGTCCAGTTGCCAATCGGACGAACCAGCATGGTGCCGGACTCCAGCGTGGGGGCCGTCGGCCCGCTGCTGCAGCCGCCAAGCAGGGCGGCCAATACCACAGAGATAAACGCTAACCGCATTGTGAACTCCTTGGCTTAAGTGATCTTGCCGGTTTCAAGTAGTTGCTGGATGAGTGGCTTAAGGATCAACTCCATGGCAAACCCCATCTTGCCACCCGGCACGACGATGGTATTCATTCGTGACATGAATGAGCCGTCGATCATCGACAACAGATAGGGAAAATCGACCTGTTTTATGCCGCGAAACCGGATCACCAGCATACTCTCGTCCAGACTCGGGATCACCTTGGCACTGAAGGGATTGGAGGTGTCCACTGTCGGCACCCGTTGGAAGTTGATATGGGTGCGCGAGAACTGCGGGGTGATGAAGTTGATGTAATCATCCATGGAGCGGACTATGGAGTCGGTTACGGCCTCACGGGAGTGGCCGCGCTCCGAGGTATCGCGGATCAGCTTCTGGATCCACTCCAGGTTGACGATGGGCACCACGCCGATGAGAAAGTCCACGTGGCGGGCTACGTTGTGATCCTCAGTGACCACACCACCGTGCAGCCCTTCATAAAACAGCAGGTCAGTGTCGCTCGGCAGATGCTGCCAGGGGGTGAAGGTGCCGGGCATCTGGTTGAAGGGGACCGCCTCGTCAAAGCTGTGCAGATAGCGGCGATACTGGCCGGTGCCATCCTGGCCATAGCCCTGAAAAAAGCTCTCCAGCAAGCCGAAGTCATTGGCCTCGGGGCCAAAATAGCTGATGTGGCGTCCTTGTTCACGCGCCTTGCGGATTGCCACATCCATCTCGGGGCGGGTGTAGCGGTGAAAACTGTCACCTTCCACCACGGCTGCCTGATAACCCAATTGGTGGAACATGGATCGAAAGGCGATGGTGGAGGTAGAGGTACCGGCACCGGACGACCCGGTGACGGCGATAATGGGATGCTTGGCCGACATAGAATGCTCTCTTCCTTGGGAGTTTCGTTATACGGGCGTGAACCCGAGATGGTCAAGACGGCTCGTTGAAACGATCGCGTGGCACAATATTGACCGATTCATGCAACTCGCTATAGACGATCACGGCGATGCCTTGCTGTAATTGAGTCCTTACCATAGCGACTTTGGCTTCAAGCGAAACATCATGTTCGCCATATTCGGTGCCTTCTTGCAGCACAAACTGTTCGATCAGGTTGGTCAGGGTATCGGCATCCAACGCTTGCCAGGGGATTATCATGAAGGGATCTCGATGCAAAAGGGTATAACCGTCAGCTATTGTTGTGCGCAATAAAATGAGTGCAACCTCTTTTTACGCGTTTCGTGGAGTGTGAGACATGTTGTCTGAAGAGCAACGCCGGGCCCCCTCAACGATATCGGCTCACATGGATCTTGCTCGTCGCCAGGCCATCAGTCGCGGCATGGTCTGGTTCTGGTTGCTGAACTGGCTGGTTGTGCTGTTTCTGGCGATACGCTACCAGGTCTACAGCCAGGCAGGCCTGGCCAGTGACGGTACTCTGCCATGGCGCTTTCAGAGTGAGCTGGGCTTTGTCATGGTCGTGCTGCTGCTGCTGCCGGTTGCAGCCCTGCTCTGCAATCATCTGCAGGATCGAGTCTGGCTATGGTGCGCATTGGTCGTAATGCTGGTCTGGGGGGGCGTCTGGACGCTGCATATCTTCACCATTGGTGAAGTTGAGCTGCGAGGAGGGGCAAGTTATGCCAACGGGATCATGCGCCTCAATTTACTGGCTGCGCTGATCGCGTTTTATCCCGACCGACGCGTGTTGTATGCCTATCTCAGTGTACCGTTGCTATTTGGCGTTGCGCGTTTGTGGTGGCTGGAGGTGGATTTTCCGCAGCTTTATCTGCTTGAGGTGGTATGTACCATAATGGCGCTGGAGGTTGGTCGCCGGATGCTGCATCGCTGGTTTGAATTGGCCGTGATGCGTGAGCATGACAATCTGGCCCTGTTGCGGCGCCTCGATGCACTGGCCAAGCAGGATCCACTGACTGGTCTTGCCAATCGGCGCCACTTCAGTCAGGAGCTCGAACGCTGCAAAGCCCATAGTCAGTCGAGCGGCGCCCCGCTTGCCCTTATCCTCATCGATGTGGACTACTTCAAACGCTTTAACGATCACTATGGCCATCAGGCGGGGGATGTCTGCCTGCGGGAGGTGGCGCAGTTGATGATGCGTTCGGTGCGCAGTGAGGCGGATCTGGCCGCCCGTTATGGCGGCGAGGAGTTTGTGTTGCTACTGCCCGATGCCGACAGTCAGAGCGCCGCTGCGGTAGCGCGGCGGCTGCAGGATGGGCTGGCCGAATTGCAGCTTGAGCATCTGGCATCCGATGTTGCCAGTCGGGTGACCATCAGTCAGGGGATCGCGACACTGGAAGGCGGGGAGAGTGGTGAGCAGCTACTGGCGCGGGCCGACCAGGCCCTCTACATGGCCAAGGCTGGGGGTCGCAATCAGTTCTGCACCGCACCCTGAGTCTGTTCGGCAATCCAGTGACTGATCCGCTCATCCAACCAAAACCGTGGCCGCCAGGGGGTGCCGTGCAGAAAACCGACATGGCCGCCGCGCTGGCTCAGCTCATAGCGCACCGTGGGCGAGAGTTGATCCGGCCGGGGAATGACCGCGTGTGACATAAAGGGATCGTCGGCGGCGTGCAGGATAAGGGTCGGGATGGGGATTTGAGCCAGCAGCGGTAGTCCCGAGCAGCTCTGGTAGTAGTGGCTGGCACTGTGAAAGCCGTGCAGCGGAGCGGTGACCAGTTCGTCAAAATCGCGCAGGGTGGCAATCTGCTCCACTTGCCGGGGCTGCCAGCGTTCACTCGCTTTCTGCTGTTGGCTGATCTTGCTGAGCAAATTGCGGCGCATGGTACGCAGCAGATAGTTCTGATAGACCTTTGAGAAACCCTGATTGACCCGTTCGGCACAGCTGGCCAGTTGCAGCGGGGCCGAGACTACCACTGCCGCTTTCAATGCCGCAGGACAGGCCCGTGCCAGCAAGTTGACCAGCATATTGCCACCCAGTGAAAAGCCGATGGCGATCAGCGGTTTGCCCGGGAAGCGTTGGCTCAGCTCGGCAATCAGCTCCTGCGCATCACCGATGGTGCCGGAGTGATAGGCATGCAGGTGGCGATTGGGCTCGCCGCTGCAGCCACGAAAGTGCATCAGCACGGCCTCTCTGCCCTCTTGCTGCAGATGGGTGAATAATCCCTTGGCATAGTGGGAGTGAATGCTCCCCTCCAGCCCGTGAAAGACCACCACCAGTGGTCGCGAATCTGTCGTGATCTCGCCGCTCCAGGCGAGATCGACAAAATCCCCGTCAGTCAGTTCGAAGCGCTCGGCCACAAATCGGGCCGGAGTCCGGCGCAGCCATTTGGGCAATATGGTCTGCAGATGAGGATTGCGGGCCCACCAGGGGGCGTGGAAGTGGCTTTCGGTCAGCATGGCGTCGTCGGTCTGGGTCGAAGATAGAGGGGCGAGAGGTGTTCAGCTCCCGCCAGTCATTGGCTTATTTCAGCAGGCGATCGTGATGTTCGGCACCGCGCAACATGGCCTGGATCAGCTCGTTGGCCTCGAACTTGGTCAGCGCCTCATGGGCGCCCACCTGATGGGCCCGCTCCACACTGATCTCGCTGGAGAGGGAGGTGTGCAGGATGATGTAGGCCCCCGCCAGTTTGCTGTCGCTCTGTACCTCGAAGGCCAGCTCGTAGCCATCGAGCCCAGGCATCTCGATATCGCTCACCAGAATATCGATGGGGGTCTGCTGGCTGGCACGTTGTTGCATCAGGGTCAGTGCGTCCTTGCCATTGGTACAGACCTCATAAGGGATATTGATGTAATCGAGGGCTGCCATCAGCTGGCGACGGGCGACCGAGGAGTCATCAACCAGCAGGATCCGCATCGGCTTGATCCGCTCCCGCTGCACATCGGTCAGCACCGGATAGAGGTGGCTCGGATCGTCCGGATAGACCCGGGAGAGGATCAGCTCCACATCCAGCAGCTGGATCAGCTGGTCATTGACCCGGGTGACACCAGTCACAAACACATTGTGGCCGAGGGCGGCGGGAGGTGACTCGATATCGCGCCAGTTGCACTCGGTGATCTTGTCGATGCCTCGCACCAGAAAGCCCACCAGGGTGCGGCGGCAATCGGTGATGATGATAAAGCAGTGGGGCATCTCCTCCTTGCTGATGGGGCGATAACCCACCGCCATCGCCATGTCGATCACCGGAATGGTGGCGCCGCGCATATTGGCGGCCCCCAGCACGGTCGGATGCGAGTGCGGCATGGCGGTCAGCTGGGTGTAAGGGACTATCTCCTTTACCTTGAGGGTGCCTATGGCAAAGGATTGCTGGGCTGAAAGGTGAAACAGCAACATGCCCTGGGATTGATTGGCTTTGCTCGTCATGGCAGATGTCCTGTTGGTCGAAAGGTTGGCAGTCACTTCAGGCCTTTAGCATAAAGGATTACGGGGGGGATGGCCCTTCCTTGTTAACGACCATCTGGCAAAAAACTGGACTCGTTCAGCCAATTTAGTTGGCGCATTCATACCTGTGTCCGGTTATTGATCGCCATCCTCGCCAACGCCCCACTGCTGGCAGGCCGCTTGCAATGCGGCCTCATCGGCATAACCCAGCTTGCTGGCCACCTGCGCGGGTTTGCTGCCGCCCTTGAGCAATCTGAGCGCCTGCAGCAGTTGCCACTGTTGTTGCAATTCACTCCCTTCCACCGGCGCATCGGCTTGTTGTGCCCACTGTTGCAGAGACTCCGGTTGGCCATTGGCCAGCGCTTGCCAGCAGGCTTGCAGCTCACCGTGACCCTGCTGGCTGATGGCACACTGTTGCAGCTCATCCAGGATCACCTGCAGTCGCTGACCGTAGGCCCCTTGCCACTCTTTTGGACGTTGCCACCGTGCCAGCGAGTCGAGCAGGGCATCGAGCAGCGGGGTGGTCTGCAGCCAGCCTGCCTGCTGCGGCTGAGCCACGCGCAAAGAGACATTCAGCTGATCGTACTCGCAACCGCTGAGGGGGCTGAAGGCCGCAAGTGCATCGGCGCAGAGCCAGAAGCTGCAGCCTGCCGGAAGCAACAGCTCATGTTGGCCCAGTCTCAGCAGCGCGGCGCCCCGGGTGATCCGCAACAGCTGCCCGACCGGAGTTCGTTTGCGGTTGCCGGCGTGCAATCCCTCACAGGAAAAATGGTGGTATTCGATTGCGTGATGCATGTAAAAACCCTGATATGATGCTGCCTGGAGGTAACAAATATGGAAACCAGGCGTAAAAAACGCTTCATTGCCGGTGCGGTTTGCCCGGCGTGCGGCAAGTTGGACAACATGATGCTGTATCTGGAGCATGGAGTCGAGAAGGTGACCTGCGTCGCCTGTGGCGATACCCAGGTACAAACGCCTGCCGAGGTCGACAAGCAGACTCGCGAGGCGGAAGAGGTGATCGGGGTGTTTCGCCCCTGATGTGGCAACGGCGGGTGGAGTGCGGGTCTCCTCGCTGACGCTGTTGCCGTTTTTTTCGTCACTCCGTGGCGCCGCACGGCATATGCGCGGCCCGCTTTTTAGGGTATTCTGAGCCCGTTTTTTTCTATCCGCAGGATCCTGACATGAAAGTAGCTCCTCTGAGCGTGGTTACGCTGGAATACACAGTCACCGACGAGCACGGTGAAGTCATCGACAGCACTGTCGGCAAAGAGCCGCTGGTCTATCTGCACGGCACCCGTTACCTGGTCTCTGGCCTGGAAGCCGAGCTGGAAGGTCGCGCGGTAGGTGAAGCCTTCGAAGTGACTCTGGCACCGAGCCAGGCCTACGGCGAATATGACGAGACACTGGTACAAGAAGTACCGGGCGAGCTGTTCGACGGCATGGAAGTCTCCGAAGGGGATACTTTTGTGGCTGAAACCGACGATGGCCACCGTCCGGTGACCGTGGTTGAAGTGTCCGAAGAGTTCGTCAAGGTGGATGGCAACCATCCGCTGGCTGGCGTGACTCTGGGCTTCAAGGTCGAGATCAAGGATGTGCGTGCTGCCACTGCCGAAGAGCTGGCTCACGGCCATGTTCACGGTGCCGGTGGTTGCGGTCACGATCACGGTCATGACCACGATCACGGCGGTTGCTGTGGCGGTCATGGTCACGACCACGATGAGGAGCATGGCCAGAGCGGTTGCTGTGGCGGTGCTGGCCACGGTCACGATCATGGCCACGACCACGGTGACGACCATGGTCACGGCGGCTGCTGCGGTGGCGGCGGTTGTGGTGGCAAGGGCCATCACCACTGATCACGGCCATACCGATGATAAAAAACCCGCGTGAACGCGGGTTTTTTTATTGGCTGACAGCTATGCCAAGCCATGTCGCCAGACCAGAGATAGCGCCGGTTCAGTAGTGCGGCGGAGGGGTCTCTTCGGCCATGCTGGCAATCTGGCTGGGTTGTACGCTTTGCAGTTTATCGATCAGCAGCTGGATCTGGTATTTGAGTCGATCGAGTTCGCGGCCCTGAGTGGTCACCTCGTCGTTGAGCTGCTCTATGGCGTACTCCGCATAGGCGAGACGGGTTTCCAGGGTTTCGATGCGATCGTTAAGTTGCTGACTCATGGGCCTTCGGGTCCTTACTTGATTGTCCAGATTTCGGCCAGACCACTGGAGCTGGCACTGACAAGATGGCTATTGTCGCGCAAAGCGACGCCGTAGACCACTGCGCTGGGCGGTTTCACCTTGGGTTGCGGCGAGACGCGCCAGCTCTGCAGCAGGGCACCATCGCTCACTTGCCACAGGGAGAGCTGACGGGAAGGGGCGCCAGTGATGATCCACTTGCCATCGTTGGCAAAGCGGGCGCTGGTGTAGACCTCGAAGCGGTGATCATATTGCAGTTGACTCACCTCCTTGCCGGTTTTCAGATCCCAGATGCTGGCCCGGCTACTGTCGGCGGTGAAGGCGTAGCGGCCGCTCGGCTCCAGTCTGGCCATGATCACCCGGCCACCATGGTTGAAGCGCCAAATTACCTGCCCGCTATGGGTGTCCCACAGATAGGCGCTGTAGTCGTTGCCGCCGGTCAGGGCGTAACGACCGTTAGCGGAGAGATCCACCGTATTGACCTGTTCGGTGTGTCCCAGAAACTGCAGGCGACGACCGCTTCGGGTATCGAGCCACTCGGCCTTGCCATCTTCCCGCCCGATCAGCACATAACGACCGTCGGCAGAGAGCGCGATGTCCCTCAGCCTGGATTCAGGAAGTGAGTAGTAGCCTTGTGATTGCCCGTCGTTCAGCCGCCAGGTAGCAAAGGTATCGGGGGTGGCGGTGACGGCATGGCTGTTGCCTTCGGAAAAACGGGTAATGAATACCAGATCATCCGTAGAGTCGGATTGCTTCCAGCGCCAGCGTTGACGGTTCTGTTCCAGATCCCAGACGATGATGCCCTGGCTGATGCTGGAGACGATGGCTTGCTTGCCATCACTGGAGAGATCTGCGGTCAGCAGACCCGTGCTGGCGAGGGTCATTTGCTGGTTGGGTTGGGAGCTTTGCTCGCAACCGGTGAGCATTAAACAGAGGCTCACCAGATAAATGGCACTTTTTATCATTTTTGCGGTCTCACGCTTTTGTTACCTGCGATCACGGCGTTAGTATAAGGCGCTTATCACGATAAACCTCTCATTTCACGATGGAACCGAGAGCGGTATTTGGAGTTTGGAGAAACTGATGAACAAATTTCTGAAGGTGTCCCTGTTGGCGGCGGCGGTTGCCGTCGGTCTGACTGCTTGCCAAAAAGACGAGAAGCCTGCTGCGGCCAATACCGCCGAAGTGAAGGCAGAAGCCAGCAAGCCGGCAGAGGCGACCAAGGCCGAAGCCAAGAGCTTTGAAGAGCAATCTGGCTACGCAATTGGCCTCTCCATGGGTCGTTACATCGCCAATACCCTGGAGCGTCAGCAGGAACTGGGCATCAAACTGGACAACGCCGTGATCCTGAAAGGGGTGACTGACGGTCTGGGCAAAGAAGCCAAGATGACTGATGAAGAGATCCAGAAGGTACTGCAGGATTACGATGCCAAGATCAATGAGCTGACCAAGGCCAAGGCCGAGAAAGACGCCGTTGAGAATCTGAAGAAGGGTGAAGAGTTCCTGGCTGCCAACGCCAAGAAAGAGGGTGTGAAGAGCACTGAATCCGGCCTGCAATACGTGGTCGAGAAGATGGGCACAGGTGCCAAGCCGAAATCTACCGACATCGTCAAGGTGCACTACACCGGTACCCTGACCGACGGCACCAAGTTCGACAGCTCCGTCGATCGCGGCGAGCCGGCTACCTTCCCGCTCAACCAGGTTATCCCGGGTTGGACTGAAGGCGTACAGCTGATGCCGGTTGGCTCCAAGTTCAAGTTCTTCCTGCCGTCCAAGCTGGCCTATGGCGAGCACGGTGCAGGCTCCATCCCGGCGAACGCCGTGCTGGTGTTTGACGTTGAGCTGCTGGCTATCGAGAAGCCGACTGCTGATGACGCCAAGAAGTAATCCCTTCTTGTAGTTAAAAACGGCTCCTTAAGGAGCCGTTTTTACTTGTGTATTCCCTGCAATCGCGGGATAACAGAGTTGTCTTGGCGTTGGGTTTGCGCGCGAAAATAAGGCAAAATAGATCGCAGAATCAAATACAAGGATGAGTCCAGTGGCTGAAAATAAATCGCGTGTCCTACTGGTGGAAGATACCCGTAGTCTGGCGGTGGTCTATGAACAGTACCTGCGCCAGGAGGGGTATGAGGTGGTGCTGGCCGATTGTGGTCAACAAGCGTTGGCGCAGTTGCTGGCAAGTCCTCCCCCCGTGGTGCTGCTGGATCTGGAACTGCCGGATATGTCCGGCATGGATATTCTGCAAATGATCACCGAACAGCAGTTGCCCTGCTCTGTGGTGGTGATCACCGCCCACGGTTCGGTGGATGTGGCGGTGGAGGCGATGCGCCTCGGTGCCTTCGATTTTCTGACCAAGCCGTTTGACAGCAAGCGGCTCTGCGCCACTGTTCGCAATGCCTTGAAACACCAGCAGTTGAGCTCGCTGGTTGCCCACTATCGGGAAAACTTCGAGCGTAGCTCCTTCTTCGGTTTTATCGGTGCCTCCATGTCGATGCAGGCGGTCTATCGCATCATCGAAAGCGCGGCGCCCAGCAAGGCGACCGTCTTTATCACGGGCGAGAGCGGCACCGGCAAAGAGGTGTGTGCCGAGGCGATTCACCAGTGCAGTCCCCGCAGCGAACAGCCCTTTATTGCCCTCAACTGCGCCGCCATTCCCCACGATTTGATGGAGAGCGAGATCTTCGGTCATGTGAAGGGCTCTTTTACCGGTGCCCAGGGGGATCGCAAGGGGGCGGCCAGTCTGGCCGATGGCGGTACCCTGTTTCTCGACGAGATCTGCGAGATGGACCTGGATCTGCAGAGCAAGTTGCTGCGCTTCATCCAGACCGGCACAGTGCAGCGAGTCGGCAGCGGCAAGCTCGAGACGGTGGATGTGCGCTTTATCTGCGCCACCAACCGGGATCCGCTGGTGGAGGTGAAAGCGGGCCGTTTTCGCGAGGATCTCTACTATCGGCTCCACGTCATTCCCCTCACCCTGCCGCCGCTGCGGGAGCGGGGTGAGGATATCCTGCTGCTGGCGCGTACCCTGTTGCAGAGCTACGCCAAGGAGGAGAACAAACGCTTCAAGGATTTCGATGTCGAGGCGGCGCGAGTGCTGCTCGACTACCCCTGGCCTGGCAACGTACGCGAGCTGCAGAACGTGGTGCGCAATATCGTGGTACTCAACGACAAGGAGTTGGTGAGCCCGGATATTCTGCCGCCACCACTCAATGGAGTTCGTCCCCAGCTGCCGGCGGCTATTGCGGCAGCGGTGACATCGGCTCCGGCCACCACCGGGGTGGCCAACGGGCCAATTCGTCCGCTCTGGCTGGTGGAGAAAGAGGTGATCGAACAGGCCATCGCCAGCTGTGATGGCAATATTCCCAAAGCGGCGGCCCTGCTCGAGATCAGCCCCTCTACCATTTACCGTAAAAAGCAGGGGTGGGAGGAGTCCAATCGGGCCTGAACCATCTTGCCAGCAGAAAGGGCGGCTAGCGTGCCGCCCTTTCTATTTTGGGGATCAGAGTTTGGCGAGGCGCTTGAGGCGGGTCAGCCGCTCCCCCTCGTTGGCGCTGAACCAGCGGTCTTGCGACAGCAGAAACCAGGCGCGGGAAAAGTATTCCGCGGCCAGCGGATCGTCCAGCACCAAGGCATTCTCCCCCAGCTCCTCGAACAGATAACCATCCTCAGGTTCGCCTGCCTCGGCCATATCAACCTTGAGTTGGTGCAGTTCTGCCAGCGCCTGCTGGTGCTGACCCTGGGCCCGAGTCAGGCGAGCCAGACTCCAGCGGGCGATAAACGCCTTGGCCGGCTGGTTATGCTGCAGATGCCAGGCCAGACACTTCTGCTGCTGGATTTTCGCCTCCTCAAAGCGACCCAGTTCGAACAGAGTCCAGCCCTGATTGTTGTAAAGGGGGGCCAGCCAGCCGCGCACCTTCTCGTCACTGCTGCGTTCCGCCAGCTCCATCGCCAGTTGATGCCAGCGGCTCTGCTCTTCCAGTGGTGCGGCGATGGCGATCATGTGAGCGGCGTCGATGGCGAGATAGGTTTCTTTCTCCTTGAGCCCCCATTGCCAGGCTTGTTCAAACAGCGGTTTGGCACTGGCTTTGTCGCCCGCCGAGTTAAAGGTGCGGCCTCGTTCCAGCAGAGCCCGGATTCGCGCTCTGGGGGTTGTGTCGGTGAGGCGGGGCTCTATCTCGTCGAGCAGCTGATGGGCTTCGGCAAACTGGCGCTGCAGCGAATGAGTGCGGGCAATTTGGGTCAGCAACTCCAGTTCGAGTTGCAGGTCGGCGGCGGCGCGCGCTTCGGGAAGAAGGGGGGTGAAAACGCAGGGCGCTGGCGGCGGGATCCTGATAATCCCACAGCGCCATGAAATCGGGCGGATTGTCCATTTGGCCTCCTTGCTGGTTATCCTGTCACCAAGATGCCTGCAGGCCATTGTTTGTACAAGGGGCGCCCGTCACAGAGCGCCCCTTGAGTCATGTTAACGGCTGTGGCCAGTTGCTCAGTAGACCATAGCCAGGCTCATCAGCATCAGACCGAGGGCGGCAAAGGCCCCCTCCTTGATGGCGAGCCGTGGCACCAGCGCCTTGGGCAGGGCCGGAAACAGGCTCAGGGCAAAGCCAAGGCCCGGCATCAACCAGTGGAATGCCGGATCGCGCAGGGTGGGATCGGCGGCACCGTTGATGATGATCAGCAAAATAAACAGGGTGAAGGCCGGCAGGATAAACCAGCGTACCCCGCCGGCGGCGACCGCCCGCAGCGGCGAAATGCGATAGAGCAGCATGGTCACAAGGAACAGAACAAAAGGGGCCAGCAGATAGAGCGGAGCGGGGTTCATAACATCTTTCCTGAAAACTGATCGTCAAAAAACAGGGAGTCCGGTGCAAGAGGCGCGGGATTTAACCACTCTTCGCAGGTAATCACCAGCAGCCCAGGCCCAGGCTGTGAAGAGGATCCCGGATAAAGGTTTGCTAGCGCGTCTTAGTGCGACCAGAACCAGGCTGCTGCAAATCCCAGCCAGCTCAACACTAGCAAGATCCAGGGCAGGGGATGCTGATGGCTTACTTCAACCAGCTCCAGCTGATCGTCTTGTTCTTCGGTTTGTGGCGCGCCCTGTGGCTGCCTGGCTTTGGCCTGCATTTTTTTCTGGCGGCTCGCTTCGCGGGCCCGCGCCTTCATCTGTTTCTTGTATTCGTCGATGCCTTTCTGGATCCCTTGCGCGATAAGCTGGGTCTGTTCCTTGGTCTGCCCCGGCTTCTGGTTGGCACGGGCAATTTTCATCGCCTCCTGCTGGGTCTCGGGGGAAATCTTGTCGTACTTGGCCATCAAATCATCTCCTCGGGCATGGCTGGCTGGGGAGTATGCCATAAAGGCGCGTCCGGGTGGCGTCTCCTTGGTGCGGGAGGGGATCAAGTGAGTGACAGCTCAACAAAAAACCTGACAAATCAGCAGGAAGCCGGATGTTGGGCCGAAGATCACAATTAGCAGAATTTGTGAGTCATCGATGAAAAACGGTCATCTGTTGTTTGTTATATTGGCGCCCGACCCGCTGGACAGGGTTGATAAATAACAAAACAATCAAGGTGATATGGAAATGAATAATAACTTTATCAAAGGCGGCGTGGCACTGGCCGTGCTTGCTGCACTGACTGGCTGTAATACCTCGAGCAATGACACCGTTGCACCCTGCACCGAAAATGTCTGCAAACTGACCATCCTGCACACCAACGATACCCACGGCCGTTTCTGGCACAACGCTGAAAATGAGTATGGTATGGCTGCCCAGAAGACTCTGGTCGAGCAGCTGCGTAGCGAGGCCAAGGCTGCTGGCAGCGAGGTGTTGGTGCTATCTGGTGGTGACGTGAATACCGGGGTGCCGGAGTCCGATCTGCAGGATGCCGAGCCTGACTTCATGGCGATGAACAACATTCGCTACGATGCCATGGCAGTGGGCAACCATGAATTCGACAACCCCCTCAGCGTACTGGAGAAGCAGCGCAAGTGGGCCCAGTTCCCCATGCTCTCGGCCAACATCTATGACAAGGCGAGTGGCAAACACTACTTTGACCCCTACAAGGTGTTCAAGCTGGAGAGCGGTCTCAAGGTCGCCGTACTGGGTCTGACCACTGAGGATACCGCCCAGCTGGTTGATCCCAACAACGTGCAGACCCTGGAGTTCCGCGATCCGACTACGGAAGCGGCCAAACTGGGCCAGCAGATCCGCAGCAACAAGGAGGCCAATCTGGTCTTCGCCATCACCCACATGGGCCATTACGAGAATGGTCAGCACGGCAGCAATGCGCCGGGCGATGTAGAGATGGCTCGTGCACTGCCGGCAGGGACTCTGGATGCCATCATTGGTGGCCACTCCCAGAATCCGGTCTGTATGGAACCGGGTACCACCAACAAGTACGCCAATTTCAAACCGGGTGATAACTGCCAGCCGGATCAGCAAAACGGCACCTGGATCATGCAGGCTCACGAGTGGGGCAAGTATGTGGGCCGTGCCCAGTTTGAGTACCAGAATGGCAAATTGACCCTGACCAGCTATGACCTGATCCCGGTCAACCTGATCAAGCGCAACGCCAAGGGCGAGGCGATCGATGCCAACGGCGCCGTGACCAAGGACCCGGCCAAGATGCAGTTCGTACAGGACGAGATCACCAAGGATCCAGAGCTGTATAACACCCTGCTGGGTTATCAGGAGAAAGGTCAGCAAGAGTTGAATGTCGTCATTGGCTCGGCAGATGGCTTGCTGGTTGGTGATCGCAACTCGGTTCGCAACAAGCAGACCAACCTGGGTCGCCTCATCACCACTGCGACCAGCAGCAAGCTGGGTGTCGACTTTGGTATCGTCAATTCAGGTGGTGTGCGTGACAGCATCCCGGCCGGTGATATCACCTACCGCAGCGTGCTGCTGGTGCACCCGTTTGGCAACACGGTCAACAAGGCGGCCATGAAGGGAAGCGATCTGGCGACCTATCTGGGTCAGGTGGCAACCAAGACCCGCAATACCGGTGGTTATGCTCAGTTTGGCGGTATCGATATGGCGGTGGATTGCCAAGCCAAGAGTGTCAATATCACCAGTATCGGTGGCAAGGCGTTTGATCCGGCAGCAACCTACAGCTTCGCGATCCCGAGCTTCAGCGCCTCCGGTGGTGACGGTTATCCGAAGATCGATACCATCAATGCCGGCTTGGTGGATGCAGCCGTGCTGAAAGAGTTCATCGAGCTCAAGAAGGTGATCAACGTGGCCGATTATCAACCGTCCAATGAGGTGACCTATCTGAACTCAACATCTGTCGAAGGGTGCAACTGATTCGTCAGCGGGGCGCATAGCTCCAGATGTGATGCGAAAGGGCAGCCGGTGGCTGCCCTTTGTCGTTGTTTGGGGGGCGGTTACAACTCTTCAATCATCAATGACGATAGCCATCGCCTGTATCAGGTCAGGTGAGGGTATGAAATGAAAAGAGGCAGCCCATGGGCTGCCTCCTGCGTAGTGACAATCTAAACCTTACAGCTGCTCGATACCGACGATATGCCAGGGAGCATTGTTCTTGGCCAGATCGCGCTCGAGGTGCCACACCTCTTTGATGTCTTCTTCGACCTGCTCCTGACGGTCCATGTAGCGGCCACTGAAGCGCACGCTCACCTGAGCCCAGTCGCTGCCGTAGTCGGCGCGTACCAGCTGGGTATCGACGTACATCACTTCGGTATGCTGGTCGCCAGTCAGTTCGGCGCGCTCGGCTTTGAGCTGCTCAAAGAGCTCGGGGCTGACGTACTCGCGCACCTTTTCCAGATCGTTCTTGTTCCACGCCTCTTGCAGGGTGCGATAGTGATCGCGGGCACCGGCCAGGAAGCTGTTCATGTCAAAGCCCGGCGGCAGGCGGAACGGCACGTCGCTGTCGGCAAAGCCGGTGGCTTGCGGTGCGCTGTTGCTCTGCTCAAACTGCTGCGGGGCAGCAGATTGCGGTGGCTGATAGCCCGCATAGGCCGCCTGTTGTGGCTGTGGCGTCGCGACCTTGCCCTTGCGCAGGGTACGGATCAGGAAGACGGCACCCAGCGCCAGCAGGGCGATCAGCAGGAAGTCCATTCCTTGCAGACCTTCAAAGGCACCGCTGCCCAGCAGGTAGGCAAACAGGCCACCGGCCAGCAGGCCGCCCAGCAGGCCGCCCATCATGCCGCTCTTTTTCGGCGGAGTCTGGGCATTCAGTGTCGGATTCTTGTTGTCGACCGGTTTGGCCGCAGGCTGGGCCGGCGCAGTTTTGTAACTTTTACCAAAGGATTTGCCGCCGCCAAACTTCTTGGCTTCGGCGTGAGGTGCCCCCAGGCCAATGGCCAGGATCACGGCAAACAGGGTCAGCATCTTTTTCATTTTGACTCTTTTCACTCTCGTCTGTGGGTGGGGCATGCTCCGCTTTGGCAAGCTCAGCAAGGCGCATGGCAGGCTGCCTGTCCCTAATTGTGTCGCAGCTTGTATTCATCAATATCACCTCTGGCATGAATTATTCATGAACGAGGTTGTCGCGATGCGGCGTCAAACAAGAGGAGTAAACCGGATGAAAAGCAGAAGATTGAGTCGCAAGGAGCGCAAAATGCGAAGCAAAATCAAAATGGTCAAGGTAGAGCAGACTCTGGTTTGGCCCTTTATGATGGTATGAGCCGCCAGATAGGGCTCGCCGTAGTTGGCTTTCTTTTGTAAAATTCCCGTTCCCTTCCCGCTGCGGTTTTTATGTGTATGGCAGAGCAAGTGACGGCGAAAAAAGACGCCAAGACACAACAGCTGAAAGTTCCTCCCCACTCTTTTGAGGCCGAACAGTCCGTACTGGGCGGCCTGATGCTGGATAACGATGCCTGGGATCGGGTTGCCGAACGGGTGATCGATCAGGATTTCTACAGCCGTCCGCACCGGTTGATCTTCCAGGCCATGACCCGCCTCTCCAACGCGGGCAACCCCATTGACCTCATCACCCTGCAGGAGGAGCTGGAACGCTCCGAACAGCTGGAAGAGGCGGGCGGCTTCGCCTATCTGGTGGAGATCGCCAAGAACACCCCGAGTGCCGCCAACATCAACGCCTACGCCGAAATCGTGCGCGAGCGAGCGGTGGTGCGGGAGATGATCTCGGTCGCCAACGAGATAGTCGAAGCAGGTTACGAGCCACAGGGCCGTACATCAGGCGATCTGCTGGATCTTGCCGAGAGCAAGGTATTCAAGATTGCCGAGCAGCGCACCAGCGCCAACGAGGGGCCCCAGCCCCTGAAGCTCATCCTCGAGCAGACCGTCGACAAGATTGAAGAGCTGTTCAAGACGCCGCACAACGGGGTGACCGGGGTATCGAGCGGTTACAACGATCTCGACAAGATGACCGCCGGTTTGCAGCGTTCGGATTTGATCATCGTTGCGGCCCGTCCTTCCATGGGCAAGACCACCTTTGCCATGAACCTCTGTGAGCATGCGGCCCTCACGGCCGACAAGCCGGTGCTTATCTTCTCGCTGGAGATGCCCTCCGAGCAGATCATCATGCGTATGCTCGCCTCGGTCGGTCGCATCGACCAGACCAAGGTGCGTACCGGTCAGCTCGACGACGAGGATTGGGCACGCCTCTCCTCCACCATGGGATTGCTGCTGGAGAAGGGCAAGATGTATATCGATGACGCCTCCGGCCTCACTCCGACCGATGTACGTTCCCGTGCCCGTCGGGTGGCACGCGAGCACGGTGGCCTATCCATGATCATGGTGGACTACCTGCAGCTGATGCGGGTGCCGGCGCTCTCTGACAACCGTACCCTGGAGATCGGCGAGATCTCCCGCTCCCTCAAGGCCTTGGCGAAAGAGCTGCAGTGCCCGGTGGTGGCGCTCTCCCAGTTGAACCGAAGCCTGGAACAGCGGGCCGACAAGCGCCCGGTCAACTCGGACCTTCGTGAATCGGGTTCCATCGAGCAGGATGCGGATTTGATCATGTTTATCTATCGTGATGAGGTTTATCACGATGACAGCCCGGACAAGGGGATTGCCGAGATCATTATCGGCAAGCAGCGTAACGGCCCCATCGGCCGGGTGCGCCTCACCTTCCAGGGTCAGTTCTCCCGGTTCGACAACTACGCCGGTCCGGCGTTTGACGACGATTATTGATAAGTAACAATCATGGCAATCCTGTGGTCAGGATTGCCACCACCGCTCTGACCCGCTTGCCATTCACTGCAAGGCAGCCCGTCAGAGCCTGTTTTCCCGGTTCGACAATTATGCCGGTCCGGCCTTCGACGACGATAAGTGAGTGGCGGTCTTCTGCCCGATGAGGGGGAGACCATTTGTGCCCTCGTAAGGGAAAACCATGAAAGCGGCTACTGCCCAAATCAACACTGCGGCCTTGCGCCACAACCTCGCCGTGGTCAAGCGCCACGCTCCCGCTTGCAAGATCATTGCTGTGGTCAAGGCCAACGCCTATGGCCATGGACTGCTGCCGGTCGCCCGCACCCTGGTGGATGCGGATGCCTATGCGGTGGCCCGTATCGAAGAGGCGCTGATGCTGCGCTCCTGCGCCGTGGTCAAACCCATCGTGCTGCTGGAGGGATTCTTCTCTGCCGACGATCTGCCGGTGCTGGCGGCCAACAATCTGCAGACGGCGGTTCACACCTGGGAGCAGCTCGAAGCGCTGGAGCAGGTTGAGCTGCCAGCGCCCGTGGTGGCCTGGCTCAAGCTCGACACCGGCATGCACCGCCTCGGGGTGCGTGCCGACGAGATGCCCACCTTTATCGAACGACTCGGCAAGTGCAAGAACGTGGTGCAGCCGTTCAACATCATGACCCACTTCAGCCGCTCCGATGAGCTGGAGCAGCCCACTACCCGCGAGCAGATTGACCTCTTCAGCCGTCTCACGGCACCGCTGGCGGGCGAGCGTGCCATGGCCAACTCGGCGGGCATTCTGGCCTGGCCGGACTCCCACTGCGACTGGGTGCGCCCCGGCGTCATCCTCTATGGCGTGTCGCCCTTCCCCAACACGGTGGCGGCCGATTACGACCTGCAGCCGGTGATGACCTTGAAGACCCAGCTGATTGCGGTGCGGGATCACAAGGCGGGCGAGCCGGTGGGCTATGGCGCCAACTGGGTGTCAGATCGCGATACTCGCCTTGGCGTGATCGCCATCGGCTACGGTGACGGCTATCCACGCATGGCCCCCAACGGCACTTCCGTGCTGGTCAACGGCCGCATCGTGCCGCTGGTGGGGCGTGTCTCCATGGATATGAGCACGGTCGATCTGGGGCCGGGCGCAACCGACAAGGCCGGTGACGAGGCGGTGCTATGGGGCGAGGGGCTGCCGGTAGAGCGGGTGGCCGACGAGATTGGCACCATCCCCTACGAGCTCATCACCAAACTCACCTCCCGCGTCTTTATGGAGTACGTCTGATGTGGCAGCAGTGCCTGCTGACTCTTAAGCCCCGTTCGCGGGGCTTTCATCTGGTGACGGACGAGCTGGTGGCCAAGCTGCCGATGCTGGCGGATTACCGGATTGGCATGGCGCACCTGCTGCTGCAACACACCTCCGCCTCGCTCACCCTCAACGAGAATTGCGATCCGAGTGTGCGCAGCGATATGGAGGCCCATCTGCATCGGCTGGCGCCGGAAGATGCCCCTTACTATCGCCACACCTATGAGGGGCCGGATGACATGCCCGCCCACATCAAATCCTCCCTGCTCGGGGTGAGCCTGCAACTGCCGATCCGCGATGGTCAGTTGGCGCTCGGCACCTGGCAGGGGATCTGGCTTGGCGAGCATCGCATCGATGGCGGTGCCCGCAAGGTGTTGGTGACCCTGCAGGGTGAGTAATCAGGCTGCAACCAGCCGAAAGATGACGATAAAAAGAGGGATGGCATTGAGCCATCCCTCTTTTGTTTTAACGGTTTCGCGAGCTATCCGCCTGCCAGTGGCGCGGTGCTCTGCGTGGCTCAGCCGACCTTGAAGGGGGTCAGTTCGGCCAGCGGGGCGGCGTCCATAAAGGCTTGCGGCTCCTGACCCTGTTTGAAGATCTTGAAGTCCTGCTCACGGGCGCTCCAGTACTCCAGACGCTCGCTGCCGTTTGCTCCGGTGATTTGCAGCAGGCTCGCTTCGCGCAGAGCCACCACATATTCGCTCGGGTTGATGGCGCAGAATTCGGCCAGACGCTCGTCGCGGGTCTCGCCCATGTGGCCGCTGATGCTGGCGTCCAGATAGTGCGGGTTGATCTGCAGCGGGAACAGGCCCAGCGCGGGCAGCACGGCGGCGCTGCAAACCGGCATATCGTTGGTGGTGCGGATGCTTGGGGTCGCCACGTTGCAACCGGCGCTCCAGCCCACATAGGGGACACCCCGCTCGCGCACGGCACGCTGGATCGGCACGATCAGGCTGTTTTCATGCAGCATCTGGTTGAGGCGCCAGGTGTTGCCGCCGCTGATAAAGATGGCGTCCGCCTGATTGATGGCATCGACCGGGTCATCGAAGTGGTGGATGCTGATGGCATCGACTCCCAGACTCTCCTGCAGCTCGTTGGCGCGGGCATCCCAGTCGCTGCGGATCACCGCGTAGGGGATGAGCAGAATGCGCTTGACCTGTTTGCGAGCCAGCAGGCTCTGAACCCGATCGCGGGCCCAGCCGAGCAGACCCGGAAATTCGTTGGCTTTACCGTTGCTAAGCAGAAGCAGTTCCATCAAATCGTTCCTCAAAAAGTGAAAGCGGAGGAGGGAGGGCCACCGGATCCGCCGTGCGGCCGGATGGCAAGAGGAGGCATGCTACCACCATTGGCGCGGCGGTTCTGTGATCGCGAGGCCCATTCAACTGTTATGGATGGGGGATGCCATGCCAAGCGGTGGATTAATGAGCCGTGGTCAACGCGCCACCCCTCGCCAATAAAAGACCCCGCCGCAGCGGGGTCATGGCAGGGTTAGTCGAGTTTGAGATCGACCCACACCATGCGGTGATCCGAACTGACTCCCTTGGCGATGCCGAGTTTCGCATCATAGACCAGGTGATAACCGGCCTCGAAGCTGGCAGGCCAGTAGACACCGCTCTTCACCGCGTTGAGGTTGGCGGAGGGGATGACGTGATCCAGCTGCAGCACGCTGCTATTGGTGATCCGCTCCGGGTTGGGGCGATTGAGGTTGCGTTTGCAGTCGGTCCCCTTGCTGACACACTCCGGGCCCCCTTCGCTGACCGGGATCAGGGTGCCATTGGTGATGGCCTGATTCATCAGCGGGTTGTTTAGCAGATCCTGAATGGCGGTCAGGTCACCGTCACCGGTGAGCGGATCGGCGTTGAGATCGCCGGCGATGACAAACTTGGCGTTTTTGGCCAGCCCACCCTTGGTGCCCTTGTCATCGGTCATGTAGTTGAGACCCTTGACGTAGTCGTTCCAGAAGGCGATCTCGGCGCGGTTGTGCTTGACGGTGTGACGCGCTGCGTTGGCAAAGATCGGTGGGGTCGGGTGGGAGATCAGGAAGTGGATCACCTCTTCACCCTTCTCGGTCTTGATCCGTACTGGCACATCGGCGTGGTTCTTGGAGGAGAGCGGGTACTGCTGCCAGGCCGCGTCTGAATACCAGGCATCACCACACTGGCGGCTGGCCGGGATCTTGACCTTGGGATTGTTGCAGTCATCGATGATGGGGTTCTGCTCGCCCGGCATATCCTTCCACTTGAAGTTCTGGAAGGTACGGATCTGCTTGGTGTCGATGGGGTATTTGGACATCACCGCAAAGGCGTACTGGCCGTGGTAGTTGCCAAAGCCCCAGGCATCGTCGGGGCCGCTGTTGACCTTGCCATCCAGATTGAGGTCATAACCGCTCATCAGGCCGGTGTTGGTGGCGAAGTTCTGCATCACCGGATAGCTGATGGCCGTCACCTCTGCGTGTTGGGCGTGAGCCAGATAGTTGTCGTTGAAGGCTTTCAGATCGGCGGTGCTCTCGCCTTTGCCGTCGTTGTCGAACTCGTTGAGCAGGAACACATCCGGGCGGGTACGCTGGATGATTTCCGCCACGTTGCGGATCTGCTGCACGTTCTTGGCTTTGGTTTCAGTGGCGCCGCTCAGGCTCCCTTCGGCGAGGCGGGCCAGCAGGGCATCCTGCTCGGTGCGGGTCAGCGCCAGCTCGCCAGTCAGCATACCGGCGGCAGTGCGGTCAAAAGAGAGGTTGAAGGTGGCAAAACGAACCATGGGATCAGCTGCCTTTGAGTCGTTGTCGCTGTTGCAGCCAGCCAGCATCCCGAGGGAAATGGCGGCAGCCAGTAGGGTCTTGTTGATATTCTTCATTGTAATTATTCCGTAGCATCAATGAGTTATGCCTTCTGTGAGGCGGCGCCATTATAAGTAGACGGCGATGCTGCGGGGATTTTGCCTGAGCAAAGTGTGAGGATATTCACACCACATATCTGGCGATGATGAATGTTAGCAGGGCGATATGGGGTGTGAAAAACCGGTTTATACGCTGCAGTTTCCGGGATGAATGGCGCATTTCCTGCCGTTACCGCACTCTGAATTTGTCACACCACCATCGGCAGGCCGCTCTCGGGGTGGTGGATCACCTGTGCCGGATAGTCATAGAGACGGGCGATCAGCTCAGGGGTGAGCACCTCGGCAGGTGTGCCATCGGCCATCAGCTTGCCCCGTTCCAGCATCACCAGCCGATCGGCATAGCGCGCCGCCAGATTGAGGTCGTGCAGCACCACCAGCACCGCAGTATTGCGGCTGGCCAGGGCGCGCGCCATGGTGAGCAGCTGATGCTGGTATTTCAGGTCCAGCGCCGAGGTGGGTTCGTCGAGCAGCAGCAGGCGGGGTTGCTCGGCTTGCTCGGTCGGGGAGGGAGCTTGCCAGATCTGCGCCAGCACCCGGGCAAACTGCACCCGCTGCCGCTCGCCGCCGGAGAGCCCGGGATAGAGCCGTTTGGCCAGATGCTCGACCCCGGCATGGGTCATGGCCGCTGCCACAATTTCGTCACGCCGCGCCGCCGGTTCACTGTGGGGCAGGCGCCCCATGGCAACCACTTCCTCGCAGAGAAAGGGGAAGTTGAGGGAGGAGCTTTGCGGCAATACCCCGAGCCGGTGGGCCAGCTGGCTGCTGTCCCACTGCCGGCGATCCGCGCCAAACAGAGTGATGGAACCCTCATATTCCAGCTCGCCGGTCAGGCACTTGAGCAGCGAGCTCTTGCCCGCCCCGTTGGGGCCCAGCAGCGCGGTGAGGGTGCCGCTCTCGAGACTAAGATCGAGCCCATCCAGGATCTGGTGCTGGCCACGGCGCAGGCTGAGTCGGCTGCAGCTCAACAGGGGGGCGGAGAGTGAGGATGAGAGTGGTTGCATAACAGTCCGTATCACAGGGCGCGGCGGCCTTTTACCAACAGCCAGATGAAGAAGGGGGCGCCGAGCAGGGCGGTGATGATGCCCACCGGCAGCTCGGCCGGGGCCAGCAGGGTGCGTGCCAGCATATCGGCTGCCAGCAGCAGGGCTGCGCCCAGCAGGGCCGAGAGTGGCAGCAACCTGACATGGTTGGGACCCGCCAGCAGGCGCACCAGATGGGGCACAACCAGCCCGACGAAGCCGATCATCCCCGCTACCGCCACCGCCACGCCGACGCCCGCTGCGGTGAGCAGGATCAGGCGACGTTTGAGGGATTGCACATTGACCCCCAGATGACGGGCCTCCCCTTCACCCAGCAGCAGGGCGTTGAGGGGATTGGCATCGCGCATAAAGAGCCACAGCAGGGCCACCAGAGTGAGCAGGGCTAGCGCCACATCGGCCGGTTTGCCTGCCGCCAGCGTTCCCATCTGCCACAGGCTCAGGTTGCGCAGCATCTGATCGTCCGCCAGATAGGTGAGCAGGCCGATCACCGCGCCGGAGAGCGCCGTGATGGCGACCCCGGCCAGTAGCATGACGGTGACCGAGGTGCCCCCCTCACGGGTGCCGAGCAGATAGACCAGGGTGGTGGTGAGCGCGCCGCCGAGAAAGGCGAGCAGCGGCAGCAGACCAACCCCGATGGTGGCTTGCAGCTGCTGGCCGAGGGGGGCCAGCAGCACGATGGCGAGTGCAGCCCCAAGCGCCGCACCGCCGGAGACACCTATGATGCCGGGGTCAGCCAGGGGGTTGCGAAACAGCCCCTGCATCACGGCGCCACAGAGCCCGAGGATCCCCCCCACTGCGATGCAGAGCAGGGTTCTCGGCAGGCGAATTTCCTGCACGATCAGCAGCTTGTGTGACTCAATCCCGCTCTCCTGCCCGGCAAACAGCGCCCGCAGACTCTCGCCCAGGGTGAGGGTCATGGGGCCGGTTGCCAGCGAACCGAGCAGCAACAGTGCCAGTGCGGCCGTGGTAAAGGCCAGCAGCCAGGAGAGGGGTAACCGCATCATGACCCCTGCTTGATCCACTGGGCGATCTGGTTCGCCTGTTGCAGGGAGTTGAGGCTCAGGCCCCCTTGAAGGGCGTGGCCGTCGATGGCGTGAATGGCGTTACGCTTGCCAGCCGGGGTAGCGGCCAGGGCGGGTACTTCTGCCAGCACCTTGGCCGGATCGGCATACTGCTGCCAGTCACGACCGCTGACCAGCACCAGATCGGGCTGCATCTCGATGAGGGATTCGGCGGATACCGGCTTGTAGTTGCGCAAATCGGCGACCGGATTGATGCCACCTGCCAGCGAAATCAGCGCGCTGGCGGTGGTGTCCCCCCCGGCGATGCTGGTGGGTTGCCCCTTGTGCAGCAGCAGGAAGGCGACCTTGAGCGGTTTGTTCTGTTTGGCTTGCGCCGCCAGCTGATCGGTCTGAGCCTGGATCTCTGCCTTCAGGCGATCGCCAGCGGCTTTGTCGCCCAGCAGGCTGGCGAGGGTGTCGATACGCTGGTTGAGGTTGGCGAGGGTCGGCGCGGTATCCAGCACCTCCACCTTGACCCCGGCACGGCGCAGCTGATCCAGGGTCGGGGCCGGCCCCATCTCGTCACTGCCCACCAGTCGGGTGGGGGAGAGGCTCAGGATCCCTTCGGCGGCCAGCGCCCGGTGATAACCCACCTTGGGCAACCCTTTTGGCAAGGGGCTGCTGACATCGGTGGCGATCAGGCTCGATTCACCGCCAAGGGCCAGAATGAGTTCTGTGGTGGCCGGGCCGATACTGACGATACGCTCTTTCTGTCCGTCGGCGGCAACGGCAGAGAAGGGGGATAGTGAACTGCAGAGCAGGGTGATGGCGAGGGCAAGACGACGGCCCATGCTAACCTCCGAAGGGGTGAATGAAACGGGTGTGCCGCCGAGAATATCAAGGCTTTGGAAAAAATGCACTGATAATGATAGCAATTATCAATTGCATTGATT
This sequence comes from Aeromonas sp. 602396, assembly GCF_049173735.1. Taxonomy (NCBI): domain Bacteria; kingdom Pseudomonadati; phylum Pseudomonadota; class Gammaproteobacteria; order Aeromonadales; family Aeromonadaceae; genus Aeromonas; species Aeromonas sp. 602396. The sequence goes on along the minus strand of NZ_JAAKSD010000003.1, from coordinate 246,675 downwards.
CCGGTGCTTTATTAGAGTAGCCGCCATGATAAACAGCGGGACGACCTGGTCCCGCAGAGGGAGAAAACATGAGCATTGCACAACGCATTCACGCGCTGCTGGAGCAGGATCCCGGCGCTCATCCGTCCACCCTGGCGGCCCAGCTTGCCATCAGCGAATGGGAGGTGGTTCGCCATCTGCCCGCCGAGCTGGTGACCCTGCTGTCCGCCGATCGCGCACAAGGTCTGCTGGAAGATCTGGCCGACTGGGGCCCGGTGACCACCATCGTCGAATCTGAAGGCTCCATCTTCGAGGTAAAAGCCCCCTTCCCGAAAGGCAAGGACGCACGCGGCTACTACAACCTGATGGGCCGCGACGGTGAGCTGCATGGTCACCTCAAGCTCGACAACGTGGCGGGGATTGCGCTGGTCAGCAAGCTGTTCATGGGCAAGGAGGGGCACTCCTTCCAGTTCTTCGGTCACTCCGGCCGCTGCATTTTCAAGGTCTATCTGGGTCGCGACGAGAAACGCCAGCTGCTGGCCGATCAGGTTACCCGTTTCATGGCGCTGCGCCACAACTCTCAAGAGGAAGTCAAAGCATGAGTGAACGTCAGGAGCGTCTGCAGAACCGCCTGCAACCGGAGATCCGCGAGTTTCGCGACAGCTGCCGTACCCTGCAGCTCGCCACCGTCGATGGCGAAGGCAATCCCAACGCCAGCTATGCCCCGTTTGTGCTGCAGGAAGATGGCTACTATGTGCTGATCTCCGAGATCGCTCGCCACGCCCGCAACCTGCAACAGGTGCCGCGAGTATCCCTGATGCTGATCGAGGATGAGAGCGGTGCCCGCGAGCTGTTTGCCCGCAAGCGCTTGACCTTCGATGCGGTAGCCGAAGTGGTGGCCCGTGACGACGCTCGCTGGAGCAAGGCGGTCGCAGCACTGGAGGGGCGTTTTGGCGAGATCATCAAGGGTCTCTCCAACCTCAAGGATTTCAAACTGTTCCGCCTCAAGCCGGAGCAGGGGCTGTTCGTCAAGGGCTTCGGCCAGGCGTTCGCGGTCTCCGGTGACGAGCTGGTGGATTTCGTCCATCTGGTGGAAGGGCACAAGCGCATCGACAACGGTGCCGAGCTCACCAGCCCGGCCGATGCGCCGGTCTGATAATCCCTGTCGACCACGACAGCCGTTATAACAAAACGGGCAGCCACTGGGCTGCCCGTTTTTATTGCGTTATCTTATCCGCCAGTTCAATCCTGCCAGCTGGCCTTGTTGGGAAAAGCGCGACGATCGGCGTCGGTGGCCGTTTCGTTGCACTCCCCCCGCACCTTCCAGGAGGTCTGGCTCAGCACTATGTAGCCCTGGCGGCAATACTGCTTGGTCGCCAGGGTATCGGTCAGCAGATTCTCCTGCAACGCCTCCCTCTGTTCCAGCAACCGTTGACTCTGGGCCGCCGAGAGGCCGCGCGGCAAGGTGTCGTTGGGCGCGGCTTCAAAGGTGAAGCGCTTGCTCCCCTCCTCGTTTATGTGGGTCAGAAACAGAGGTTCCGGCCCGTCATACTTCTGTCCGGGCAAGCTGGAGCAGGCCGACAGCAGGGGAACAATCAACAACAGGGTGGCAGACAACAGGCGCACGACAGACTCCAGTGAGAAACGAGGCGAGGCTCGCAGATTAGCATGGCTGCAGGGCGGGTGTTACTGCCAGCAGCTCGTCGGTGGTGAGTAGGGTGACATTGCGCCCCTCCGGCAGGCTGAGGTGGCGCCACATCCAGTGATGGTGCTCGGTGATCTGGGCCGCGCTCAGGTGGGGGCGATCGGCGGTGGTGTGACCATCGCTCAACACCAGCACCTCGTACCCATGGGAGGCGGCACTGCGCACCGTGGTATCGACGCAAAAATCGGTGGCGCAGCCACAGAGGATCAGTCGATCGACTGGCTGCTCGGCCAGCAGGAAGGCAAGCTCGGTATCGAGAAAGCTGTCACAGGCTGTCTTGCGCACCCGGCTCTCTCCCTTGGCCGGTTGCAGCGCACTGTGCAACTGCCAACCCGGGGTGCCCGGTTCCAGTTCGGTACCGGGGGGCGAGTCATGCTGGATATAGATGACCCGTCCCTGTTGCTGTCTGACATGGGCCGCAGCCCGATTGATATTGGCCAGCATCTGCTCCTGGCGGTAACGGGGCTCGTTGAACAAGCCTTGCTGCACATCGATGATCAGTAACACATCCATATTTTACCCGCCGTTTCCTGGAAGATTAGGGTTGCAGCCACTGGCTGCAGTCACGACTGCGGGATTGATGCAGCGCGCCCATATCTTGCTTCATCTCGTCACTGTTTTGCCAGCGCTTAGGCAGCGGCATGATGGTTACCTGCACATCGGCTGCGGGATCTGCAACAGAGGTCTCATCTGTACGGGGCACGACCAGCGCCACCTTGAGGGCAGGATTGCGGCTGGCGATGCGACTGGCGAGCCCAAGCCCCCCCTCGACGTGGAAATTGCCGGCGATATGCATGATCTGCTGGCCCGGGTGCTTGGCGAGATAATCCACCATGCTCTCGGCCATGGTGTCGTCCCAACTGGTCTGGGCGGCGAAGCGGCGGGCGTTGCTGTCGGCATCGCCGTGGTGCATGGAGGCCATAAATTTCTGGCGATAGGGGTCATCCCCCAGCGTCAGCTGGCGGGCCAGCTGGCTGCGACGTGTGGCTGGCAGTTTGTCGAGCCACTCAGCCCCCTCCTGACCGACACAGCTCACCAGCGGCTTGGGGGCGTTGGCGGCGATCACCGGCATCCGGTGAGCCTTGGCAAACTCTACCAGCGGGCGGTAGTCGCTCGGATAGTTGGGCCAGGCGTTGCCTTCGCGGATCAAGGCCGCTTCACCAATCTGATTCGCCAGATAGGCATCCAGCGTCTTCTGATCGGCGCGGCTGAACTGCTCCATGGAGAGGGCCAATGGCCGACCGTGCTGCTGACCTGCGGTGTAGAGCCCGCTCAGCAGGCGCGATTGCAACAGATGCACGGCAGGATGGCTGTGCAGCTCGCCCACCAGAATGATGTCGGCGTCGGCAATGCGCGCGATTGCTTGCTCCAGCGTCAGGTCTGCATCTCCCTCGCTACTTAGCCGGTAGTCATAGAGCGTCTGCAACTGTGATGACACGTTTGGCTGGGTTGGGGTGGCACAGGCTGCCAGTAGCAGCGGCAGGGCGAGCAGGGGAAGTCGTCTAATCATGGGATCTCACGGCTGATATGCCCGGATGCCGGTGCATCTCGGGGGCTAATAGAGAATAAGGGCAACACAGGGCGACAGTGTAAAACCAATTTGGTTCAAAACAAATGAGAATGATTTCGTTTCTTGTTGATCTTTGTCGAGAGCCGGGTAATATGCGGCCTGTTTGATAACAGTTCTCAATAAGGATTCGCTGTGACCCATCATAACGCACTCTCTCTGGTTGCCCTCGCCGTGGCGGCCGGTCTCTCCTCCCAGGTCTTTGCTGCCACCCAGAAGGCGGATGAAGTCGTGGTCGTCAGCGGCTCACGGATGGAGCAAAAACTGGAAGATGTCTCCGGCCCCATCTCGGTGATCACCGCCAAGCAGATTGAAGAGCAGGTCGTCACCAACGTCGCCGACCTGTTCCGCTACGAATCCGGTGTGACCGTGCTCGGCGGTCAGGGGGATGCGCAGACCTTCATCATCCGCGGCATGGGTGAAAACCGGGTCAAGGTGGTGCGCGACGGTGTGCGCCAGAACGATGCTTACAGCAAGGGCGGTGTTGGCCAGAGCTACTTCGATACCGACATGATCAAGCAGGTAGAAGTGGCAAAGGGGCCGGCGTCTGCCGCCTACGGCTCCGATGCGCTGGGTGGCGTGATTGCCATCACCACCAAGGATGCCAGCGACTTCCTCAAGGGCAAGGATAGTTATCTGGATGTGACCAGCGGTTACGCCTCCAGCAGCCACCAGAAGATGGCGGGCTTTACCGGCGCCTTGCGCACTGGTGAAGTGGAGAACCTGCTGCGCTACACCTGGCGCGATGGCGGTGTGACCCAGAATTTCGACTCCACCAAAAACGACTTCGATATCGGTACCCACGCCCTGCTGCTCAAGAGCAAGTGGAACCTCTCCGATGAGCAGTTCCTCAAGCTGACCGTTGACTACCTGACCGATGGCGAGGAGCCGGATGCGGTCAAGCTCAACAAGGTCGGTACCGGTACTGCCCGTGTCTTTGATCAGCCCATCACCGACAAGCAGACCGACAACCTCTCTGTGGTGCTGGATCACGGCATCGCGCTGAATCAAGGCTGGGCTGATCGGATGGATAGCAAGGTCTACTTCGCCCGCACCAAGCAGACGCTGGATCAGTACGCCTCATCCAAGTATCCGGTCAGCCCCGGCAACCCCTATGTGACCAAAAACTCGCTGGATCACAACGTGTTCGATCAGAAGAACATCGGCGCCCAGCTGCAGTTCCACAAGGCGGTCGCCAACCACCGCCTGGCCTGGGGGGCTGAATACGAGCACACCGACAACGAACGTACCCGTTACAAGGGGCCGACGACCCCCGGTGATTTTGTCGGCTACAACGAGCTGAGTTTCCCGGCTACCACCAGCGAGCGCAGCGCCCTGTGGGCCTTTGACGAGATCAAGTTTGGCGAGCGCTGGGTGCTGACCCCAGGTGCCCGTTATGACTACTACCGGATGACTCCGGACAACGATCCGGCCTACACAGGCGACAAGCTGCACAAGTTCTCGGAAGGGGAGTTGTCACCCAAGCTGGGTCTGGTGTTCAAGGCCCACGAGGCGGCCAACCTGTTCGCCCAGTACAGCCACGGCTTCAAGGCCCCCATGTATGACAGCGCCTTCTCCACCCTGAACCATCAGGCTTACGGCTATCGCATCGAGCCCAACCCGAACCTCAATCCGGAGAGCAGCGACGGCATCGATCTTGGCGTGCGTGGCAGCAGCAACGGCTTCAGCTATGAAGTAGCCAGCTTCTACAACAAGTTCGAAGACTTCATCGAGATGGTGGAAGTGGGCAAAGAGGGGCGCACCGCCGTCTACCAGTACCAGAACCTGAGCAAGGCGACCACCAAAGGGGTCGAAGCCAAGGCGGATTACTGGCTCAACGACATCGTCAATGTCTGGGGCAACCTCGCCTACATCGAAGGCAAGGATGGGGATGGCAACTACATCAACAGCTTGAGCCCGCTCAACGGCTCCGTCGGTGTGCGTCTGGAACAGTCCCAGTGGAACTTCAATACCGCGCTGCGCTTTGCTGACGACATGGACAAAGTCCGTAAAGACAGCAAAGGCAACGATTACGTGAAGAGCGCCGGTTGGGGTGTGGTGGATATGTACGCCCAGTTCAACCCGATGACCGACCTGCAGCTCAACGTCGGGGTCTTCAACCTGTTTGACAAGGAGTACACCAGCTACGAGCGCATCGCCGGTCGTGCCGAGGGCTCCGATAACAGCATGATGACCGAACCGGGCCGCAACCTGAGTGCACGGGTCAAATACGTATTCTAAAAAGACAACACACGCAGTGATCTCGGGCTGTTGCCCGCACCGGATCCCCGCCCTGACAGGCGGGGATTTTTTATACATGTAGCCAGGTGTGAGGTGACCCGCTCACACCATGTTATTCATTGGCTTCGCCTTTTTCTTTGTGTTGGCGAGATATTATGCTATTTGATTTATTGTTAATGACATTTGGTAATTATTTACAACGGGTGTGCCTAGCTTTTGACTTCGACATCGAACTTTTTCCTCGACACCGCCGACGCTCTTGAGCTGATTACCCGCTTCAATGAGGCCTCTGACGAGCAGACCATAGTGGCCCTGCTGCGTACCCTTAGCCAGCAGATGGGTTTTGACCACTTCCGGCTGGGATTCATCTTTCCCAGTTCGATTCAGCGACCTGACGTGAGGATTTTCAACGGCTGTCCTGCCGAATGGGTACAGACCTATGACAAAAAGCGTTTCTTTACGTTAGATCCCGTTGTACGCAAAGGGATGAGCCAGAGTACCCCTATCCTCTGGGCCAACCTGATCACCGAGTGTTGCGATCAACAAGATATGGCGGGGCTTGAGGTGATGTTGCAGGCCCATGAGATGGGATTGCGCGACGGGATCACGATTCCCTGGCACGGGCCGAATGGCCATGTTGGCTTGTTGTCATTGATCACACGCACTACACGAACTGAGCATCAGTGGCTGACGGCTGCTCCCTTTTTAAGCTGGCTGGCGGTGCATGTCTTCGAGGCTGTGGCCCGTGTTTGTCTTGCCGTGAAGCTTCCTCAGGAAGAACTGACCCTACGGGAGCTGGAGGTGTGCCAGTGGGCTGCCGAAGGCAAGCAAGTGAGTGATATTGCCCAGATCCTGGGGATCAAGCCCAGAACCGTCACTTTCCATCTTGAACGGATAGCGGAGAAGCTGGGGGCAAGCAGCAAAAATCAGGCGATATCATGGGCGCTGATGCAGGGTATTGTCAGACTGAACATTGACACGGCACAGATTGAAAATGTGGATGATGACAGTGCATGATGCTGTATAACGCAAAAAATTGCTCATCACACAGATAAAATCACTTAAAATGACAGTTTTGCCAGTGAGTTTGATGATATTGCGCAATTTATTGCATATGAAGGAATCGTGCGAGAATTGTCTTTTATTTAACTAATTGAAAAATAAGAATAAAAATAAGTGGCATGGTCGCTGCTAAAGGGTTGGTTGAGTGCTATCTCGTTTAACCAACTTATTTAGGAGCATACACATGCCAACTCCATGTTATATCAGCATCGAAGGTAAAACCCAGGGCAATATCACCGCCGGAGCCTTCACCTCTGACTCAGTCGGCAACATCTTCGTGCAAGGCCACGAAGACGAGATGCTGGTACAAGAGTTCCAGCACGTTGTCACCGTCCCGACCGACCCGCAATCCGGTCAGCCTGCCGGTCAGCGTGTCCACAAGCCGTTCAAGTTCACCGTCGCCCTGAACAAAGCCGTGCCGCTGATGTACAACGCGCTGGCTTCCGGCGAAATGCTGCCGAAAGTGACCCTGAAGTGGTATCGCACCTCCGTTGAGGGCAAGCAGGAGCACTTCTTCTCTACCGTGCTGACCGATGCCACTATCGTTGACATCGACTGCCAGATGCCCCACTGCCAGGACCCGGCGAAGTCTGACTTCACCCAGCTTATCCAGGTCTCCATGGCTTACCGCAAGATTGACTGGGAGCACACCGTTGCCGGTACTTCCGGTGCGGACGACTGGCGCGCCCCCATCGAGGCGTAAGCCTTGCTTCGGTACTTTGGTATTCCTTGTAAGTAGTAATGTGTCTTTGAGCCGGTTGTTCAACCGGCTTCTTGTACTGTGCATTTTCTCCAGCCTGGCCAACGGGTTGGCTGGAGCTTTTCTGTTTTGCCATCCCCCTGCTGGGGTTTTATGCCCTGCGAGTGAGCGCGGAGGGATGGCAAAGCACTAAAGGGGGTCCTGTGATGCAGACCCGAACCGCTCGTAACCTGTTAACCCCCTTGTCTTTGGTGCCCTTGCGGCACCTGAGAGGGCGGTAGCGTGGCTGCGCGGCGAGGGCGTGTATGGGCGCGAGAGTTGGCAAGGGCTCAGGCACAGCTTGGCCGTGACAAGAGGGGAAAGCCATGGCTAATCAAACCGGATTGCAATTTACCGTCAAGGTGGGGGAGTTGCCCGAGAGCACCTTCGTGGTGGCCAGTTTCCAGCTGGATGAGGGGCTGAATCGGCCGTTCAATCTGCAGCTGGAGGTGGCAAGTAGCCAGCCTGATGTCGACTTTGGCGCCGTGCTGGACCAGCCGAGCGAGCTGATGGTGTGGTACAACGGCGAGTTGCAGCGTCGGGTCTGCGGGGTAGTGAGCGAGTTTGCCCAAGGGGACAGCGGCTTTCGCCGTACCCGCTATCAGCTGCAAGTCAAACCTGCCCTGTGGCGATTGGGGCTGCGCCAGAACTCACGCATCTTTCAGGCGCAAAAGCCCGATGAAATCCTCAGTATCCTGCTGCAAGAACACGGCATTACTGACTACGCCTTTGCGCTCAAGAACGAGCACGCCCAGCGGGAATACTGCGTGCAGTATCGCGAGACCGACCTCGATTTCGTGAACCGCCTCGCTGCCGAAGAGGGCTTGTTCTACTTCCACGAATTTGAGCAAGGCAAACACCGCATCGTCTTTGCTGACGATGCTGCCGCCCTGACCGCTGGCCCCGAGCTTTTCTTCAACCTCGGCAACCGCTCGCTGGAACAAGGGCCCTATGTGCGCCAGTTCCACTACCGCGAGGCGGTGCGCCCCTCGGATGTGGAGCTCAAAGACTACAGCTTCAACACCCCGGCCTATGGCCTCTCCCACAAAAAGCAGGGCGCGGAGCTCGACCATCAGCGCGATACCTACCAGCATTTTGACTACCCGGGCCGCTACAAACAGGACGGCAGCGGCAAGGCCTTTGCCCAGCACCGGCTTGATGCGCTGCGCAATGACGCGGTAGCGTGCAGTGGCAAATCCAACAGTGCAGCGCTGTTGCCGGGGCAGCACTTTTCATTGACCGAACATCCGAACGGCAGCCTCAACACCGACTGGCAAATCGTCCATATTCGCCACACCGGTGAGCAGCCCCAAGCGCTGGAAGAAGAGGGCGGCAGCGGTCCCACCGTCTACCACAACGAATTTGGCGTAGTGAAGGCGAGCACCACCTGGCGCGCCCGCATCGGCAGCCCCGAGGCACCCTACAAGCCGATGGTGGACGGCCCGCAAATCGCTATCGTGGTGGGCCCCGACGGGGAGGAGATTTACTGCGACGAGCACGGGCGGGTGAAACTGCAATTCCCGTGGGACAGATATGGCAGCTCCAACGACCAGAGCTCCTGCTGGGTGCGAGTCTCGCAAGGCTGGGCCGGTGGTCAGTACGGCATGATGGCGATTCCGCGCATCGGCCACGAAGTTATCGTCTCGTTTCTGGAAGGAGACCCCGACCAGCCTATCGTGACGGGCCGTACCTACCACGCCACCAACCGGCCGCCGTATGAGTTGCCCGCCAACAAGACCCGCACCGTGCTGCGTACCGAGACCCATCAAGGCGAGGGTTTCAACGAGCTGCGTTTTGAAGACCAGGCGGGGCAGGAAGAGATTTATATCCACGGTCAGAAAGACCTGAATGTGCTGATAGAGAACGATGCCGCCTGGCACATCAAGCATGACCAACACACCGACATCGACTTTGATCGGGTGACCCGCATCAAGGCCAATGACCACCTGACGGTGGAAGGTGAGAAGCGTGACCAGATCAAGGCGGACTATTCGCTGACGGTGGATACCTCCCTGCACCAGAAACTGGGTCAATCCCTGTTGGTGGAAGCGGGTGAAGAGGTGCATATCAAGGTGGGTGACAAGTTGGTGCTGGAGGCGGGCTCAGAGATCACCCTCAAGGGGGGTGGCAGCTTTGTCAAAGTTGACCCGAGCGGCATCAAGCTGGTCGGCCCCGCCATCAAACTCAATGCCGGAGGCTGCCCGGGAGCTGGCTCTGGCTGGGCTGGTCAGGCTCCCGTTATTCCCAAAGGGGTTGAGGTGGTCAAAGCTCCGGAACTGGTTGAACTGGTCAAGGCGATTGCCACCGAGAAGGCGATGGAGGCGTTGCTCAAGGCGCTGGAGCCCGATAGCGATTATCAGCCCTCTGCTTGATGTTCGACGAATAACTTAGGATTGAATGATAAAGATGAAAATCGTCTATCCCATGCAACTGGCGGGTGAAAATGGCTCCAGCGAGATTGCATCCCTCGATGAATTTATCAAGAAGATCAATGGTCTCAAGAGCGGTACCTTCCCGATAGGCCGTAACCGCATTTGGCACGGTGGTATCCATTTCAGTAAAAGCGGAGGCTGGCACCCGAGCGGAGCAGTGCGCGCGATTGCTGACGGGGAGATTGTGGCCTACCGACTGGCGACCAAACCGGCCAAGGCAACCCGCAGCCCCGAAGCAGGAAAGCCAGGAGACGATATTGAGCTACATACCTCCCCTTCGTTTTGTCTGGTTCGTCATCGCTACGAAGGCGGAGAGCAGAACAAGAATCGCCTGACGTTCTACAGCCTCTACATGCACATCGCCTGCGAGAACAGCTACAACAGTCCCGAGGCGGCGCGAGTTACCGTCAAGGGCTCAGGTGTCTCCACCTATGAACCGGTGGCGCAGGGAGACCCCCTAAAGCTGACACGCCGACTGTCGGGCAGTAGTCCTGTGTATGCCAAAACAGGTGCTGAGGTGAAGTTGCTCCAGCAAACCCCGAGCAACCTGCTCAACCACAGGGATGAAGCCCACAATTATTTTCTGGTGCACTACGTCGATGAACCGAACAGCCCGTTCTATATCGCACAGAGCCAGTTACAGCATGAATATCCGCAAAAGCCGACGTGGATGACCCCACCAGAAGGCAAACCGGCCCGCCACAAGGTCCCGAGTAATACATGGTTACGTAAAACTGCTGACACCACAGTGGGTAGCATGGGGCTGCCTGCTGGCAGTGAGGTGGTGGTATCCACTGAGCCACCACAGATGGTGAACCTCAATGGCGGCACGACAGAGTTTCGTAAAGTACAGGTGTTCAAGACGGGCAGCGGCACAGTCAAAGACAGTGCGAATCAGGTGATGACCAATGCTGGCAAAGGTGCCGTTGGCTGGCTGGCAAAAAGCAAGATGGGGGCCGGACTGCCCGCTGAACCGAGTACCCCGGTCGAATTCAAAGACGATGCGCCGGTTGTTAACCGCAGCGCAAATCCGATACCGGTGCAGGCCGGAGAGATCATCGGTCATTGGGGGGAGCATGAGCTAGCCACTGCCAGTGCCAGCGGTTTCGAGAAAGACGCCGACAGCAAAGCCGTGCACTTTGAGGTGTTTGTGTCAGAGAGCGACAAACAGGCGCTTAAAGATTGCATCAATAACAAGGCGCGGGTCACCGGTGGCCAAGGCTACCTGCTAGTAAAGAAAGAGGTCACTACCTATCGTCTAACCAGCGATAGCCAACATGGTTTTCACGAGGTTGCCAATTTTGGGCCGCTGGTCTTACCGTTGGCGGTGAAAGAGTCTGATATTGTTACTCATGGTGCCAACAATTTTGTGAAAGTGCGTGAGCGGACTACTGCGGACGGGGAGTTGCCTGGCGAGTTCGTATTGAAGGGCGGTGATGTCGAAGTCATCAGTCAGCACGACTGGCACCAGCTGGGCGTCAAGCTGGTCGATGGTAGCAGCGATGAAGATGGCTTTTTAGATAAGGCAGATACCGAGAGTGAAGATCCGCAGCAGAAAGAGGCGAGCAAATTTTTTAGTACCCTCTATGACAAGCTGGTGACAGACAGGGACAATAATGGCACCCTGAGCGGCAATGACATCAAGGCCGTGCTGGCCGATGAGGAGCTGGCGGGCAAGTTGCGCATGTTGTTTATCAAGCACAAAAGCGAATGGGTAAAACCGGGGGATTGGCCGCGTCTCAAGCAGGAGTTGGCTGACCAGCCGAAGCTCTATGAGTATGCGATGCAGGTACACCGCAATATGGCGTGGGTGGAAGATGCCAGCGCGATATTGGGTGATACCAAACCTTGGTTTATTCATCCGGCAGGGATGATGGGGTTGGTGGCTGAGCCTATCTCTGATGATGAAATGGATGAAAAATGGCTCACTGTACCCAAAGGACAGCTCACATTTGATGCTGAAGGGAACGATGTTGATACGAGTATGTATTTTTCAAGACATCCACATGTTCCAAATAATAGAGGGGTTGTGATTGGTGCGTCTGGTGTTACTTATGGAAGGGGGCTTGATCTGGGCCAAATATCAATTGGCGAGCTGAACAAGTTAACAACGGCTATTTCTAATAATTGCAAACCGCTATCAAGTTCCATGTTGCATTGGCTCACTGGTGCAGTTGGTCTTCAGCGGAAGGCTGCATATGATTATACTATAGCAATAAATAACGTTGTTCCCAGAAATGAACAGACCCTTACGAGAAAGCAGCAGCACTATTTGTTCAATGAAATCTATCTAAAGTTAGAAGCTATTGCTAAAAGAACGATCGAAAATCCGAAGGGGACTCGCACAAGAGCTGCTCCAAATGGTATTGATTTAGATCCGGAAAGAATGATTTCATGGCTTGCACTTCCTCAAAACATAAAGGATTTGCTCATTGACCTCACTTTTAGAGGGGATAATCGTCCTAGTACTAGAGAATTTTTCATACCCGATCTCGTCGAGAGCATAAAAAATAACGATGAGTTTTCAGCTTTTAAAGAAAATATAAAAAGTAACAGGTGGAAAGAAACTTATAATGTTCCACTCGATAGACATCAAAGAAGGTGTAACTATTTATGATTATACTAGGATATTTTTTTGCATCATCGATAGCAATGTTTGATGCAAGACAATGCGAAAACCTTGACTTAACAGCTAGATTTAAGTGTGTTGAAACTTTGTATAATAAATCAGATGCAGAGCTAAATAAGGTTTACCAAAATCTTTTTTCATATTTACAGAATGATTATGAAGGAATCGGTGAGCCTAGAACAAAATACTTGAAGTTGGCTCAACGTGATTGGATTAAGTTTCGTGATTCTAGTTGTAATTTTGAAAATCCACAAGGCATGGGCTCTGGAGGAGAGGGTTTTGGTGTGGAATACTTAACCTGTCAACTCAAAAAGACTGTAGACAGAATAGATTATTTAAATGGTTTTTTACCAGAGTAAATGCATCTATCTGTGATGTAATTTAACTTGACTAAATGCAGGGGTGAATTGAGTTCCAGCCTTGCTGATTATGAGTTACTTACAGTTTTTGTGGTGTAAAAATGGAAAAACATTCTATTTTATTTTTGAGCGTTTTTTTAGCTAACCAATACGCTGTTGCTAGTAGTGATTGTAACAATTCGTCGGGAATGCATCAGGAAATGGTTTCCTGTGTTCAAAAGCAAACGGCAAAATATGAAAGCAATTTAAAAAACATCATTTCTTCAAAGTCTAGTGATTATGGCTTTTCGAAAAATTTTTACGATAAACAACGGCTTGCTATCCATGAAAAATGTATGCTTTATTCAAACATTGGTGGTCAGCGTGGTGAGTTGTTAATGGTTCAGTGTGAATTAGATAGTGTCAAAAATTTAAATGAGTACATCAACCAATATGTTGATGATGTGAATAATAGTTAACTTCTTTGTGTAAATTAAAGAGGGGCCTTTGAGAAAGGCTCCTCTTATTTCTTCATTAGAGACAAAAATACGCCGATTACATCAAGAATAATCCCACCTTGAGCCAATATGAGCCTGGGCGTAACAGAGCTAAATATCTAACTGGAGAATAACTGTGAAAAGACTATCTTTTGCTCTTTTTTTTATATCATTGAGTGTATTTTCAAACACAGATCGTAATTGTGATATCTCTGCGCCATCTACCAATCTTGCTGCTTGTTATGAAAGTAAATCAAAACAAGCTGATGCTGAGTTAAACAAAACATATAATAATTTAAAATCTACATTGTTATCTAGCGGTTATGATAAGCAATCTAAAGAAAAATACTGGAGTCAACTGGTTCAATCCCAAAGATATTGGATTAAGCATCAGAGATGCTCAGTGTTACGCGAGGGGAGCTTTTTTTGAAGACAGTTCTATTGCTCAACTGATAGAAATTAAAAAATGCCTTATGAATGTAACAAAGGAAAGAGTGTTTTTTTTGAATAATGAGATTCAATTAATTCATGATTTACCTTGATAGGCAAGACTGATGGCCAAGGACGGCTCTGCATCAGTTTTATGCCCATCAGATGGTTGTGTAGCATATATTTACAAAACAACATATTAGGCAAAAAATATAGATGGAAGTGGCCTGTCCAAGTCGCTTATTTAATTTGAACGGTAGTTATCCAGTAACAAATTCAGTCCAGGCATCCATCATGAGGAGGCGTTGAACCAGTAAGTCCGTACGGTGGGGAAATCTGGGAACCCAATATTTTTGACTCTGCTAGATACTCAACCATGTACTCCGCAGGAGATGGGTGAAAAGTGGTATGGACGGCTTTGTCGAGATTGGCGAGGTTTTGTTGGGCAGAGTATTATAACTATAGAATAACTTAAATGAATAAATATTTGGTCTTGGTTTTTATTCTGTTTTCTTCTATTTGTTGTGCTGAAGATGTCGGCGTAGACTATCGCTGCTTTGTTAGTACAGATGGTAAAATTAAAATGCGAATGATGTGGGCCTCCACTGCGGGTTGGGTTGGAGGATATGTTCAATATGGGAAAAATAAAGATAAAATAACTATAGTTCAAGTGAATTCTGAAGAAGAGGCGAATGACGAAGGTCGACCATATGCTGTTAATAGTGACTGGGTTGAAATAATTGATGGCAAAGTTAATGGGCGGTATCACTTTAGTTACCAGGGTGCTAACTTTGACAATGTTTTTTATATAAATGCTAAAGGAAAGAAGTTTGATTTCTCTCAGGCATTGGAAAATTACGAGGATTGTTTTTGATTGCCGTGGTTGTGAAATAGTGAGTGTATAGATCTAGTTATCACCTAACACCGGCTTAACGCCGGTGTTTTTTATCGCTACAAATAGTTTTGGTGCAGGATAGTTCGAAGATTTGTTGTGTCCAGATGATTTTTCGTGGTGAGGATGGATTTAAATTTGAATCCGAGATGTAGATCCTGGTTATGAAGAAAAGTGATTAGGGGACAAAAAAGAAACCCGCCATGGGCGGGTGGAAGGATTGCAACACTAACCAGGAGGAGGTGTTACCAGGTAGACCCCACCTCTTCGGTAATAGTTCAATTTTATTGAATTTTTTTCGTTTTCTGCGCAGGGTTTCCATCGGGATCTGCGGGGGAGGATGGGTTATCATTCTGCTCCCGTCATCCGGTTGCAGAGGATCTATGCCCGCGTTTTCCTGGTTAGCGCTCTTTTTCGGCGCCTTCTATTTTGTCTACGGTGCTTACTTGCCGTTCTGGTCGCTCTGGCTGGAGGGGGTGGGCGTCAGCGCCGAGATGATCGGTCTCCTGCTGGGGGCGGGGATGGCGATCCGTTTTGCCGGCAACCTGATGGTGATGGGGCAGATCAAGGGGGCAGGGCATCTGCTGCCAGTTACCCGCTTGCTCTCCCTGCTCAGTCTACTGGCGTTTCTCGGCTTCTACCTCAGTCATAACCTCTGGTGGCTGGTGGGCTTGACTCTACTGGCGAACTTTATCTATCCGACCCTGATGCCGGTGGGTGAGGCGCTGGCGACCCGCATGGTGGTGCAGGCTCACCTCGATTACGGCAAGGTGCGGCTATGCGGTTCCTTTGCCTTTATCGTCGCCTCTACTCTGGTGGGGGCGCTGGTGGGCAACTTCGGTAGTGACTGGATTTTGCACACCATGGTGGCGGGGCTGGTGCTGATGCTGCTGCTCAGCTGGCTGCCGCTCTATCCGGCGCCACAGGATAGTCAGGGCGAGCGCGCCAAGGCGTCCTTGCTGGCAACCCTGCGCAGCGCACCGGTGCGCCGTTTCCTGCTGCTGACAGCTTTGCTGCAGGGGAGCCACGCCGCTTATTACGGTTTCAGCGCAATCTACTGGAAGGCGCAAGGATATAGCGGCACCATCATCGGCTATCTCTGGGCGCTCGGAGTGGTGGCGGAGATCTGTATGTTTGCCGCCGACAAGCGTTTCTTGCAGCGCTTTGGCGCCCAGAGTCTCTTTATCGCCGGTGCCATCGGTTGTGTGGTGCGCTGGGTATTGCTGGGTGCCTCGACCGAGCTATGGGTGTTGGTGCTGGGGCAACTGCTCCACGCGGTGACGTTCGGCATGAGTCATCTCGGGGCGGTGCGTTTTATGACTCGCCAGCTGCCCGCCGAGCAGTTGATCCCGACCCAGGCGCTCTATGCGGCCCTTGGCCTCGGCATGACGGTGGCGGCCCTGATGGCTGTCTGCGGCGTGCTGTTCGAGCCACTTGGCGGCGGCATCTTCTTCCTGATGGTGCTGGTGGTGTTGCCGGTGTTCTTCCTGCGGCTGCGCCCCTTTGCGCCCTCTGCGCAGGAGAGGGCTCTAGCCTGATATTTGTCTATTTGAATCATCACCTAACAAAAGGGAGAGCCACGGCTCTCCCTTTTTCGTTGTCGCGGTTGCGCTGTTACTGCTGCTCGCCCAGATAGAGGCGGCTGAGGCGGCGCCAGGTGTTCGAGCCGATGGTGCCGGCAAGTAGTTCATTGGAGGCGGCATCAAAGCGACTATCCGGCAGCCAGCCCAGTTGGGGCAGCAGTTGGGCCAGCGTCACGTCATTGTGTTGCAGCTCCCGCTCCAGCGCTTCCCAGAAGGCGCTCCCCTTGACGTAAAAGAGCGGGTAGTAGGAGCGATCGCCAGCCATCACCTCGCGGGCCGCCCGATAGAGACCGCTATCGCTATGGGGCAGCTGTTTGCCCCACTCGGCCAGCTCGTTGACCGCCGTGACTTGATGCAGCCGAAAGCGGCGTAGCGCCTTGATGGCGAGGTACTCGGCGAGGCTCTCGTTGACCCAGGTGGGTTGTGGAGCAGAGTGGCGAGCGCTCAGGATATGCACCGCCTCGTGGGCCGAGGTGCGCAGCAGGCGCAAGGGGGCCTGTGGCGTCGGTTTGCCAGCCTCGGTGGGGTAGTTGGCGACAAACACCTGATCTCCGGCGGTGCCGCCGAGAGAGCGGGTCGCCACATCCCGCCCCAGCCACACCAGTTGCCACGGGTGAGTGGGTGGATCCACATCGAGCTGGAAGGCCAGATAGTCGATGATCTCATTCAGTTGCTGCTGCAAGGCCGGCAGATCGAGCTGATTGGCGGTCTCGTCATGGCTCAGCACCAGCCGCGGATCCGGCTTGGTGACGGGCACAGTTTGCAGACCAAATGGCAAGATCAGCGGTGGCTGGTTGACATCCGGTAACGGTTGGCAGCTGCCATCCGGCAGACATACCTTCCCTTGGCGGCTCCCCTGCTGGCGCACAAAGTTACCCCATTCGGTCAATAGCCACTGGTTGGGAGCGAACAGAAGCGACTGTTGGGCCGAGGCATCCGCACCCACTGTCGGAGCCGGTGTGAGCGTGATCTGCCAGCCAACCTCTTTGCAGGAGAAGGGCTGGTTGAGGGCAACCGGCTGGTTGTCTGCAAGGCAGACCAGCGCGGGGGAAACCGGCGTGGCACTGCCCGGCAACTGACGAGCGGGGAGCAGGGTAAAAGGGGGCTTGCCCTGCATGGTGAGGCGCACTTGCAGCACATTGGCGCTGGCGCCCCGCTCGATAAGATAGCGGGGGCCGCTCGCGTCATTGCCAGCGCAGGCCCACAGCGGCAGCAGCCACAGGGCAAACAGGGTGATATGACGACTCATAAGGGGTTAGTGCTCCTGCTCGTAGCCCAGCAGATCGCCGGGCTGGCAATTGAGTTCACGGCAGATGGCCTCCAGAGTGGAGAAGCGCACCGCCTTGGCGTGGCCATTCTTGAGGATCGAGAGGTTGGCCTCGGTGATGTCGATGCGCTGGGCCAGTTCGCGGGCGGTCATTTTGCGCTCGGCCAGCAGGGCATCGAGGCGGATGATAATGGGCATATGTTCCTCACACCGTCAGTTGCTGTTCATCGGCCAGCAGTTTGGCCTCGCGCATGACCAGTGCCAGCGCCGAGACGATCAATCCACCCAGCAGCAGCTGAAAGTTTGAGGAGCTGATATTGATGGTGCCGTGCAGTTCAGGGCCTTGCAGAGTGAGCGCTATATCCAGCAGTGGCGTGGTGATGATCTCGGCGATGAAACTGGCACACAGCAGCAGTCCGATCATTTTGTAACGACGGATCTGGTCGAAGGTGAACAGCATGGCGCATCGATAGCCACGAAACAGCTGGAGCAGTTGCCACAGGATGAGCATGAAAACTACATCAGGCAGCAGCATGACCAAGGTCGCCAGCAGGCGGGTACCCATATTGAGGGGGTAGTCGGCAATCGAGGGGGCCGTAGTGGTCACTACTGGTGAGGGCATGTTCAGTGGGACATTACTGAGTGTGGAACCGTCATTCACTGCCAGGGCATCGACCAGCTCCTGATGCAGATAGTCGTTGCCACCCAACAGGTGTGACCAGGCTCCCATGACGGTCATAAGTGGGGTGGCCACCAGTGCAAATAGCAGAACCCACTCGATTAGGCCGCTCATTCGTTCGAGCTTGTTGTGTTTCATCGTTTATCTCCAGATGGAATGTGACAGAAAGATTAGGGCCATGAACGGTGCTGCCAGCAGGGTCAGCAGCAGGCACCATTCGATAAGGTCGCTGATGTGTCCGAGCGTATGGTGTTTCATCGTTTCACCTCTTGCTTGAAAGAGAAAAAAGATGGAGCGTGCGCGCATGAAATTATTGTTTATCAATAAACAGACGCTAGTGTTTATCGTTTTGCGATATAGAGTCAAGGCTAAACTTATTGAAAAACGATAATTTCAATCTGTCCGAAGGGGATGACTTTTGGCAGCAGCCTCTCTAGACTGGCGAGGTTGTATACAAAAACTCAACATGGACAAGGAGTTATCGATGCACCAGGGATGGCTGCTGATCGGATTGTCGCTCACCTATCTGGGGCTGCTGTTTCTGATCGCCTTCGTGGCAGACAAGCACAAACGGCACCGTCTCAAGGGGCAACCGCTGCTCTACAGCCTGTCGCTGGCGGTCTACTGCACCTCCTGGACCTTCTTCGGCACCGTGGGGCAGGCGAGTGAATCCCCCTGGTCGCCGGTGCCCATCTACCTTGGCCCCATGCTGGTCTTTCTGTTTGGCTGGCGGCTGCTGGCGCGCCTTATTCTGGTGGCCAAGCGCGAGCACATCACCTCCATCGCCGACTTTATCGCCGCCCGTTACGGCAAATCCCAGCGGCTCGCCATGGTGATCGCCCTCATCGCCATCATGGGGATCCTCCCCTATCTGGTATTGCAGCTCAAAGCCATCGTCACCGGGCTGGATCTGCTGATGGTCAACAGTGGCGGCATCAGCCCGACCAGCAATACCAGCGAGTTGGCGCTCGGGGTTACCCTGCTGCTGGCGCTGTTCAGCATCCTGTTCGGCACCCGCCATCTCGATGCCACCGAGCACCACAGGGGGATGGTGGTGGCCATCGCCTTCGAATCGGTGGTCAAATTGCTGGCCTTTATCGCGGTGGGGGGCTTCGCCCTCTGGCTGATCCTGAGCAAACCGGGCGAGGCTCACGAGCAGGTGACCCGCGACTTTTTTGCACAGGTGGTGGCGGTGAGCCCCGGCAACCTGCTGGAGCTTGCCATCTATACGGTGCTGGCGATGTGCGCCGTCATCTGCCTGCCGCGCCAGTTTCATGTGACTGTGGTGGAGAACAATCAGGGGCAGGATCTGCACTGGGCGCGCTGGATCTTCCCGCTCTACCTGTTCGTGATGGGGCTCTTTATCTGGCCGCTGGCGCTGGCGGGCAAGCAGTGGGTGGGTGCCGACATGGCCTCCGACACCTATGTGATCAGTTTGCCGATGGCACTCGGGTTCGATGGCATGGCGATGCTGGCGTTTCTCGGCGGCACCTCGGCGGCCACTGGCATGGTGATCGTCTGCACCATCGCGTTGGCGATCATGGTGAGCAACGATCTGGTGCTGCCGGTGCTGCTGCGCCGCTTCTGGCGGCAGGGGCGTGACGAGCGGCTGGTACGGCTGCTGTTGCAGGTGCGCCGTGGCGCCATCCTGCTGATCTTGCTGGCGGCCTGGGGGCTCTACCTTTGGCTCGGCGATCTCACCAGCTTGTCGCGCATCGGCTATCTCTCTTTTGGCGCGGTGGCCCAGTTTGCGCCAGCCCTGCTGCTCGGTCTTTACTGGCGTCACGGCAATCGCAAGGGGGTCTATCTTGGGTTGAGCCTCGGGGTGAGCCTCTGGTTCGTCACCCTGCTGGTGGAGAGCGGGCTGCTGGCCGGTTCACCGCTGACCGAACTGCTGGCACCGCCGGACTG
Source organism: Aeromonas sp. 602396 (assembly GCF_049173735.1). Classification (NCBI taxonomy): domain Bacteria; kingdom Pseudomonadati; phylum Pseudomonadota; class Gammaproteobacteria; order Aeromonadales; family Aeromonadaceae; genus Aeromonas; species Aeromonas sp. 602396. The sequence continues at coordinate 226,725 of NZ_JAAKSD010000003.1, read as the reverse complement.
GCCCGCATTTCGCGAGCTGAGTCTCGGAGCCTGGTGCATCTTCCTGAGCCTGCTATTCAACCTGCTCGGTTATGTGGCGGGCTCGCTGCTGTCGCGCCCTGCGGTGAGCGAGCGGCTGCAGGCGGCCAACTTTGTCGGCAAGCCGAGTCGCGATACCGCCGCCCTCTATCAGGCGCGGGTCTCGGTCAAGGAGCTGGAGATGCTGGCGGCCCGCTTTGTCGGCTCAAGCCGGGTCAAACGCGCCTTTGGTCGTTTCGCCGGTGAGCGGGGCGGCACCCTGGCGCCCCAGATGCAGGCTTCGGCCGAGCTTATCGCTCACACCGAGCGGCTGCTGGCGGGGGTGTTTGGTACCTCATCGGCACGGCTGGTGCTCGCCTCTGCCCTGCAGGGGCGCAACATGCAGCTCGAGGAGATCGCCACCATCGTCGATGAAGCCTCCGACGTTTTTCGCTTCAACCGCGGCCTGCTGCAGGGTGCGATCGAGCATATCGGGCAGGGGATCTCGGTGGTGGACAGGGAGCTTCGGCTGGTGGCCTGGAACCGCCGTTACATCGAGCTGTTCCACTATCCGCCCGGGCTTATTCAGGCAGGGCGCCCCATTGAAGAGATCATCCGCTACAACGCGCAGCAGGGGCTCTGTGGCCCCGGCGATATCGAGGATCATGTGGCGCGGCGGGTCGCCTTTATGAAGCGGGGCAGCGCCCATATCTCGGCGCGGGAGCGCCCGGATGGGCGAGTAATCGAGATGCAGGGCAACCCCATGCCCGCCGGTGGTTTTGTCATGACCTTTACTGACATCACCCCGTTTCGCGATGCCGAACGGGTGCTGCGCGAAGCGAACGAACATCTGGAGGCACGGGTGGCCGAGCGCACCCGTGAGCTCTCCGAGCTCAACCGTCAACTATTGCTGGTGAACCAGCAGGTGGAGCGGGCCAACCACTCCAAGAGTCGCTTTCTGGCGGCGGTCAGCCACGATCTGACCCAGCCCCTCAATGCGGCCAAGCTGTTTACCTCCTCCCTGCTGGAGATGTTGCCCGCCGAGGGGGAACCGGCACGTATCGCCTACCATATCGACGATGCGCTGGGGGCGACCGAGGATCTCATTAGCGATCTGCTCGATATCTCGCGGCTTGAAGCGGGCAAATTCAAAGCCAGGAAACTCGACTTCGCCCTGCATGACTTGTTCGACAACCTCAAGGCGGAATTTGGGGTATTGGCACAGGCGGGGGGGATCCACTTCTCGGTGGTGGAGAGCAAGCATGCGGTGCATAGCGATGTGCGGCTGCTGCGCCGGGTGTTGCAGAATTTCCTGACCAATGCGTTTCGCTACAATCCGGGGGGGCGGGTGCTGCTCGGTTGTCGCAGGTCAGGAAGCAAGATCTGCATCGAGGTGTGGGACAACGGCCCCGGTATCCCGCAGGACAAGCAGGAGGCTATTTTTGACGAGTTCTCCCGTCTCGATCACTCCCGTACCGCCAAGGAGCAGGGGCTGGGTCTGGGGCTCGCCATCGCCCGCGGCATCTCGCAGGTGCTTGGCCATCAGCTCACCCTGCAAAGCTGGCCGGGCAAGGGATCGGTCTTTGCGGTGACCCTCAATCTGGCCACCCGACCGGTTGTCCCTCAACAGTTGGTGGCGCCTGTAGTACGCGATAGCCAGCTGGAAGGCGTAGCTGTGCTCTGCATCGACAATGAGCGGGATATTCTGACTGCCATGAGCACTTTGCTCAGCCGTTGGGGCTGCGAGGTGCGTTGCGCCGTCGATCTGGCCGAAGCCGAAGCGCTGGTGGCAGACGGGTTTGTGCCGAGATTGGTGCTCTCCGACTATCACCTCGACGATGGCAAGACCGGGCTGGAGGCGCTGGCTGCGCTGCAACAGGTGTGTGGTGACGAGTTGGAGGGCATCGTCATCAGCGCCGATCGCAAGAGCGAGTTGCAGGTGCAGATCCGTGAGCGAGGGTATGGCTACATCAGCAAACCGGTCAAACCGCTCAAACTGCGGGCCCTGATGAACAGCCTGCTGCTGAGTTAAACAGGGGGAGATGTTTCTTATGGCTCCATAAGGGGCTCAATAAAACCGGCTACCTTGTCGCGGATCTTGGGCTGGGCCGCCGGGGTGGGATGAATACCATCGTTCATCATAAGTTCAGGGCGCAGCGCAATATCATCCATAAAGAAGGGCAGCAGCGGCAGATCGTTAGCTTGAGCCAGCTCGGGAAAGATCTGTTCGAACTGGCGCAGATAGCGGGCACCGTAGTTGCGGGGCAGCTGGATTTGGGTCAACACCACACGGGTCTGCTGCGCCTTGGCGAGCGCGATCATGCTGGCCAGATTTTGGCGGGTAATGGTCGGTGCGAAGCCACGCAGGCCATCGTTGCCCCCCAGTTCGATCAGCAGCCAGTCCGGTTTGTGCTCCTTCAGCAGAGCGGGCAGACGGGCCAGCGCCCCTTGGGTCGTTTCACCGCTGATGCTGGCATTGAGCAGGGTGTGTTTGCCCCCCTCTTCCTGCCATTTCTGGTTGAGCAGGGCAGGCCAGCTCTGCTCAACCTGCATCTGATACCCGGCACTCAGGCTATCTCCCAGCACCAGCAGGGTCTGGGCCTGAGCCGACGAGAGCAGGCTGCCAAGGCCAACGAACAAGGCAAACAGAATACGCACCATCAATTCAACTCCCGCTATGGATTGTCATCAAGGGATTGGAACAAAGGATACAGAGCATGAGTTCAACCCCCATTATTGTCGTCAAGGGCCTCGGCAAATCGGTTCGCCTCGGCCAGGAAAGCCTCACCATCCTTGAAGGGATCGATCTGCAAGTCAATAGCGGCGAGACGGTGGCCCTGGTTGGCGCCTCCGGCTCCGGCAAGTCCACCTTGCTGGGGCTGCTGGCCGGGCTCGATCTGCCGAGTCAGGGAGACATCGAAATCCTCGGCAAATCTCTCGGTGAGCTGGATGAAGAGGGGCGGGCCCGGTTGCGCGCCGAGCAGATCGGCTTTGTGTTCCAGTCGTTCCTGCTGCTCCCGACCATGACGGCGCTCGAGAATGTGATGCTGCCCGCCGAGCTGCGCGGTGAGCGGGATTGCGAACCAAGAGCCCGCGAGCTGCTGGCTGCGGTCGGACTTGGCGAGCGGTTGCACCATCTGCCGCCACGGCTTTCCGGCGGTGAGCAGCAGCGGGTAGCCATCGCCCGCGCCTTTATGACCCGTCCAAGCCTGCTGCTGGCGGACGAGCCGACCGGCAACCTCGACAGCAAGACCGGCGAGAAGGTGATCGAGCTGCTGTTTGAACTCAATCGCAAGCACGGCACCACGCTAGTGGTGGTGACCCATGATCATCAGCTGGCCGAGCGTTGCCAGCGGCAACTGGTCATGACGGCGGGCAGACTGGATCGCGAGGTGGCCCATGATGTGGTGTAACGGGGTGAGCTGCGGGTCAAGCGGGAGATGCAAGGGATGATGCAGTGGCGATTGGGATGGCGACTGCTTCGCCGGGAAGGATTTAGCGGCGAGCTGCGCTGGTTTGTGCTGGCGCTGGCCCTGAGCGTGGCGTGCGTCTTGAGTGTGGCATTGGTGGCGGATCGGCTCGATGCCGGACTCAAGGCGTCGGGCCGCGACTTTATCGGGGCGGATCGGGTGCTGCGCACCGCGGCCGCTCTGCCGGATGGCTGGCTGGCCCGAGCGAAACTGGATGGCTTGGCGGTGCAGACCACCGTCAGCTTCAACAGCATGCTGTTTCACGGCGACGCGCTGCAGCTTGCCTCCATTCGGGCTGTGCCCAATGGTTTCCCTTTCTACGGCAAGCTCACTCTGGAACCTGCCCGCGCCCCGGCTCCCGGCGAGATCTGGCTCTCCGCCCGGGTGATGCAGCTGCTCAAGGCTAAAACGGGGGATGAGCTGGAGGTGGGCAATACGGTGCTCAAGGTGGCAGGCCTGCTTGGCGAGGAGCCGGATCAGGGCTTCAGTCCCTTCCTGTTGGCGCCGCGTGCACTGATCCACAGTGCCGATATCGAGGCGACCGGCGCCCTGCTCCCCGGCAGTCGCCAGCAGTGGCGCTATCTGTTCAAGGGGTCGAGAGAGTCGCTGGCCCGTTACGAGCAATGGCTGCTGCCGCAATTGCAGGCCGGACAGAAGTGGATCAAACCGGATGACAGCGAATCCCAAGTTGGCCGCTCGCTGGCCAATGCCGAGCGTTTCTTCCGGCTTGCCTCGCTAAGCGGGGTATTGCTGGGGGCGTTGGCGATGGGGATCGCTGTGCGCCACTTTGCCGAGCGCCAGACCAATATGGTGGCGCTGCTCAAAACCCTGGGGGCATCCCGTCGCTCGCTCTGGCAACTGATGGGAACCCTGCTGCTGTCGTTGACGCTGATCGGCGCGTTGCTGGGTCTGGTGGCGGGCACTGCCATGCAGTGGATCACCTTGCAACTGCTGGGGGACCTGCTGCCGCCGGATCTGCCGCCCCCCTCTTGGCGCCCCTTTGTGCTGGGCGTGGCAGTGGCGCTCTTTATCACCCTGCTGCTCGCTTTTGTGCCCTTCTTGCGGCTGCTGAAGGTGCCGCCGCTACGGGTGTTGCGTCGCGAGCTGGAGGCGGGGATTCCCCCCTGGCTGGCCCTGCCGGTCGGTCTGCTCGGGCTGTTTGCGCTGGTCTGGGGCTTTACCGCCGATGTGCGGCTGGCGCTGGGGCTGGTGGGGGGCATGGGCTTGCTGATGGGGCTGCTGGCCCTGCTGGCGGCGCTGATGTTGCGGCTGGGAGCAAGAGTGAACGGGCCTCATGCCTTGCGGCTGGCTCTGGCCCACCTGTCGCGCGAGCGCAGCAGCGGCCTGTTTCAGTTGGCGGGCTTTGCGCTGGCATTGATGCTGTTTGGCTTGCTCTGGGCGGCCAGGGTCGATCTGCTGGATGAGTTTTCGGCCCGTCTCCCCGTCGATGCGCCCAACCGTTTTCTGGTCAATGTGGCCGAGAACGAACGGGAGGGGATCCTGAGCGAACTGGCGGCGGCCGGGGCCACCACCTCCGATTTCTATCCCATGGTGCGCGGCAGGCTGACCCATATTGCCGGTGAGGCGGTGGGCGAGGGGGCCAGCAGTGGCCGCGAGGGGGTAGATCGGGAGCTCAACTTCACCACCACGGCTACCCTGCCAACCGACAACAAGCTGGTGGCCGGGAAGTGGCTTGCCGGGTCCGGCGAGGTGTCGGTGGATAGCGAGTTGGCCAAGCGACTCGATATCAAGCTGGGGGACATGCTCGCCTTTACCATCGAGGGGCGCAGCTTCGGCGCCAGGGTCACCAGTCTGCGCAGCATCAAGTGGGACAATATGCGGCCCAACTTCTACATGATCTTCTCCGAGGATCTGCTGGCACCCTTCTCCCGTACCTGGCTTGGCAGCTACCGGCTGCCCGAGGCGGGGCGCACTGCCGAGGTGGAGTTGATCCGCCGTCACCCCACGGTGAGCCTTATCGATGTGGATGACCTGATTGCGCGGCTCACTCAGGTATCGGAGCAGGTGAGCCGGGCACTGGCGCTGATGCTGGGGCTGGTGACAGTGGCCGCGCTGCTGGTGCTGCTGACCCAGACCCAGGCCAGCATGGCTCAGCGTCGGCGCGAACTGCTGCTGATGCGCACCCTGGGTGCCAGCAGCGAACTGCTGAAAAAGATGCTGCGTTGGGAGCTGGTGGCCAGTGGTGCGCTGGCGGGGCTCTGCGCCGCCATGGTGGTGGAGCTCTGTTCCTTTGGCCTGCAGTGGTGGTGGTTCGAGGGGTTGTGGCAGTTCCACTGGGCCATCTGGCTCGGTCTGCCGACTCTGGGGGCGCTGTTGGTGACGCTGGCGGGGCAGGGGATGCAGCGCCAGCTGCTGGCTGGCACCCTGAGCGATCGGCTGCGGGGGCTGGGTCAGGGACTGTTGTAATCCCGCCAGCGCGAGCCGATGCGACCAAGTGCAATCGAGTATCCACAATAAACAAGCAGCCTGGCCATTGGTCGGGCTGCTTGCTATACGAGGTGCTGACGAGCGGACGCTGTGAGCTGTTGTTAGTAGTTAGCGGGGCTCACGCAGAAGATTGGTGAGGGCGCTCGGCAGCTCGGGATAGCTGAAGTGAAAACCGGCCTGTTGCAGCCTTGTTGGTATCACCTTTTGTCCGGTCAGCAGCAGATCTGCCGCCTCCCCCATCACCAGTTGCAACAGCGGCGCCGGGACGAAGAAGAGGTGTGGACGGTGCAGGGTCGCGGCCAGAGTCTCACTGAACTCCCGGTTGCTGACCGGATGGGGCGCAGTGCCGTTGAAGATGCCGCTGCACTCTTCGTGCTCCAGTATGAACAGGATGGCGCGCACCAGATCCTGCACATGGATCCAGCTCATCATCTGGCTGCCCGACCCCATGGGGCCGCCGAGTCCGAGTCGGTATGGGGGGAGCATTTTGGGTAGCGCTCCCCCATCCATGCCGAGCACCAGCCCGATCCGCACGATACAGACCCGGGTCTGCTTGCTTTGTGCTTCCAGTGCCAGGGTCTCCCACTGTTGGCAGAGTTGGTGGGTGAACTCGTCGTTGGGAGAGCGGCACTGCTCGTCGAGGGTTTCGGTGCCCTGTCTGCCATACCAGCCGATGGCGGAGGCGTTGATCAGCACCTTGGGCGGCGTTGTGGAGAGCTTGATGAGATCCACCAGCTGCTCGGTCAGCAGCCAGCGGCTGTCGCAGAGCAGCTGTTTACGCGATTCGCTCCAGCGTCCGGCGGCGATGGGTTCACCCGCCAGATTGATCACTGCGTCCACGTCATTGAGGTCATCGAGCCGGTCAAGGTTATCCAATACCTTGATATCGTGACCGAGCAGGGAGTAGGCGCGGCTCCCCTGCCTGCTCAATACCACGACCTCGTGATTGACCTTGAGATGGGCAACCAGCTTGCGGCCGATAAAGCCGGTTCCTCCGGTAATCAGAATCTTCATCGTTGCACGCTCCTGCTGCCGTTTGCTCTACTCTAATGGCGTCGTCCTCCTTCAACAAGTGGACGAGTTTGACACGTTTTGTTCATTCGACTGATGTTAACTCTATCCTCTTCTTGCGACATATTGTTGAACAATAGTTTGAATTGATTGATTTTTGTCGGGTGGACATTTGTTGTTCAATCGCTATTATGGCGACCCTTTCGCCTGTCCATCGGGGCTGTCACCCACCATCCGAGCATCAAAGAGGCCGCCATGCCATTTCGTCGTTTGAAACTTCGCCAGCTTTACTCGAGGATTCTGGTGGCACTACTGATGGGGGGCGGGATCCTGCTGCTGGGGGTTGTTGCCGTTATCTGGCAGACAGTGACCGAGATAGAGCATGATTCCGATTCACGCTTGCAGCATGCCCGGATGATGTTTGATCGCTCCATCGGCCATGCCCGGCAAGCGGCCATCAATGTGGAGGGGATGCTTGGTCACTCCTGCAAGGAGGCGGCACAACTGCTGCGCGAACAGGTGGCCACTGTGCCTGATGTCCGCTCTGCCAATCTGGCTATAGGAAATCGTATCTATTGCACCTCGCTCTATGGTGACTACGATGGCCCCTTCAACCCTGACAGTTATGTGGATGGCAGGCTGCAACTGCTGCCAGGCAATGAGGTCACACCGGATCGCCCCCTGATCGTGCTGCGCCACGAAACGGACAAGGGGAGTGTGCTGATCGGTGTGGATGGCTACTACCTGCGCAATACCCTGGAGATCTCCAGCAAGAACTCCCCGATGGCTCTGGTGGTGGGGCAGAGGGCACTGTTTGGCTCAGGTCAGTTCGGGGCGGCGCCCTCTCCGGCAGAAGAGGGTTATATTGCCCTCGCTTCGGCCGATTTCCCCTATCAGGTCGTCACCCGGATCACGGTGCATGATTACTTGAGCCACGCATGGCGCTACTCCAGAGATACCTTGATCCTCTCTCCACTGCTGGCGCTGCTGATTGGATTCGGCACCTTCAGGCTGATGGGGCGTAGCAGCTCACCAGCGGAGGAGCTCAAGCGGGCGTTGATCGAGGAGGAGTTTATCCCCTACCTGCAGCCGGTGGTCTCCGGTGAGGATGAGCAGTGGCGTGGCTGTGAGGTGCTGATGCGCTGGCAGCATCCCAAGCAGGGGATGATCTCGCCGGATCGCTTTATCCCGCTGGCGGAAGATAGCGGCCTGATCGTGCCCATGACCAGCCTGTTGATGGCCGAGGTGCGTGACCACTTCTCCCCTTATGCCCGCAAGCTGCCGGCAAAGTTTCATTTTTGCTTCAATATCAGCGCCAAGCACTTCCAGGATCTCGACCTGTTGGCTGACTGCAAGGCCTTTCTCGACGCGTTTAAGGACAATCCCGTTGATTTGGGGTTGGAGCTGACGGAGCGGGAGCTGCTGGTGGCTGATGAGACAACCGCCCGGATGTTTGCCGAATTGCGCAAACTGGGCGTGTTGATCGCTATCGATGACTTTGGCACCGGTCACTCCAGTCTGACCTATCTGCAGCAGTTTCAGGTCGATGCAATCAAGATTGACCGTAGCTTTGTAGAGATGATCGGTACGAATGCACTCTCCAGCCATATCGTTGAAAACGTGATTGATCTGGCGAAGCGACTTGAATTGATCCTGATCGCGGAGGGGGTCGAGAAGCAGTCGCAGGCGGACTACCTGCGGGCTCGCCACGTTGACTATCTGCAAGGATATCGCTACGGCCGCCCCATTCCGATGAAGCAGTTTTGCAAGACCCTGTTTGGCTGAACGGGTGAATGGGGAGCATAAAAAAAACCAGCGAGCGCTCGCTGGTTTTTTGTTAATACGGTTTGGCTTGGGCGTTCAGAGCATCCGCTGGAGGGCGCGGGCCAGCCGCTTGACCCCCTCCTCGATGGTCGCCTCATCGACGCAGGAGAAGCTCAGGCGCAGGGTGTTCTTGATTTCGGGGCGTACATAGAAGGGGGCGCCGGGCACGAAGGCTACCTTCTCCTTGATCGCCTCGTCAAACAGCGCCATGGCACTGATGTGGGCTGGCAGAGTCAGCCAGAGGAACATGCCCCCTTCCGGTCGGGTGTAGCTGACGCCGGGCGGGCAGTGACGGGCCAGTGCAGCCTCCATGGCGGCACGCTGGCGGCCATAGACCTCCTTGATCTTCTCCAGATGGGCATCCAGTGAATTGTCGGTCAGGAAGCGGTGCAGCACCTGCTGGCTGAAGGCGTTGCTGTGCAGATCGGTGGCCTGCTTGGCGATGGTCACCTTCTTGCGTAGCCACTCCGGCACCAGCATCCAGCCCAGACGGAAGGCGGGCACCACGGTTTTGGAAAACGAGCCGAGCAGCACAGTATTGTTTGGCGCCAGCTTGGCAATGGGGGGGAGATGCTCCCCTTCGAAGCGCAGCTCGCCGTAGGGATCATCTTCCACCATCAACAGCTCGTGGCGCACCAGTCGCTCGGCCAGTGCCTCGCGGTTGGCACGGTTGTAGGAGACACCGCTCGGGTTCTGGAAGTTGGGCACGCCGTAGAGCAGCTTGGCATTGGATCCGCTTGCCAGCAGCGCATCCAGCGCCGCCAGATCCAGACCCTCTTCTTCAAGGGTGATCGGCTTGAAGGTGGGTTGATAGACAGAGAAAGCCTGAATGGCGCCAAGGTAACCCGGCTCTTCGATGATGAGATCCTGACCCTTGTCGATCAGCACCTTGCCCAGCAGATCCAGCGCCTGCTGGGAGCCGCTGGTGATCAGGATGTTGTCCGGATTGATCTGCATGCCGTGGCGGGCCAGATAGCGGTCGGCAATATATTGGCGCAGCGGGGCGAAGCCTTCGGTCGCCGCATATTGCAGGGCAGCAGCCCCCTGTTCGCGCAGCACATCCTGACAGGCCTGATCGATCGCCTTGACCGGAAACAGGTGGGGATTGGGCAGGCCACCGGCGAAGGAGATGATCTCCGGATTGGCGGCAACTTTGAGGATTTCACGGATAAAGGAAGGTTCAACCTTCTCGAAGCGCTGGGCAAAAAACGGCTGCATAGACAATTCTCTCGGCATATGGGCGGTCGCTCCATTCGACCGCCAGGTTATCCGTTTGTATCAGATTTCAGAAATGAGGCAATGATTGTCACAAAAATCGCCAAAAAAGGGCAGGTTTGGCACCTGCCCGAATTTTACCTGCCCGTGTGGCTCCCATGAATTGAAATGAGTTAGGGCGATCTTGTTTTGTGGACAAGCAACTGACCTTACAAACCTGGTTCCTTGAGGAAGCGGATCATCAGGTCGGTGTTGGCGCCAAGTTGGCTTTCTACTCTGCCAGGGAATAGTTCCGCCATCTTGTCGAGGCGGTCGTACTGGGTGTGCCAGATTTTTCCCCACTGGGTTTCGCTGTCACGATCGCAGGCGCTCTTGGTGGTGGCGTCATAGCAGTCCCACAGCGCTGGATTGGTGCTTTGGGAGTAGCCGTCATAGCCATCAGCGCCGTTGATGGTGAAGTTGGTCGCTTCAACGTAGGCGATCGGCACCCCCAGGCAGGCAAAGGGAGCGTGATCTGACCAGCTGCCAGTCTCCCCTTCCGGATAACCGCTGTAGCTGGGATGAATGGCAAACGGGGTCGCAGTCTGTTTGGAGAGGGTAAGCAGGCGATCCCGCACCTTGGGATCGAAGCTGTAGCGGCTCGGATCTGTGCAGTTGTATTCGGCGACGTCCGAGTGGGCTGAGTGGACGTAGACGATGTCGCCCCCGGCGATGGTGTCGTAGTTCACCATCGCCAGCAGCTTGGCGACGGCGGTGCTGTCGAGGCTGGCGGCATAGGCTTTGGAGCCGTTGAGACCGTTCTCCTCCGCCCCGAAGAATGCAAAGCGAACCGTGTAGGGCAAGGTTTGTCCTTTAAGCGCCTCAGCCACTGCCAGCAGGGCTGCGACGCCAGCGCCGTTGTCGGTGGCTCCTTCAGAACCTTTCTTGTCGCCCGTACTGTCGTAGTGGGCGCCGATCAGGATCACCTTGTCACTTGTGCCCTTGAGCTCAGCGATCAGGTTTTGGGAGTTTTTACTGGCGCCGCTTTTGGTGTAGGTGAAGGGTTGGCGTTGCACATCGTAGCCCCAACCGGTCAGATGGTCCTGGATCCATGCCGCGGCACGAGTTTCTGCCTCTGTCCCCGTGGGGCGCGCGCCAATCCCTTCTGCGGTTGAGCTCAACTGCACCAGATACTCATAGGCCTGCTCGGCGGCAGCAGGGGTTTGTGAGTCATTTGTTGATGTGTCGCATCCCGCAAGCAAAGTGGTGATGGCAAACGCCAATGCTCTGTATTTCATACTGCAATCCTTTGTTGTGTATGGTTTTATTTGCGCAGGCAGCATGTACTCGACGCGTGACCGATTCTGTGAACGGGTCGGCATTTGTCAACTGTTGTCAATGAAATGGTGAGAGATGAGGGATTTGTTTCGCGAAACACTTGCGCCTTGGGCCTATCTTGGGATAATTCGCTCCCCTGTTTTCGCGGGTCGATGAAATGATGAGCCGCGAGCGGTCCCGCTCGGGATCGGACACAAGATGTATTACCCGGATTGATGAAATAACGAGACCATTATGCCTGTGACCCAAGATGTATTTAACGAAGACGGCAAGTTCATGCGCAAGATCCGCAGCTTTGTCCGTCGCGAAGGCCGCCTGACCAAAGGGCAGGAGAAGGCCCTGGAAGAGCTCTGGCCGGTCATGGGCATCGATTTCGAGCCAAAGCAGCTCGATCTGGTCGCACTGTTTGGCCGTGAAGCACCTGTGGTGCTGGAGATCGGCTTTGGTATGGGCGCCTCTCTGGTGGAGATGGCCAAGAATGCCCCCGAGAAGAACTTCATCGGCATCGAAGTGCACTCCCCGGGCGTGGGTGCCTGTCTGGGCACCGCTCAGGAAGCGGGCGTCACCAATCTGAAAGTGATCTGCCACGATGCGGTGGAAGTGCTGGAGCACATGATCCCGAACGGTTCACTCTCCTGCCTGCAGCTCTTCTTCCCGGATCCCTGGCACAAGAGCCGTCACCACAAGCGTCGCATCGTACAGCCTGCATTTGCCCAGGATATTCGTCAGAAGCTGGCCATCGGTGGCGTGTTCCACATGGCGACCGACTGGGAAAACTATGCCGAGCACATGCTGGAAGTGATGAGTGCCGCCGAGGGTTACGAGAACACCTCCGCCACCGGCAACTGGGTGCCCCGTCCGGACTGGCGTCCGCTGACCAAATTTGAACAACGCGGCCACCGTCTGGGCCACGGGGTTTGGGATCTGATTTTCAAGCGTGTCAGCTAAGCTGGCACGTCAACACACCTAGCGTATCAACTAACTTGAGGAGCTATCATGGCCAATCGTAGCCGCCGCCTGCGCAAGAAACTGCGCGTCGATGAATTCCAGGAAATGGGTTTCGACATCAGTTTCAACTTCCCGGTCGGCACTGCCGAAGAGACCATCGATGCGGTAGTCGATGCGATGATCGATGAGGTTGTTGAACCCCGTAAACTGGCTTTTGCCGGCTCCGGTCACCTGGCCTGGGAAGGGATGATCTGCACCCAGCAACTGGGCAAGTGTACCGAAGAAGACCGCGCTGCCGTCAAATCCTGGCTGGAAGGCAAGGGGATGGAAGCCGTGGTCGTTACCGAGCTGTTCGACCTCTGGTACGGTGAACCGGCCTGATACAAGGCTGCCGCATCTGGCGCCTTGTTGTGGGTAACTGAAAAATCCCGCCGCTGGCGGGATTTTTGTCAGTGGGGATGGGATCTCCACCGCTGTTTTAGTCATGGAATCGCTTATTGCTTATGGTGTTGTCATCCGAATTACTGGCCAGCATCCTTGAAGAGGTGCGCCCGTTGCTGGGACAAGGCAAGGTGGCCGACTACATTCCGGCACTGGCTCAGGTACCGGCCGATCGGTTTGGTATCGCAGTCTGTACCGTCGAAGGGGAGCTGTTCACCGCCGGTGACGCTTTTGAACCCTTCTCCATCCAGAGTATCTCCAAGGCCCTGAGCCTGACCCTGGCACTCACCCTCTATAAGGAGGAGGAGATTTGGGCCCGGGTTGGCAAGGAGCCCTCCGGCCAGCCCTTCAACTCGCTGGTGCAGCTCGAGTTCGAGCAGGGGATCCCCCGCAACCCCTTTATTAATGCCGGGGCGCTGGTGGTGAGCGATCTGCTTGAGACCCGCCTCACTGCGCCGCGTCAGCGTACCCTCGAGCTGGTGCGCCGTCTTTCCGGCAATCCGGCCATCATGGCGGATCAGGTGGTCGCCCGCTCCGAATATCAGCACTCTGCCCGCAACGCCGCCATCGCCTATCTGATGAAGGCCTATGGCAACTTCGAAAACGAAGTGGACAAGGTGCTGCAAAGCTACTTCAATGCCTGTGCCATCCGCATGAGCTGCGTCGATCTGGCGCGGGCATTCATCTATCTGGCCAACCGTGGTGCGCCACTGGGCGAGAGCGTACCGCTGCTGCCCGCCCGCACCACCAAACAGGTCAACGCCCTGCTCGCCACCTGCGGTCTCTATGATGAGGCGGGCGATTTTGCCTATCGGGTCGGCATGCCGGGCAAATCGGGGGTCGGCGGCGGTATCATCGCCCTGATCCCGGGCGAGCTCTGCGTCTGTGTCTGGTCGCCCGAGCTCAACAAAGCCGGCAACTCGCTGGCGGGCACGGCGGCGCTGGAGCTGCTGGCCGAGCGGCTGGGTCGCTCCATTTTTTAACCTTGTTCACTATGAATCGAGAGATCACCATGAAACGACATCTTCGCTTCCTGCAGGCCGCGCTGGCGACCTTACTGCTCTGGTGTGCCCTGCCCGCCGTGGCAGGGGAGTTGCCACCGCTCTCGCTGGCCGATGCCAAGGCCAAACAGGCTGTCATCCTGGATACCCGCGCCAGCTACTTCTATCAGGGGTGGCCGATGGAAGGGGAGAAGCAGGGCGGTCATGTGGCGGGCGCCGAGAACCTCTCTGCCGAGTGGAAATACAGCGATGAAGAGTGGCCAAAGGCGCTCGAGATCAAGGGGCTGAAAGCCGATCGTCCGGTTGCCCTCTACGGTGCGTCCCGCGAAGTGGCCGAGGTGGCCCGTCTGCTGCGCAAGCAGGGGATCAAGCAGCTGTTCGAGCTGCAAGGGTGGCAAGCCGCACCGCGCGAGTCGTTGGCACGCTGGCAGCAGCTGGTCTATCCGCGCTGGTTGGCGGATCTGCAAGAGGGCAAGCCAGTTGCCGCGGCGCCCAAGGGCGACTGGAAGCTGTTTGAAGTGGATTGGGGTTCACCCAAGGCCTACCTCATCAGCCACATCCCGGGGGCAGGTTATATCGATACCAACAGCCTCGAGGAGGAGCCGCTGTGGAACAAGGTCTCTGACGAAGCGCTCAAGAAGCTGCTGCTGGATAACGGCATCCGTCACGACACCACCGTCATCCTCTATGGTCGCAACACCATGGCGGCTGCCCGTGCCGCGCATCTGATGATGTATGCGGGGGTGGAAGATGTGCGCCTGCTGGACGGTGGTCTGGATGCCTGGTTTATCCAGCACCTACGTACCGAAACGGGTTTGCCCAACAAATATGAGCCGGTGAAGGAGTTTGGCGTGGCCATTCCCGCTCACCCCGAGTACTACACCACGTTAAGTCAGGCAAAAGAGCTGCTCAAGCAGCCCGATAGCGCACTGGTCAGCGTGCGTACCTGGGACGAGTTTGTCGGCAACACCTCAGGTTACAGCTACATCAAGCCGAAGGGCGATATTCCGGGGGCCAAGTGGGGTCATGGCGGGGTGGATGCCAACAGCATGAGCGACTTCCACAACCCGGACGGCACCATGAAGCCGGCCCGCGAGATCCTCGCCATGTGGGAGCAGTGGAATATCGAGCCAACTCAGCAGGCCGCATTCTACTGCGGTACCGGCTGGCGCGCCTCCGAGGCCTTCTTCTACGCCTGGCTGATGGACTGGAAACGGATCAGCGTCTACGACGGCGGTTGGTATGAGTGGAGTTCCGATCCCAAGAACCCGACCGTGACCGGTGAGCGCCAGCCCGCCAAGTCATGATTGCGCTCTTGCGCTTCAAAGAAGAGGCCGGACAGATGTCCGGCCTTTTTGTATCCGCTCGGGCCTGCGCCAGCCTGCCACTACACTTTGCTGGTGGCTATCAGGTCGATGGAAGGAGTGACTGATGAGACGGATATGGACAGGCCTGCTGGTGGCAGGCGTACTGACACAGGGGGTAATGGCTGCCGAACGGGCTCGTTATCTGGTGCAACTCAAGCCGGGGGCGGAGGCCGCTGTGCTGGCCCAAAGCAAAGGGATGGGGGGCGAGCTGGCCCTGCAACTGCCCGAGCAGCATGCGCTGGCGCTCTGGTTGCCAGCTGCTGCAGCGACAGCGCTGGCGCGCAACCCCAACGTGCTGTGGGTGGAGCCGGATGCCAAGCGTTATGCCAGTGCCGAGACCCTGCCTTATGGCATTCCCATGGTACAGGCGCCACAACTGAGCGATGGTATGGCCGGAGAGGTGCTGGTGTGTATCATTGACTCTGGCTATAGCGGCAATCACCCGGATCTGCCCCATGGGGCGCAGGTGCAGGGTAGTGACAACGCAGGTACAGGCAGCTGGAGCAGTGACGAAAACGGTCACGGCACCCACGTGGCAGGCACCATAGCCGCCATTGGGGGGAACGACATGGGCGTGGTCGGTGTCTTGCCGAATCAGAGTGTCCCGCTGCACATCATCAAGGTGTTTGGCGCCAACGGCTGGGCCTATACCTCCAACCTGGTGGGGGCTCTCAATGCCTGCAAGCAGGGGATGAGCAGTCGTGGCTTTACTCGCATGGTCATCAACATGAGCCTAGGGGGCAATGTGCCCAGCAAGACGGAAGAGCAGGCGTTCAATCAGGCTTACAGCCAGAATGTGTTGAGTGTGGCGGCGGCGGGCAATGCGGGCAACACCAGCAAGTCCTATCCCGCCTCTTACAGCAGTGTGGTGAGCGTGGCTGCTATCGATGGCAGCAAGCAGTTGGCTTATTTCTCGCAACGCAACGATCAGGTGGAGCTGGCGGCCCCCGGTGTTGCTGTGCTGTCGACCGTGCCGAGTGGTTACGCCAGCTACAGCGGTACCTCGATGGCGACCCCTCATGTGGTCGGGGTCGCCACCCTGGCCTGGTCACAGCGGCTGGAGTGCAGCAATGATCAACTGCGCCAGACCCTGCGCAGCAGCGCCCAGGATCTGGGGGCTGTCGGACGGGACAACAGCTATGGCTATGGTCTGGTGCAGGCCAGAGTCGCGGCAGATCGGCTGGCACTTGGCTGTGGTTCCGGTACCGGTAGCAGTGGCAAACCGGGTGGTCGCAAGTAACTGATTTTTGATGGTGATCTCACTTTATTGTGCAAGTTTCCGACTGCCTGCCGGATTGGAGTAGGCTGGATATGACACCCTCGTGGTGAGGGTGAAAGGAGAAGAGTGCGCCTATGAAAAAACTGATGATGATCCTGGTGTGCGCCCTGGGGCTGGTAGCATGCAGCTCCCAATACATCATGAGCACCAAGGATGGCAAGATGATCACCACAGAGAGCAAGCCCAAGCTGGACGAGAGTACCGGTATGTATCGCTATTACGATCATGAAGGGCGTGAGGTGATGATCAATAAAGAAGATGTGACCCAGATCATGGAGCGTTGAGCGCTCATATGCAGTCAGGGCCGCAATATGCGGCCCTTCACATTTTTACCGGCAAATTCCTCCATTTTCTCAGGCAATCGCCCCTCTTTCGCCGCAAATGCGCGTTCGGGTACAGCTTCCGTTATGGTTCGGTCCGTATTATTGCACTCCGTTTTTTATTGGAGGTGTTATGTCCCTGATGTCTATCTGGAATTCCCGTTTTTCCGCGCGCACCCTGCTGGGTGGTGTCTTGCTGGTGGTGGCGTCAGCCAGCCATGCTGGCGATGATCAGTTCACGCTGGGGCGGACTATTTTGCTGGGGGCCGGTGATCATGGTGCGACAATTCCTTTGGTGATTTGCCGTCAGACCAAATATATCAAGGTGAAGGCGGAACGTGATTTGACCCTGGATCGGGTGGTGGTGACCTATGGTGGTGATCGTACCAAAACCATTCGCTTCGATCGGGAGATGAGCAGTGATAAAGAGACCGAGTGGAAATCACTGGGTTCGCGTCGTTGTGTGAAAAAGATCGAAGTGTACGGTAATTCAGAGCGCAGCAAAGCGGGCGTAAAAGTATTCGGCCGTAAATAATCGATGCATTTTGTCTGCACGAACAGATGAGCTAAAAATAATGGCGAGCCGTGGCTCGCCATTATTTTTTATGGTCGGCTTTGCTATTTTTTCGGCCGAAATGGCTTGATGACAGTTTCATCGCACTCGAGATACGGCCCTTCCATCAAATCGATGCAGTAGGGGATGGCGGGGAATACTGCATCCAGACACTCGCGGATCGATTTGGGCTTGCCCGGCAGATTGACGATCAGGGTGTCGTCGCGCAGTCCGGCTGTCTGGCGCGACAGAATGGCGGTCGGCACAAACTTGAGGGATTCGGCCCGCATCAGCTCGCCAAAGCCCGGCATCATGCGATCACACACCGCTTCGGTCGCTTCCGGCGTGACATCCCGCTTGGCCGGGCCGGTGCCGCCTGTGGTGACGATGAGACAACACTGCTCTTCATCCGCCAGCCGGATCAGGGTCGCTTCAATCTGATCCTGTTCATCGGGGATCACCTGATAGACAGGTTCCCACTCCGAGGTCAGATAGGCGTTCAGGGTGTCGATGATGGCCTTGCCGGAGAGGTCTTCATAGATACCCGCGCTGGCGCGATCGCTGACGGTGACGATACCGATTTTTGCCTTGCTCATGGTCTGCTCTTGAATGTCCGATAAAAGTGGCAATTAAAATAACATAATCAGTGGGATATGTTAAACCGTCAGGAGATGACGCGGGTCGGTGAGGGAAGAATAAAGTGTCGAATGAAGCAAAATAAGGCCACCCGGATTTTTATTTGCAATAAAAAACAGAAAATCACAACCTAAAATGTATAAGTGTTTATCTCGCCTGAATTAAAAACAATCGCTTGTTTCCAAACACAATTAAAATAGATAGACACCCTCGTAGTGACCATTGTCCGGTTTAGTCCCCAGTGGATGGATTGAACCCTTTTTAGCCGCGTCGTATATACAGATTCATATGGCTGGGACGTGATGGTGTGGTACCGCAGTGTGTTGCCAGCAATAGTCGCCAAGGAGGGCATATGGAGTTGCCTGATTTTGACACCCTGAAGGAGTTGGCCGCGAGAGAGCCTTCCCGGCTGGATGCGATCCTGGAGCAGCAGATCGACCAGTTGATGGCCCGTGCGAGCCCCGATCAGCAGCGCCGTCTGCGCGGATTGCAGTTCAAGATTGATGGTCAGCGTCGGCTGGCTAAAAACAATCTAGACAGCTGTATCCGGATTGCCAACATGATGCGGGAATCCTTTTATCTGATGCGCAGCGAAATGATCCAGTTCAGAGAAGAGGGAGAGCCTCCGCCTGAAAACGATGGCAGTGGTAAAATAATCCGTCTGGCGGACTATCGACGTCGTAAATAATCTGCAAGAAACTCCTTGGTTGATATTTCAGCCAAATCGGTGAGGTCATAATAAAGGGAATTGCTGACGACCTGATTGTTATGGTTTTTAATGTTGGTCGTAATGTATTTGTGATGTAATCTCTTTTATCCTTCTTGTAATAAATTATTAGTCAGGTTGTGATTGAGGTGGATGAATAACGGTAAAAGTTAGGCTAATATGGCCGAAATTTTTATTGCTACGACTCGAAGGGATTATGAGAAGTATCACACCAAGACGGGTGTTGTCGCGGGAGCAACAGACAGAGATCACCCGCATTATCGTCAAGGTGGGTCAGTTGTTGGCCCAGTTCGGGGCGGAGAGCCGGATCATCGAACAGACCACGGTGCGACTGGGGATGGCGCTGGGGTTGGAGAGTGTCGAAATGGCTATCTCGTCGAGCGCCATTGTGCTCACCAGTCTCTATCAGGGCAGCTGTGTCACCACCACTCGGCGGGTGCGCGAGCATGGCATCAACATGCAGGTGGTGTGCGAGATCCAGCGGATCTGCATCATGGCGGAGAAAGAGCTGATCGGTGCCCGTGAAGTGCGCCAGCGGCTCGAGGCCATCGCCCCCTTTCACTATCACCCCTGGCTGGTGGTCCCCATGGTGGGGCTCTCATGTGGTGCCTTTAGCCTGCTGTTTGGCGGTGACTGGCCCATCTTCCTGGTGACCTGTTTCTCGTCTGCCGTGGCGATGCGGGTGCGCCAGCTGATGGCCCGCCATCACCATAGCCCGCTCATCAACTTTACCGCTACCGGCTTTATCGCCACCTTGCTCTCCTCCAGCGCCACCTTCTTTAACTGGGGTGACCAGCCTTATCTCGCCATGGCGGCCAGCGTGCTGCTGCTGGTGCCGGGCTTTCCGCTGATCAATGCGGTCTCAGACATGGTGAAGGGCTACTTCAACATGGGGCTGGCCCGTTGGGGGACCGCGACCCTGCTGACTATCAGCGCCGCCATAGGTATCATTTTGGCCATGTCGGTCACCGGTATCTGGGGGTGGAAAGTATGATGGATTTGCTCTGGCTACTGGCCAAGGATGCCTTCTGGTCCTCCATTCCGGCGGTGGGGTTTGCCATGCTGTTCAATGTGCCACCACGGATGCTGAAGTACTGCGCCATGGGCGGCGCGCTGGCCCACAGCCTGCGTACCTTGCTGATCCACTATGGTATGCCCATCGAGTGGGCGACGCTGGCGGCGGCCACCACGGTCGGCTTTGTCTGCGTCTACTGGTCGCGCCGTCTGCTGGCGCCGCGTCCGGTGTTCAGCGTTGCCTCCATCATTCCGATGATCCCGGGCAGTTATGCCTTCAAGACCATGATTGCGGTGGTAGAGCTCAACATCAACGGCGTGACCATGGAGTTGATCCAGAGTGCGGTGGAGAACGGCCTCAAGGCGCTCTTTATCGTCGGTGCCCTCAGTTTCGGTTTGGCGATCCCCTCTCTGGTCGTGTACCGTAACCGCCCCATAATCTGACAGACGGTGAGAGGCCCCATGAAGATTTCCATGATTGCCGCCATGGCCCACGACAGGGTGATCGGCAAGGACAACCAGATGCCCTGGCATCTGCCTGCCGATCTGGCCCACTTCAAGCGTGTCACCCTCGGTAAACCGGTATTGATGGGGCGCAAAACCTTCGAATCCATCGGTCGACCGCTACCCGGACGGCGCAATCTGGTGATCAGCCGCAACCCCGACTACCGGGCCGACGGCGTGGAGGTGATCGACTCGGTGGACGCGGCGCTGGCGCTGCTGGCCGGCAGTGACGTGGCCGAGCTGATGGTGATCGGAGGCGGTCATCTCTACGGCCAGCTGCTGCCACGGGCCGACAGGCTCTATCTGACCCGCATCGATCTGGCGGTGGAGGGTGATACCCGCTTTCCGGCCTTCGACGAGGGCGACTGGTCGTGCATCGAGCGCGAGTCACATCAGCCTGACGAGAAGAATCCCCACTTCTACTGTTTCGAAACCTGGCAGCGGCGTTGACGGGCGGCGTTACCGCTCTGGCTGATAGCCCCTTGTGTTGCACAAGGGGCTTTTTTCGTACGGGCTATTTGCCAGAAGCTCCGTGCCAGCAGGCCGATTGTCCAGAGGTGGCAGGGCGATCTCATCGCGGCGTGTGAACGCACCTTCATCCTCTGCTCTGCCCCTCCTCTGCTCCTTTTCTTGTCCCCCAATCTGTCCTCATTGTGACCAATAAATAGTTAGATGTGTAATCATTTGGTCGCTGTTGATTATCTGGATGGCGCGTCACACAGTTACCGTCATTAACCTGCATTTTCTTGCGCTTTTTTGATTGTTTTTGAATGATTTTTCCCAGTGCATCTTCGTTTTATATGGAAGATTTTATGGATAAGACCAGGCTTTGTTCGGTTTTTATTGATAAAAATAACTTTTTAAAATCAATTGTTTATTTTGTGGTTTGCCTTTGGGGACTCTATTGGTCCTTTTGTTTTGGGTGTTTATTGCTTAGTGTAAAAAGCAGTTGGCTCGCGTTCGGCAGGTTAATCACCAAGATGTCGACCATGAAAAAAGGACAGTATGACAGTCAAACTCGAGGTTAAATCACTCTACAAAATCTTCGGCGATCAGCCGGAAAAAGCGTTCAAATTGCTGGCGAAAGGGCATGACCGCGCCAGCATCCTGCAAAAAACCGGGCAGACCCTGGGGGTCCAGGATGTCAATCTGGCCATCGACGAAGGGGAGATCTTCGTGGTGATGGGCCTCTCCGGCTCGGGCAAATCCACCCTGGTGCGTCTCTTCAACCGGCTGATCGAGCCGACCCGCGGCCAGGTACTGATCGATGGCGAGGACATCGCCGCCATCTCCGACGGCGAGCTGCGTCAGGTGCGGCGCAAGAAGATCAGCATGGTATTCCAGTCCTTCGCCCTGATGCCGCACCTGAGCGTGCTGGAAAACACCGCCTTCGGGCTGGAGCTGGCCGGTGTGCCGCTGGCGGAGCGCCAGCAGAGCGCCCGCCAGGCGCTCCATCAGGTGGGGTTGGGTCAGTGGATCGATGCCTTCCCCGATGCCCTCTCCGGCGGCATGAAGCAGCGGGTCGGCCTGGCCCGCGCACTCGCCAACGACCCTGACATCCTGCTGATGGACGAGGCTTTTTCGGCGCTGGATCCGCTGATCCGCACCGAGATGCAGGACGAGCTGCTCAAGCTGCAGGCCAGCCAGCAGCGCACCATCGTCTTCATCTCTCACGATCTGGACGAGGCGATGCGTATCGGCGATCGCATCGCCATCATGCAGGACGGCCAGCTGGTGCAGGTCGGCACCCCGGACGAGATCCTCAACCAGCCCGCCAATGACTATGTGCGCGCCTTCTTTCGCGGGGTGGATCTGGCCAACGTGTTCAGCGCCCGCGACGTGGCCAGCCGCAAGCAGATGCCGCTCATCAAGAAGCACACCACCGACGGGCCGGGCAACGCCCTGCGCCAGCTCAAGGAGCAGGAGCGGGAGTTCGGTTACGTGGTGGATCGCCGGCGTCGCTTCATCGGGGTCGTCTCGGTGGAGTCGCTCGGTCATGCAGTCAGGGCCAAAGGCAGCCTGGAGCAGGCGCTGCTGGCGGACATCCGGCCCATTATGGCGGACACCGCCCTCAACGAACTGATCAGCCAGGTGGCGGCCGCCCCCTGTCAGGTGCCCGTGGTCGAGGAGGATGGCACTTATCTGGGCCTCATCTCCAAGGCCAACCTGCTGAACACCCTGGACAGGAGTACCCCGGCATGAAGCTGATGAATCCCAATTTTTTACTGAGCGGGCTGCTGGCCCTGGTGCTGCTGGCGAGCCCCGCCCTGCGTGCCGATGAGGTGGCGGCCGACCCTTGGGGCGCCACGGCTTCTAGTGCCACCGAGGTGGCCGATCCCTGGAGTGATACCGCCACCGCCGCCACCGACTGGCAGAACCAGATCGAGACGGTGGATACCACAGCTGCCGTCGACTGGCTGGATCCCTTCCAGCAGGCGTTGGTGCCACTGGACAGCTGGGTCGAGGATGGCATCGGCTGGCTGGTGGACAACCTGCGTCCCGTGTTTCAGCTGATCCGTGCACCGGTGGAGCTGGCGCTGGGCGGCATGACCCATCTGCTGCAGACGGTACCTTCCACCCTGATGATCGGTCTGCTGACCCTGATCGCCTGGCAACTGGTGAACGCTCGCATGGCGCTGGGAACCCTGTTCTCGCTAGTGGTGGTGGGCCTTATCGGCGCCTGGTCCGATGCCATGGTGACCCTGTCGCTGGTGCTGACCTCGCTGTTCTTCTGCGTGCTGATCGGGCTGCCGGTCGGCATCCTGCTGGCGAGGAGCGAGCGACTGTCGCGCTGGACCCGGCCGCTGCTGGATGCGATGCAGACTACCCCGGCCTTCGTCTACCTCATCCCCATCGTCATGCTGTTCGGTATCGGCAACGTGCCCGGGGTGGTGGTGACCGTCATCTTCGCGCTGCCGCCGATGATCCGGCTGACCATGCTGGGCATTCGCCAGGTGCCTGCGGATCTGGTTGAGGCGGCCCACTCGTTCGGTGCCAGCCCCTCTCAGCTGCTGTTCAAGGTACAACTGCCGCTCGCCATGCCCACCATCATGGCCGGGGTCAACCAGACCCTGATGCTGGCACTCTCCATGGTGGTGATCGCCTCCATGATTGCGGTGGGGGGCCTCGGCCAGATGGTGCTGCGCGGCATCGGCCGGCTCGACATGGGGCTCGCCTCCATCGGCGGCCTCGGCATCGTATTGCTGGCTATCGTGCTCGACCGCCTGACCCAGGCGATGGGACAGCCGGATCGCAGTCGTACCGGCCGCTGGTATCAGCGCGGCCCCGCCGCCCTGCTGCTGCGCCTGCTCGGCCGCGACAAGCCTATCGATTACAAAGGAGTAAATGCATGAGGCTCATTACCAAGACGCTGACCCTGGGTTCCCTGCTGTTGAGCTCCCAACTGCTCGGCCCGCTCGCCATGGCCAGCACCGAGCTGCCGGGGGAGGGAGTGCGCGTCCAGCCCCTGCAGAGCTCGTTGCCGGAGGAGAGTTTTCAGACCCTGTTGGTCAGCAAGCTGATGGCGCGCCTCGGCTATGACGTCCAGCCGGCCCAGGAGGTGGATTACAACGTGGCCTACGCCTCGGTGGCGCAGGGGGATGGCACCTTCCTCGCCTTCAACTGGATACCGCTGCAAAACAACAAGTATGAGCAGGCTGGCGGCGACAAGGTGTTCTTCCGTGAGGGCACCTATGTGGCCGGGGCCGCCCAGGGCTATCTCATCGACAAGCAGACCGCGACTCGCAACGGCATCACCAATCTGGGTCAGCTCAAGGATCCCAAGCTGGCGGCGCTGTTTGACGGCGATGGCGACGGCAAGGCCGACCTGGTGGGTTGCAATCCGGGCTGGGGCTGCGAAGAGGCGATCAACCGTCATCTGGCCGGGTTTGGCCTGACCCCGACCGTCACTCACAAGCAGGGCAACTACGCGGCGCTGATCGCCGATACCCGTGCCCGTTACCAGGCCGGCAAGCCGGTGCTCTACTACACCTGGACCCCCTACTGGCTCAGCAGCGAGCTGGTGCCGGGCAAGGACGTGGTGTGGCTGGAGGTGCCCGCCGACGGCCCTGATGCGGCCAAGACCCGGCTGCCGAACGGCAAGAACTATGGCTTCCCGGTCAACACCATGCATATAGTGGCCAACAAGCAGTTCGCCGAGGCCAACCCGGCAGCCGCCAGGCTGTTCTCCATCGTCAAGCTTCCGCTCAATGACATCAACGTGCAGAACGGCCTGATGAACAAGGGGCAGAACAAGCCGGCGGATGTGGAGCGTCACGCCGACGCCTGGCTCAAGGGCCACGAGGTGCTGGTGAACGACTGGCTGACCCAGGCGCGCGCCGCCAAGTAATGAGGGGTGGAATGCCACCCTTTTGCGCAAATTAAAACGCCCGGCTGTTGCCGGGCGTTTTTTTATGAAAGCCGTGCGGGTGGACAGCCTGGCTCAGATGCCTGAGCCGTCGTTCTCGCCATTTTCCTCGTGCAAACCGCACTCGCGCTTGAGGCCGAAGAAGCGGGTCTGCTCCTCGCTCATGCCCGGCTCCCACTTGGCGGTGGTGTGGACATCGCCCACCGAGAGGTAGCCCTGCTCCCACAGCGGGTGATAGGGGAGGTCGAACTCCTTGAAGTAGTAGAAGACATCCTTGTTGCTCCAGTCGATCACCGGCAGGAACTTGAAGCGGCCGCGCTGGATGCCCAGCACCGGCAGCTTGCCACGGCTACCGGATTGCTCCCGGCGCAGGCCGGAGAACCAGGTCTGGGCCCCCAGCTCACGCAGGGCGCGGTCCATCGGCTCCACCTTGTTGAGCTGGTTGTAGCGGGTGATCCCCTCCACGCCCTGCTCCCACAAGAGGCCAAATCGCGCCTCCTGCCAGGCTGGGCTGAGCTCGGCCCGGTAGATCTTCAGGTTGAGCGCGAGGCGCTCGGTCAGCTCGTCGATGAAACGGTAGGTTTCGGGGAACAGATAACCGGTATCGGTCAGCACCACGGGCACGTCGGCCCGCTCGCGGCTTACCAGATGGAGCATCAGCGCCGCCTGAATGCCGAAACTGGATGAGAGCACATGCTCCCCCGGCAGATTGGCCAGGGCCCAGCGCACCCGCTCGGGGGCACTCATGGTATCCAGCTCCCGGTTGAGGGGCGCGAGTGCCTCGACTTGCTCCTCACGGCCGAGGGCCAGCAGCGCCTGCAGGTCAAGGCGGCCATCTTCAGTGACATTAAGCGGCTGATTAAGCGGCATAGAAGTCTCTCGCAGAGTCGATAACGGGGGCAATTACCCCAACCCGGATCACGAAGTCGCCGAAGCACTCACCCTGATTTCGCTCGGTGGCCCAGCGGCCGATCAACGCGTCGAGTTCGGCCAAAATCTGCGGCTCGGTGATGTTCTCCTGATAGAGGCGCGGAATGCGGGTCCCCTCCAGATTGCCCCCCAGATGGAGGTTGTAGCGGCCGGGCGCCTTGCCCACCAGACCCACTTCCGCCAGCATGGCGCGGCCGCAGCCGTTGGGGCAGCCGGTGACCCGGAAGATGATGGCGTCATCCGCCAGCCCATGCTTGGTGAGCAAGCCCTCGATGTCGGTGACAAACGCTGGCAGCATGCGCTCCGCCTCGGCCATCGCCAGCGGGCAGGTGGGCAGGGCCACACAAGCCATGGACTGCTTGCGCTGCTCGCTCACGCCGTCATCCAGCAGGCCGTACTGGCGCGCCAGCCCCTCGATGCGGGCCTTCTCGCTGGCAGGTACCCCGGCGATGATCAGGTTCTGGTTGGCGGTCAGGCGAAAATCCCCCTGATGCACCTTGGCGATCTCCAGCATGCCGGTTTTGAGCGGCTTGCCCGGGAAGTCCAGCAGGCGGCCATTCTCGATAAACAGGGTGAGGTGGTGCTTGCCGTCGATCCCCTCGACCCAACCGAAGCGATCGCCCCGGCTGGTGAACTCATAGGGGCGAACCGGCCCGAACTGGATGCCGGCGCGGCTCTCCACCTCGGCCTTGAAGGCCTCGACACCGACGCGCTCGAGGGTGTACTTGGTCTTGGCGTTCTTGCGGTTGACCCGGTTGCCCCAGTCGCGCTGGGTGCTGACCACGGCGGCCGCCACCTCCAGCACGTGGGAGAGCGGAATAAAGCCAAAGTCGCTCGCCTTGCGCGGGTAGGTGCTGGTGTCGCCGTGGGTCATGGCGAGGCCCCCGCCCACCAGCACGTTGAAGCCAACCAGCTTGCCATGCTCGGCAATGGCCACGAAGTTGAGATCGTTGGCGTGGATATCCACGTCGTTGTGAGGCGGGATCACCACAGTGGTCTTGAACTTGCGCGGCAGGTAGTTGGAACCCAGGATCGGCTCTTCGTCACCCCCCAGCTTCTCGCCGTCCAGCCAGATCTCCACGTAGGCGTGGGTCTTGGGCAGCAGGTGCTCGGAGATCTTCTTGGCCCACTCGTAGGCCTCCTGATGCAGCTCGGACTCCACCGGGTTGCTGGTGCAGAGCACGTTGCGGTTTACATCGCCTGCGGTGGCGATGGAGTCGATGCCGGTGCTGTTGAGGGTCTGGTGCATCAGCTTGATGTCGCGCTTCAATACCCCGTGGAACTGGAAGGTCTGTCGGGTGGTAAGGCGGATGCTGCCGTACAGGCTGTGCTCTTCGGCGAACTTGTCGATGATTTGCCACTGGGCCGGGGTGATGATCCCACCCGGCAGGCGGGCACGCAGCATGACGTTGTGCAGCGGTTCCAGCTTCTGGGCGGCGCGCTCCGGGCGGATGTCACGGTCATCCTGCTGATACATGCCGTGAAAGCGGATCAGCTGGAAGTTGTCGCCGTTAAAGCCGCCGGTGAGCGGGTCCTGCAGATCCTGCTCTATGGTGCCACGCAAGAAGTTGCTCTCGCGCTTGAGGCGTTCGTTGTCGGCCAGCGGCCCTTCGACCGGTCCCGCTTTTGGGTGAGAAAGAGGTTGTTTGCTCATCAATAGACATCCCTTTGATAACGTTTGGCACGACGCAATTCGCTCAAATACTCTTCTGCTTCCTCACGGCTCTTGTGGCCGTGTTCGGCAATTACATCCAGCAGGGCCTCCTGCACATCCTTGGCCATTTTGTTGGCGTCGCCACACACATAGAAGTGAGCGCCTGCTTCCAGCCACTGGTAGAGCTCAAGCCCTGCCTCGCGCAGGCGGTCCTGCACATAAATCTTGTTGGCCTGATCCCGGCTGAAGGCTAGCGAGATCTTCGACAGCAGCCCCGATTTCACATAACGCTGCCACTCCACCTGATAGAGGAAATCCTGGGTAAAGTGGGGGTTGCCGAAGAAGAGCCAGTTCTTGCCTTCCGCGCCCTGAGCTTCCCGCTCCTGCATAAAGGCGCGGAACGGGGCGATGCCGGTGCCCGGGCCCACCATGATGACGGGGGTATCTGGGTTGGCAGGCAGGCGGAAGTTGTCGTTGTGCTCGACAAACACCCGCACCTCGCCATCCTCAATCAGCCGATCCGCCAGATAGGAGGAGGCGGCGCCAGAGCGCACAGTGCCATCTTCCTGCGGGTAACGCACCACGCCGACGGTCAGGTGCACCTCCTCTTCCACTTCGCTCTGGGCGGAGGCGATGGAGTAGAGGCGCGGGGTGAGGGGGCGCAGCAGGCCAACCAGCTGCTCGGCCGTGAGCGCGGTCGGGAAGCGTTTCAGTACATCCACCACTTGGGCAGAGGCGACCAGTGCATTGACCTGGGCCTTGTCGCCAGCCAGATCTTTCAGCGCCGCATTATCCGATATGTCAGCGAGCCCTGTGATAAAGCCGCCGTGCAGCCGGGTCAGTTCGAAGTGACTGGTCAGGGCCGCGCGCAAGGTGCCGTGGGCCGTGGCTTCATCGCCAGAGAGGCCGGTCAGGGCCAGCACTTCGCCCACCAGTTCGGCGTCATTGTCGAACCAGACACCGAGGGCATCACCCGGCTGATAGGTAATGCCGGAGTCGGCCAGATTGATCTCGATATGGCGGATATCCTTGGTGGAATCCCGGCCAGTGATCTTCTGATTGACCGACAGGCGTGCAGGGAAGGGGTTCTCCTTGCTGTACTGGCTGTGGCCAACCGCCTGCTGCACCGCGCTGGCTACGCTGCTGCTGGCCGCTCCGGTAGAGAGGGTTGCGGTGATGGCGTTGAGTGCCTGTTCGCCCCACGCCTTGGCTGCATCCTGATAATCCACATCAAGGCTGGCGAGCTCATAAATGCGCTCGGCTCCAGCGGTGGCGAGGAAGTTGTCAAAATCTTTGCCGGTCTGGCAGAAAAATTCGTAGGAGCTGTCACCCAGCCCCAGCACCGCGAACTTGAGGCCGTCCAGTTTGCCAACCTTGCCTTTTTTAAGCTGCTCGAACAGATCGACGGCGCTCTCCGGCGGTTCACCCTCCCCGTAAGTGCTCACTACCACCAGCAGGTGGCTCTCTTTCTTGAGCTGCTTGGGTTTGTAGTCGGCCATCGACGCTAGGGTGACGGGTAGGCCGAGGGCCTCTGCCTGCGCCTTGATGGCAGTGGCGACACCTTTGGCGTTGCCGGTCTGGGAGCCGTAGATAATGGTCAGGCTGCCGCTGGGTGCAGCCACGGCGGCGCTGGTTGCAACGCTCTGCTGACCGGTCTGGGAGAGGCCGTAGAGATATCCGCTCACCCAGGCCAGTTGCTGGGTATTGAGAGTCGAGAGTACCTGGCCCAGCTGACGTTGCTGCTCGTCAGAGAGGGGGGAGAGGTTGAATGGGGAATCCTTCAATTGCATCACACGCGTCTTCCATGGTCTGATTTTTGGCCAGATTAAAGGGCGTGTTGGATAACAACAAAGAATAAAAATGTCTTCTTTATTCTATTAATGCATTAAAGGGGCAGAGGTACGCCTGTTCCCGCAGCAAAAGAGGGGCGTGGTATAAAGGGCGTTAAATGAGAGCCACTTGATAACACAGGAAGTGCCATGTCCAATATCAGATTGTTTCATGTCAATGCGTTCAGTCGGCAGCCCCTTGGTGGCAACCCCGCAGTGGTTGTATTGGGACCCGCCCTGCCGGATGCCAGCCAGCTGGCGATGGCGGCCGAGTTCAACCTCTCCGAGACAGCCTTTCTGGTACAACTTGGCAGAGCCCATTATCAGTTGCGCTGGTTCACGCCGAAAGTCGAGGTTGATCTCTGCGGTCATGGCACCTTGGCGGCTGCTCATGTGTTGTGGCAGACAGGGGCGGTAGCTGCACACGAGACTATCCGCTTCGAGACCCGTAGTGGTGAGCTGCTGGCCCAGCGCGAAGATGAGTGGATTTGGCTCGATTTTCCGCGTGTCGCATTGACTCCACTGACTCTGGACCTCGCCTATGCTGCCGCGCTCGGCTGCCAACCAAGACAAACCCTGGCGGCCGGGGCCAAGTTCTTGCTGGAACTGGCAAGTGAAGAGGAAATCCGTGCGCTTTTGCCAGATTTTCATGCTCTGGGTGCTTTGCCGGGACGGGGGGTGATAGTGACGGCGCCCTCAAACGACCCGAACCATGACTTTGTCTCCCGCTATTTCGCCCCTTGGGTGGGCGTCGATGAGGATCCGGTCACTGGTTCCAACCACTGCGCTCTGGTGCCCTTCTGGGCCGAACGGCTTGGTAAACGGCAACTGCGGGCCCGTCAGATTTCGGCCCGTGGTGGTGAGTTGCGGCTTGAACTGCAGGAGGCGCGGGTACTGATGGCCGGTCAGGCCGTCACCTTGTGGCAGGGAGAGTGGCTGCTACCGCCAGCCTCATAAGCGGTAAGCATTCGTCAATTGTTGTGAGCATTATAAAAAAACGCCCCGCAGTCGCGGGGCGTTTTTATGGGCTATCACGCTCGGGATTGACCCAAGGGATTTAGCTGGCTTCTGTGGGCCTTACTTCTGCGGACGCAGGGCAGGGAACAGAATAACGTCACGGATGGTGTGGCTGTTGGTGAACAGCATGACCAGACGGTCGATACCGATACCCTGACCGGCCGTCGGCGGCAGGCCGTGTTCCAGTGCGGTGACGAAGTCTGCGTCGTAGAACATGGCTTCGTCGTCGCCAGCTTCTTTCTGATCAACCTGATCCTGGAAGCGCTTGGCCTGATCTTCTGCATCGTTCAGCTCGGAGAAGCCGTTGGCCAGCTCGCGGCCACCGATGAAGAATTCGAAGCGGTCGGTTACGTCCGGGTTCACGTCGTTGCGGCGAGCCAGCGGAGAAACGGCAGCCGGGTACTCGGTGATGAAGGTCGGTTGCAGCAGCATGTGCTCCACGGTCTCTTCGAAGATCGCGGTGATCACGTGGCCCAGCTCCCATCCCTTCATCAGCTCGATGTGCAGACGCTTGGCAACGGCCTTGGCGCTCTCCAGGGTAGCCAGATCGTCCAGAGTTACGTCCGGGTTGAACTTCAGGATGGACTCGACCATGGTGAGGCGCTGGAACGGCTGACCGAAATCGATGGTCAGGCCCTCTTCGCCCTCTTTGGCGTAACGGATCTTGGTGTTGCCCAGAATGTCTTGCGCCAGGGTGCGCAGCAGCTCTTCGGTCAGGTCCATCAGATCGATGTAGTCGGCGTAGGCCATGTAGAACTCGATCATGGTGAACTCGGGGTTGTGACGAACCGAGATACCTTCGTTACGGAAGTTGCGGTTGATCTCGTAGACACGCTCGAAACCACCGACCACCAGACGCTTCAGATAGAGCTCCGGAGCGATACGCAGGTACATGTCGATGTCCAGCGCATTGTGGTGAGTGACGAACGGACGCGCGGAGGCACCACCAGGGATGACTTGCATCATCGGGGTTTCCACTTCCATGAAGCGCTTTTCGTTGAAGAACTTGCGGATACCGGCAACCACCTGGGTGCGGATCATGAAGGTCTTGCGGGACTCTTCGTTGGCGATCAGATCCAGGTAGCGCTGGCGGCAGCGAGCTTCCTGGTCGGTCAGGCCCTTGTGCTTCTCGGGCAGCGGACGCAGTGCCTTGGTCAGCAGGCGGATATCGGAAACGTGAACGGAGAGCTCACCGGTCTGGGTCTTGAACAGGGTACCTTCGACACCCACGATGTCGCCCAGATCCCACTTCTTGAACTGCTCGTTGTAGAAACCTTCCGGCAGGTCGTCACGGGTGACGTAGACCTGGATCTTGCCGGCCATGTCCTGCAGGGTGGCGAAAGAAGCCTTGCCCATGATCCGGCGGGTCATGATGCGACCGGCAATCTTCACCCGTTTACCCAGGCTCGTCAGCTCCTCGGCGCTTTTGTCGTCGAACTCTGCGTGCAGATCGCCAGAGAGGCTGTCGCGACGGAAGTCGTTGGGGAAAGGATTACCCTGGGCGCGCAGGGCGGCCAGCTTGGAACGACGCTCGGTCATCTCGTTGTTGAGTTCGAGAGTTTGGTCGACTTCCGGAGTGATGGTTTGTTCAGACATGGTGATTCCTGCTTGTTTACAGACCTGATTTCAGGCTGGCTTCGATAAACTTGTCCAAGTCACCGTCGAGCACCGATTGGGTATTACGGGTTTCGACGCCGGTGCGCAGATCCTTGATACGGGAGTCATCCAGCACATAGGAACGGATCTGGCTGCCCCAACCGATATCAGACTTGGTCTCTTCCAGGGCTTGTTTCTCAGCGTTCTGCTTCTGAATTTCCAGCTCGTAGAGCTTGGCTTTCAGCTGCTTCATACACTGGTCTTTGTTTTTGTGCTGGGAACGGTCGTTCTGGCACTGTACCACGACACCGGTCGGAACGTGGGTAATACGTACCGCGGATTCGGTTCGGTTAACGTGCTGACCACCGGCACCGGAGGCACGGTAGACGTCGATCCGCAGATCCGCCGGGTTGATCTCGATATCGATATCGTCGTCGATCTCGGGGTAGACGAACACAGAACAGAAGGAGGTGTGACGGCGGCCACCGGAATCGAACGGAGACTTGCGAACCAGACGGTGTACGCCGGTTTCGGTACGCAGCCAGCCGAATGCATATTCGCCGGTGAACTTGATGGTGGCGGATTTGATACCAGCCACGTCGCCTTCGGAGCATTCAATCAGCTCGGGCTTGTAGCCGTGGGCATCGCCCCAGCGCAGGTACATGCGCAGCACCATGTTGGCCCAATCCTGCGCTTCGGTACCACCGGAGCCGGATTGAATATCGATATAGCAGTCGGAGCCGTCGTGCTGGCCGGAGAACATACGGCGGAACTCGAGGTCCACCAGCTTGGCTTCCAGCTGTTCGGATTCGGCGATGGCTTCGTTGAAGGTCTCTTCGTCTTCCCCTTCCACGGCCAGGCTCACCAGCATCTCGACGTCATCCACGCCCTGGGTCAGGGTGTCGATGGTGCCGACCACGTTTTCCAGCGCGACGCGCTCTTTGCCCAGCGCCTGTGCGCGCTCGGGTTCATTCCATACGTCCGGCTGTTCCAGCTCGGCGTTGACCTCTTCTAGACGCTCTTTCTTGGCGTCATAGTCAAAGGTACCCCCTAAGAAGCTCGGTCCGCTCAGACAGCTCCTTAAGTTTATTTAATACGGGATTAACTTCGAACATCGTGAAAACTCTCAGGGTCGATGTGATTTAAAAACGGGATATTCTAGCCAATTGTGGAAGGAATAAACAGGGTTGCCTTGGCTTGTGCGGCTCATGCCGTCAATTTCTGGTGCACTTTTCTCCACCTCGGTAGAAAATATCGCCCGCAGACCCATTTTCAGGTTCAGTTTTGGCCATTCGGGTCGCTAATGACTACGTGTAGTGTTGTGCAATTCAGGGAAAAACCCGCTCCTCACCTCAATAAGAAGAACACATGATGAAAAACCTGTCACTCAAGCAGAAGATACTGTTGTCAGTGGTGATCGCCCTTTCGTTGGTGATTTTGTTGCTCTCCTGGCAGAGCTATAGCAGCCAGAAGTCCCTGTTGCTGCAAGGCAGCCAGGAGCAGTTGCAACGGCTGGGTACCCAGCAGGCCGAGCGTGTCAGCGACTGGCTCGCCGCCCGTCGCGACGTGATCCAGGCGCTCGGCAACAAGGCCGGTGCCGACCCCCTCAATGCCTTGCAACAGGCACAAGTTTCCGGCCGTTTCCAGCTCACCTATTTCGGTGAGAGCAGCGGCAAGATGAATGACTCCGATCCCTCCATCAACCGCGATGGCTACGACCCGCGCTCCCGCGGCTGGTATCAGGAGGCGATGAGCAAAGGTGGCCTGATTGTCACCAAACCCTATCTCGATGTGGCTTACAACATCATGGTGGTGACCCTTGCCCAGCCGGTTTCTGGCGGCGTCGTCGGTGGTGACCTCTCCATCGCCTCGCTGGTGGAAGACGTGACCAAGATGCAGCTGCCTGCCGACGGTTTCGCCATCATGATGCACAAGGATGGCACCATCATCGCCTACAAGGATGCTGCCAAGGCGATGAAACCGGCCAGCGAGATCGACAACGATCTGACCAACGCGCTGATCGAGCAGAGCAAGTCGAGCAAAGAGCTGGTGCCAGCTTATTTTGACAACGAAGGTCGAGACAAGCTGCTGTGGGCGGCCGATATCCCCGACACGGATTGGGAACTGGTGCTGGTGCTGGACAAGGCCGCGCTGGAAGCGCCGCTCTCCTCCCTGCTGATGACCCAGCTGGGCATGGCGCTGCTGGTGCTGGTGGGTAGCATCCTCGCTATCTCCTGGCTGGTCAGCATGCTGCTGGGCCCGCTCACCAAGGTCTCCCAGGCACTGGCTCGTATTGCCGATGGTAACGGCGATCTGACCCAGCGCATCAAGATCGACGCCAACGACGAAGTGGGCCAACTGGCCAACAGCTTCAACCGTTTCGTCGGCAGCCAGCATCAGCTGATCGGCAATATCCGTCAGCTGGCCAACGAGTTGAACGCCGATGCCGA
Organism: Aeromonas sp. 602396; assembly: GCF_049173735.1. Classification (NCBI taxonomy): domain Bacteria; kingdom Pseudomonadati; phylum Pseudomonadota; class Gammaproteobacteria; order Aeromonadales; family Aeromonadaceae; genus Aeromonas; species Aeromonas sp. 602396. Next base: position 192,811 of record NZ_JAAKSD010000003.1, on the reverse strand, counting down.
GCGCAGTCTGGTGACCAACCAGGCCGCGGTGGACGAGCTGCAGCGTCAGCAGCAGGAGGTGACCATGGTCGCCACTGCGGTCACCGAGATGGCGAGCGCCACCATGGAGATCGCCGGCAACGCCGAGAACACCGCCGCCGCTGCCCAGCAATCTGCCCAGAGCAGTGAGCAGGGCAAGATGCTGGTCAACAAGACCCGCCAGTCCATCAATGGTCTGGCTGAAGAGGTGGGGCAGGCGACCGAGGTGATCGGCGAGCTGAGCCGTCACGCGCAGGCGATCACCAGCATTCTCTCCACCATTCAGGGGATTGCCGAGCAGACCAACCTGCTGGCGTTGAACGCGGCCATCGAAGCGGCCCGTGCTGGTGAGCAGGGTCGTGGTTTTGCGGTGGTGGCTGACGAGGTGCGGGTGCTGTCTCGCCGTACTCAGGACTCCACCCAGCAGATCCAGTCCACCATCGAGACCCTGCAACAGACCACCGCCCGCGCGGTGAGCCTGATGCAGACCAGTCAGGGGCTGGCGGACAACAGCGTGCAGGATGCGGATCAGGCGGTGCGCGCACTGGAAGAGATCACCAGTGCCATCTCCCTCATCTCCGACATGGCGGGCCAGATCGCCACTGCCGCTGAGGAGCAGACCCAGGTGACCGGCGAGATCACCCAGAACACCACCGCCATCAAGGATGTGAGTGACGAGATCACCGCCGCCGCCATGCGCGATCTGGATCAGGCCCAGAGTCTCAAGGGACGGGCAGCTGACCTTAACCAGCAGGTGTCGACCTTTATCCTGTAAGGTGCAACTCTCGGCCTGTTCCGGCTGAGATAAAAAAGCCCCGCCCTCTGTCGAGTGCGGGGCTTTTTGTTGTTCGGGGAAGTGCGGGATATAGGGATTCCGGGTTGCTCGCGGGTCACCCTGGTGGCGGATACGAGCCCCGGCTCTGCCTGCGTCACCTGGCGAGTCGATAACAAACAAAGAGCCCACCGAAAGGTGGGCTCTGATCATATACGTCTGACGGAAAGGGAATTACAGGAATGGCATCGCCATAAACAGCTTGATCACCATGGCGTTGATGATGTCGATAAAGAAGGCGCCCACCATGGGCACCACCAGAAACGCCAGGTGGGAGGGACCGAAGCGCTGGGTGATGGCCTGCATGTTGGCGATGGCGGTCGGGGTGGCCCCGAGGCCAAAGCCGCAGTGACCTGCCGCCAGCACGGCTGCATCATAGTTGCTGCCCATGACCCGGAAGGTGACGAAGATGGCGTAGAGCGCCATTGCCACGGTCTGGGCGGCCAGCAGAATGAAGATGGGCAGGGCCAGGCTGGCCAGATCCCACAATTTCAGGCTCATCAGTGCCATGGCGAGGAACAGCGACAGGCTGACGTTGCCCAGCAGGGAGACCTCGCGATCGCTCACCTCATGCCAGTTCAGCAGGGTCAGGACGTTGCGCAGCAGCACGCCGACAAACAGTACGCAGACAAAGATCGGCAGCTCGAAGGCGCCCCCTTTGAGAGAGGCCGAGAGCAGCTCGCCACCCTTGAGGCTGATGGCTATCAATGCCAGCGTTTCGATAACGCTGAAAGTGGTGAGGGGGCGCTCCATATCTGGCATTTCGAAGCCCTGGGGGGCCTCATCCTGATTGTGCTCCTCACCGGGCACCTGCACTTTCTTCACCAGATAGCGAGCCACCGGGCCGCCGATCAGGCCGCCCAGCACCAGACCGAAGGTGGCGCAGGCGATGGCGAGTTCGGCAGCGGATTGCACGCCGTATTTCTCGGAGAAGGTGGCACTCCAGGCCGCCCCGGTGCCGTGGCCGCCGGAGAGAGTGATGGAGCCGGCCAGCAGCCCCATATGGGGATCCAGACCGAGCAGGGTCGCCAGACCGACACCCAGACTGTTCTGCACCAGCAGCAGGCCGGTGACCACCATCAGGAAGGTAACCACCGCCTTGCCGCCGCGTTTCAGGCTGGCGAGATCGGCGGAGAGACCGATGGAGGCGAAGAAGGCCAGCATCAGCGGGGTTTGCAGGCTGGTATCAAATTGCAGCTCCATCTGCAGGGTGGAGCGCAGCAGCAGCAGTACCAGCGCGACCACCAGGCCGCCGGCTACCGGTTTGGGGATGTTGAAGGTACGCAGCAGCCCGACTCGGGTAACCAACACCCGGCCAAGCAGCAATACCAGAGTGGCAGCGACCAGCGTTGCGTAGGAATCAAGTTGTAACATTCAGTACTCCCATGTTGATTGGCTGTGTCTTTCATAGCAAAAGACTTACAGATTCAGCCGGGATGAAAACAGTGTGGCTCATGCGCCAACAAAGAAGGGGAAACATCTCCCCGCCCCAGGAAAGATGGGGCTTGTGCGGGCCTGAAATGCTCAGGCATCCAGATGAGATTTTAGTAAAATCCGGCGGATTGTAGCAAAAAGCATCGTTTAATTCCATCTTTGTCGTATTAATGCTCGTTTTAGTGGTTTATTGTGACATTTAGCACTATGTAGGTAGAGGGCAGAAAAGCCGAAAAGGGTGCATGGAACGGCTGTCATTTGGGGCGCCAGTCTCTATAATTCGCCGGTTTCCGCTGCACGCAGAGGCGCTGGCGGGCGTTGACATTGTGGTTCACCCCGACATGGTTCATGTTCCGGCGGTGTTCACTTCATCAAGAGGAGAGGGTGTGAAGAAGTCTATCTACATTGCCTACACAGGCGGCACCATTGGGATGCAGCGTTCCGATCACGGCTACGTGCCGATGGCGGGCTTTATGGAAGACTGTCTGGCGCGGATGCCCGAGTTCCACCGCCCCGAGATGCCGGATTACCATATCCACGAATATGCGCCCCTCATCGACTCCTCCGACATGACCCCGGCGGATTGGCAGCGCATCGCCGAGGATATTCGCGACAACTACGAGAAATACGATGGTTTCGTGATCCTGCACGGCACCGACACCATGTCGTTCACCGCCTCGGCGCTCTCCTTCATGCTGGAAGATCTGCACAAGCCGGTCATCATCACCGGCTCCCAGATCCCGTTGGCCGAGTTGCGCTCCGACGGTCAGCAGAATCTGCTCAACGCCCTCTATATCGCGGCCAACTACCCGATCCACGAGGTGACGCTGTTCTTCAACAACCAGCTCTATCGCGGCAACCGCAGCAAGAAGGTGCATGCAGACGGCTTCCACGCCTTCGACTCCCCCAACTATCCGCCGCTGCTCAATGCCGGGATCGCCATCTCGCTGGAGGCGGGCGAGCTGGGCGTGCCCTCCGAGCGGCCGCTGGTGCTGCACGACATCACCCCCCAGCCCATCGGCGTGGTGACCCTCTATCCGGGGATCTCCAGCGAGGTGATCGCCAACATCCTGCAACAGCCGGTGAAGGCGCTGATCCTGCTGTCATTCGGGGTCGGCAATGCGCCGCAAAACCCGGCCATGCTGGCGCTGCTCTCCGAGGCTTCGGCCCGCGGCGTCATCATCGTCAACCTGAGCCAGTGCCTGCACGGCAAGGTCAATATGGGGGGCTATGCCACCGGCAACGCCCTGTCGCGGGCTGGGGTGATCTCGGGCTTTGACATGACCGCTGAAGCTGCACTCACCAAGCTGCACTTCCTGCTGAGCCAAGACTTGCCATCCCACCGCATTCGCGAGCTGATGCAGCAGTCCCTGCGCGGGGAGCTGACTCCCTAAGCGATGCGGCCCTCACCCTAACCCTCTCCCGGCGGGAGAGGGGATAGCTCGAGGTGCGGTTGGCCGCAAGGCTTGCCATGAAGAGCGTTGGCAGGTGGCCCGTTCACTGTTCGCAGGTGCGAGCCTGCTCCCTTCTCCCCCTGGCGGGAGAAGGGTTGGGGATGAGGGGGATGAGTCACCCGGCATCGATAGGAAAAAAGAGGGGAGCCATCATGGCTCCCCTCTCTGTTGTGGCCGCCACGAGCGGCCTGCCGGGTCAGGCTCAGTGGTTGAGGTCGACCCGCACTATCTCTTCCTCATCGCGATACTGACGCTTGAGCTCGCTCTTGCTCTTCATCACAATCTCGCCGTCACGGCCGATGTTCATGTGCTCGGGATTGTCGAGGTGCATCGCCTGCCAGGCCATCACGGCTTGCAGGGAGGTGGCCTTCTGCTCGTCGGTGAGGGGCTTGCCATCGGGCCACTTGCCCAGCTCGACTGCGGTCTTGAGCCGCTCGTACACCTCTTCGGGCATCTGCCTGATTGCTTGCAAAAACTCACCCTGTTGAAACGACATCCGGCCTTCTCCTTGAACTATTGAGCCATAAACTGCGGGATCTGACGGGTCATGCAGGTAGACTCTATCGGTCTATGCAGGCAGATCCTGGCGGACTACGCCAGCCATCTGCTCCATCACCCGCACTACCTGACAACTGTACCCGAACTCGTTGTCATACCATACGTAGAGCACACAATGATCCCCCTCGGCGATGGTCGCCTGGGAGTCGACGATGCCCGCATAACGGGAACCCACCATGTCGGAAGAGACCAGCTCGGTGCTGGCGCTGAAGTCGATCTGGCGATGGAGGGCCGAGCTTAACGCCATCTGCTGCAGATAGGCGTTGAGGCTCTCCCGATCGGTGGCCTGCTCCAGCGACAGGTTGATGATGGCCAGCGAGACATTGGGTGTGGGCACCCGGATGGCGTTGCCGGTCAGCTTGCCCTTGAGTTCCGGCAGCGCCTTGGTCACCGCCTTGGCGGCGCCGGTGCTGGTCATCACCATATTGAGGGCCGCGCTGCGACCGCGCCGCTCCCCCTTGTGATAGTTGTCGATGAGGTTCTGATCGTTGGTGTAGGAGTGGACCGTCTCCACGTGGCCGTGGCGGATGCCGTACTGCTCCTGCATCACCTTGAGCACCGGGGTGATGGCGTTGGTGGTGCAGGAGGCGGCGGAGATGATCTTGTCATCCGGGCCTATCACCTCATGGTTGACCCCGAACACCACGTTCTTCATCTCCCCCTTGCCGGGGGCGGTCAGCAGCACCTTGCCAGCACCGCGCGCTTTCAGGTGCTCGGAGAGGCCAGCCTCATCGCGCCAGACCCCGGTGTTGTCGACGATCAGCGCATCGTGAATGCCGTAAGCTGTGTAGTCGATGTCAGCCGGGCTATTGGCGTAGATCACCTGAATGAAGGTGCCGTTGGCGATGATGGCGCTGCGCTCCACATCCACCTCGATGGAGCCATTGAAGGGACCGTGTACCGAGTCGCGGCGCAGCAGGCTGGCGCGTTTTTCCAGATCCCCGTCGCGACCACCGCGTACCACGATGGCGCGCAGGCGCAGCGGATTGGCGGCGCCGGTACGCTCGATCAGCAGGCGGGCCAGCAGGCGGCCGATACGGCCAAAGCCGTAGAGCACCACGTCGGTCGGCTGCGGCATCTGGTTGCGGCCAAGGGCCGGTGCCAGTCGCGCTTGCAGATAGTCCTCGATCCCCGCCTCATCCTGATGATCCTGCCAGTAGCCGACTGCCAGCTTGCCAAGGTCTACCTCGGCAGCGGTGGGTTTGAGGGCAACGATGGCCTGAAGAAGGGGGAAGCTTTGCTGGATGGGGAGGGGAGCGCCCTGGTGGCGGCGGACGACCCGGTGGGCCTTGAGGATATCGATGGTGGAGGCGTTTTGCAGTGGGCGGCCGTAGAGGGTGATCTCGACCCCTTGTTGTCGGTAGAGGCGACCAATCAAGGGTTGCATGGCTTCGGCGAGCTCCTGGCTCTCCTGCCACGCTTGCAAGTAGTGCTCGTGGGTCATTGACCAGATCCTTTATTTCACGTTGTTGGTGTAAATAGAAAATTCGTCGAATGCAGATCAGTGTAGGGGTCTATATTTCGTTATATTATTCTGCAATCGCGGCCTTATATGGCGCGCGCATTGTAATGGATATGTAACCGGTTTGCTAGCCGGTGGTGGCCGACAGAGGCTTCAGTTGTTACCAACCCGCGTTACCAACAAGATGTGAATCATGGCCAATTTCCCCCTGCGACAGACCTTCATCATGCTTTCAGTCGGCCTTGCCGTAGCTGGCTGCAATGACGATCGGATCCACAATATCTGCAGCAACCATGCCGAGCTCTGTCAGGATCTGGTGGACGATGGCTGGTGTCGCTACGAGCGTACCGATGTGATCCGCAGCCGCTTCTATCTCAAGGAGGAGGGAACGGATCGGCGCAAGTACGAGCTGATGCGCAACCTTGAGCGCTATCTTAAGTGTGCCGAGCGCTCTACCAACATCGAGTATAAGAATGCCCGCGAGCAGAAGAGCCCACGGGTGGAGGGGATGCTGGCGGCTGGCGAACAGTTGGCCCAGCTCGATGTGGCCACCCGCAACTCGCAGGATCCCTACTTGCTGCTCTGGCACTGGACCAACAACACCAACGAGCTGGCCCGTCAGCAGTTTATGGCGCTGGAAGGTAACAAGGTGCTCGACGAACCGGAACTTCAGCTGGCCCTTGGCGGAGCCTACGCCAAGAGCGACCCCGAGAAAGCTATTTCCATCATGCATCACGGCCTCTCCCTCTATCGGGAAGGTGACAAGATAAACAGCCGCCTGCTCACCTCCCTCAGCACCCTCTATATGGGCCAGAAGCAGTACGGGCTGGCCTATCTGTGGGGCAAGGTGAGTGAGTCTTTTCAGGATGCGCCAGAGGTCTCTGCCAGGCGTTTTGGTATTTATCACACCCTGAGCAAAACAGATCAGGATGCCTACGACGTGCGAGCGGCTGAAATAGTCGATCAACTGAAACATGGCAGCTATCGGCACTGAGGCTCTGATGATTGCACTATCCCCGGCCAGCTGCTGGCCCGCACCTTTTTCCCTCTCGTTTGTCCATGGCGAGGTGATCACCGATGGCCATACCCTGGAACGCCTTACGGTACGTGCCGTAGTACTCCGTGGCGACGAGTTGCTGCTGGTCCACTCCCGGGTCAACGGTGATCTGATGTTTCCTGGCGGCGGCGTTGAAGCGGGGGAAAACCACCATGTGGCGCTGGCCCGCGAGCTGAAGGAGGAGTGCGGTGCCGAGTTGCTGGAAGTAGGGACCCTGCTTGGCGAGACCCGGGAATACCGCGCCGCCCGCGAGCCGGGGTTCGATGCCTACTGCATCCGCTCGCTGTACTACTTGTGCCGGATTGGTGATCAACTGGTGGAGCCACAGCCACAGCCCTACGAGATCCGCCTTGGCTTCGTGCCCGGCTGGTTTGGCCTCGACGAAGCGCTGCAGACCAACAAGACCCAGCTGGCGGGGCCCTGTCCCCAGTGGACGGCGCGAGAGACCCGGGTGTTGGCCCAGTTGCAACGCTGGCATCAGCAGGGGGTCTTCGACCACGGCTGATGAGTAGATCAAGCTGCAACGGTCAGTGATACCAACAGAAAGAGCGCCAATAGGCGCTCTTTTTCATTGCGAGGGTGGCGGTTACTGGCCGCTCTATCGTGCGAGGTTACTTGACCTCTTCGCCCTTGGCTTGCAGATCCGCGTGATAGGAGGAGCGCACGAAAGGACCGCAGGCGGCGTGGGTAAAGCCCAGCTCCATGGCGACATCTTTCAGCTCGTCAAACTCTGCTGGCGGCACGTAGCGCTTGACCGGCAGGTGGTGGCGGCTTGGCTGCAGATACTGACCCAGGGTCAGCATGTTGACGCCGTGAGCGCGTAGATCCTTGAGCACCTCGACGATCTCTTCGTTGGTCTCGCCAAGGCCCATCATCAGACCGGACTTGGTCGGTACATGGGGGTGCATCTCCTTGATACGGCGCAGCAGCTCCAGCGACCACTTGTAGTCGGCACCCGGGCGAGCGACGCGATACATGCGCGGCGCAGTTTCCAGGTTGTGGTTGAAGACGTCCGGCGGCGTTTCGCGGAACACCTCAAGGGCCTGCTCCATCCGGCCACGGAAGTCCGGGGTCAGGATCTCGATGCGGGTCTGCGGGCTGTGCTCGCGGATCTCGCGGATGCAGTCGGCGAAGTGCTGGGCACCGCCGTCGCGCAGATCGTCGCGGTCCACCGAGGTGATCACCACATACTTGAGGTTCATCTCCTTGATGGTCAGCGCCAGCTTCTTCGGTTCTTCCGGATCGAGTGCCAGCGGGCGGCCGTGGGCCACGTCGCAGAAGGGGCAGCGACGGGTGCAGATCGCGCCCATGATCATGAAGGTGGCCGTGCCGTGGTTGAAACACTCCGCCAGGTTGGGGCAGGAAGCCTCTTCACAGACCGAGTGCAGCTTGTTCTTGCGCAAGGTGCTCTTGATGTGTTCGATCTTCTGGCTGGAAGGGGGGAGTTTGATCCGCATCCAGTCCGGCTTGCGAAGGATTTCTTCGTTGGGATCCGGCATGAATTTCACCGGGATCAGGGCCATCTTGTCGCCATCGCGCAGCTTGACGCCCGGCTCCATACGAACGGGTTTGCTCATGATTCACTCTCGGTGTTTGTTATTGTCTGATAGCCAATCAGGCTGGCCAGTTCGGCCACCAGAATGGATTGCGCCTCGGCCACGCTCTGCGGGCCGCCCAGGGCGCTGGTCTGGGTCATGGCCATGCCCGCATAGCCGCACGGATTGATGTGCAGGAAGGGGGTCATGTCCATGTTGATGTTGAGGGCCAGCCCGTGGAACGAGCAACCCTTGCGGATGCGCAGTCCCAGCGAGGCCAGTTTGGCCTCCATGCCAAGGTCATTTTTCACATAGACCCCGGGGGCATCTGCCTTGGCATAGGCCTGGATATTGCTTTTGGCCAAGGTGTTGATGATGGCTGTTTCCAGCGCGGTCACCAGCTCGCGCACCGAGAATTTGCAGCGGCGGACATCCACCAGGACGTAGAGTACCAGCTGGCCCGGGCCGTGATAGGTCACCTGACCGCCGCGATCGCTCTGCACCACCGGGATATTGCCCGGATTGAGCAGGTGTTCGGCCTTGCCGGCCTGGCCCTGGGTGTAGACGGGGTCATGTTCGACCACCCAGAACTCGTCCGGGGTGTCGCTGGTGCGGTTGTCGGTGAAGGCTTTCATGGCGTCCCATACCGGCTGGTAGGGGCGGCGACCCAGCTGCCTGACTATCAGGCTGTGCTGAGCGGGGATCTGGGATGACATGGTGTCCTCGTGGCGTGCTGCGGCCAAAAACAGTCGCCCCGCAGAACGGGGCGAGAGAGAAATTACAGTACGTATTTCACCAGCTCGATCTTGCCAAGCGCAGTGTACATCGCTTCGATGTGCTCTTTGCTCTGGGCTGTCACGGTCACGCGAACCGAGTGGTAGTTCCCCTTGGAGCTTGGCTGGACGGTCGGGCTGTAGGTACCCGGAGCGTGCTGCTGCAGCACTTCAACCACCATATCCGGCAACGCAGGATCCGCGATGCCGAGTACCTTGAACGGGAATTTGCAGGGAAACTCCAGCAGTTCATCAAACTTGGTATTCATTTACTCACCTTTTTCGTCATCAGCATGATGACTTCATCTTGGATGGCTAGTGGCCGATGGCCCGTGGAGGCCGCCATTTCAAGTCTGTATGGGGGCGGCTAAACCCTATATGGGCGCCGCACACTCCGGGATCAAGGCCGGGAGCGGTCAGACAAGGATGGAAGTGCTGCTTTTTACCACAAATCAGGGTAAGGCGGAACCTGCAGTTTACAGGGTTATTCACTGCCATTGTCCGGCGCAGACAGCAGCGGCGCCTGTTGGCGCCGCTGTTTGGTGAGGATTGTGCGTCGGATTACTTGAACCAGCTGGTGACCAGCAGTACCAGGTAGTCCCACAGACGGCTCATCAAGCCACCTTCCTGCACCTCTTCCAGAGCGACCAGCGGTACCTGCTTGATCTCTTTGTCACCCTGCTTCAGGAACACGGTACCAACGCGTTGACCCTTGGCCAACGGGGCTTTCAGCTCGCTGTCGAGCTGGAAGTCTGCCTTGAGGTTGTTGCCCTGACCGCGGGTGACCAGCACGGAGACATCCTTGTCGACGCCCAGTTTCACTTCAGATTTGTCGCCCATCCAGATCTTCTGGGTGACCAGCTCGGTGCCTGCCTTGTACGGAGTCAGGCTCTGGAAGAAGCGGAAGCCGTAGGTGAGCAGTTTCTTGCTCTCGGCGGCGCGGGAGGCTTCGCTGCTGGCGCCCAGTACCACGGCGATCAGGCGCATGCCTTCGTTGTTGGTGGCAGAGGAGACCAGGTTATAGCCGACCTGGCTGACGTGGCCGGTCTTGATGCCATCCACTTGCAGGGATTGATCCCACAGCAGGCGGTTGCGGTTGTGCTGGGTGATACCGTTGAAGACGAAGGATTTCTGGGAGTAGATCTTGTACTCCTCCGGCTGATCATGGATCAGTGCCTGACCCAGGCGGGCCATATCACGGGCTGTACTGTAGTGACCCTCTTCATCCAGACCGTGGGGGTTCTTGAACTGGGTGTCCTTCATGCCGAGCTTGGCGGCCCAGGCATTCATCAGGCTGGCGAAGGAGTCGGTACTGCCGGCCAGATGTTCGGCCATGGCGACGCAGGCATCGTTGCCGGACTGGATGATGATGCCCTTGTTCAGGTCATCGACAGAGACCTGCTTGCCCACCTCGATAAACATCTTGGAGGAGTCTGAGTAGTTCTTGGACCAGGCGTTCTGGCTGATGGTCACCATGTCGGTGCCCTTGATGTTCCCCTTGTGCAGCTCGTCGCCAACGATGTAGGAGGTCATCATCTTGGTCAGGCTGGCAGGGGGCAGACGCTCGTCGGCGTTCTGCTCGGCCAGCACCTGACCGGAGTAGTAGTCGATCAGGATATGGGCCTTGGCGGAGATCTCCGGCGCGGCGGGAACCACCACTGGGTTGGCGTTCGGCGTGGGTGTCGGCACCGGCGTATTGGCCTGAGCGGTTACGCTGATCAGTGAGGCCAGAAGAACTGAACGGGCAAATTTGGACATCTTGAAATTCCTGCGAGCCAGATGGGGATAAAATGCGGGCCTAACTATACCAGATGCGCCCGCAGGTTATAGTCCGACATGGCGATCATGACTGGTTTTTTATCCATCAATCCCTGCCATCACGCCATAAAGCGACGTGATGGCGGGGCCGGGAGATTGGTCACCGCCGCTGTCAGAGGAGGGATCAGGGTACGATAAAGGCCTGTTCCAGTCCCCCTTGCCGTACTTTTTCCAGCAGTGCGGCTTGTTTATCCGCCTCCACCGGGCCGATCAAGACCCGGAAGATGGCGCCATGGGCTTCAATCCGGTAGGGCACACCATGGCGCTGGGTCATCACCTTGCCCATCGCCTCGGCCCGATCCCGGGAGCCGCTGGCCAGTACCTGGATCATCTTGCCATCACCGCTGCTGGCAGGAGCTGCGGTCTTGGCGGGAGCTGGCTTGACAGGTGCCGCTTTGGCGGGCGTGGTCGCGGGCGCCTTGACGGGAGCGGGTTCGGCGGCGGGGGTCGCCATCGCCAGGGCGGTCGGTTCACCCAGGAAGCCATCTTGCGCCACTGTGTTGGATGCCGTTGCTGGCGGGGTGGTCGGGGTCATCTCGATGGGCTTCATCGGTTCCATGATCACCATCTGGTCCGGGGTGTCGTTGATCAGCTCCAGTCGAACGCGAGCTGTGCCGCTATCGACCATCTCCAGCTGCTTGGCCGCCGCATAGGAGAGGTCGATCAGGTGAGGGCTGTTGAAAGGGCCGCGATCGTTGACTCGTACTATGGTCTCCAGCCCGTTGTCCAGATTGGTGACCCGCACATAGCTCGGGATGGGCAGGTTGCGATGGGCGGCGCTGAACAGCTTGCTGTCCAGCACATCGCCGTTGGCGGTATTCTGGCCATCCAGATCCGGTGACAGCCAGCTGGCGGAACCCTCTTCGCTATAGTGCTTGATATCGCGCCACACCTCGTTTTTCTGTTTGCCAATCCAGTAGTCCCGGTTGCCGCTCGCGCTCAGGGGCTCCGGGCGTGGGATGGCGCCGGTGGCTTGCGGGATCTCGATAACGGGTGGCTTGCTGACCGGTGCAGGCGGCTCGACAGGGGCGCTCTGTTCCGGCTGGCTGCTACAGGCGGCCAGCAACAAGCTCAGACTGAGCGGGAGGAGTTTGTGACGAAGATGCATACGCTTCCTGAATAGCTTGGCTAAGTTGATACACCGCCATCGCGTAGAGTGGGCTGCGATTGTAGCGGGTGATCACGTAAAAGTTATGCCGTGCGACCCAGTATTCCGGTCCATCGGCTTGGGCAAGCGCCAGCAACTTGACCGGCGTCTGCGGGGCCAGCGGCGTGGCGAGCTCAATCCCTGCCGCCGCCAGTTCTGACCACTGTTGTGTGAGCTCGGGCTCAGATCTCAGCAAAGGTTCGACCGCCATTAGCCCGATCTGGGCTGGTTCCACCACGGATTCGCCCCAGCGCCACTGGTGGCTGGCAAAATAGTTGGCCACGCTGCCGATGGCATCGACCGGGTTGGCAAACAGATCCCGCTTGCCATCCCCGTCAAAATCGACGGCATAGTGGCGGTAGCTGGAGGGCATGAACTGCCCCATCCCCATGGCGCCGGCATAGGAGCCCTTGAGGGCATCGAGTTGCCACCCTTCCTCTTTGGCCAGCACCACCAGCTGGGCAAACTCCTTGGCAAAGAAGTCGCTGCGCTCCGGGTAGTGGAACCCCAGGGTGTAGAGGCTATCGAGCACCGGATGACGGCCCATCTGGCGACCGTAGAAGGTCTCGACCCCTATGATGGCCACGATGAGCGAGGCGGGCACCCGATAGGTCTGCTCCGCGCGGGTCAGTGTCTCGGCATGTTGCTGCCAGAACTGCTGGCCGTCACGGATGCGATCTGGGGTAACAAACAGCGGCCGGTAGCGATGCCAGGGTTTGGCCTCCCACGGCTTGCTGATGGTGTCGAGCACCTCCTGCCGTAACTGGGCGCGGGCGACGGCAGCTTGCAGCTCCGCCAGCGGCACCTGCTGCTGGTCGGCGAGCAGGGCCAACCGATCCGGCGCCACGGCGGCGGTCGCCATGATGGTGGCTAGCGAGAGCAGCAATCCAACCCGTCTCATCAGGCCAGCAGCCTTCTATGAGTCTGGATGGACATCAGTATGCCAAAGCCGGCCATCAGGGTCACCATGGAGGTGCCGCCATAGCTCACCAGCGGCAGGGGCACCCCCACCACCGGCAGGATGCCGCTCACCATGCCCATGTTGACGAACACATAGACGAAGAAGGTGAGGGTGATGGCGCCGCCCAGCAGTCGCTCGAAGCTGTTCTGGGCCTGCATCGAGATAAACAGACAGCGGCTGATGACATAGAGATAGAGCACCAGCAGCAGGGCAACCCCCACCAGACCGAACTCCTCGCTAAATACCGCGAAGATGAAGTCGGTGTGGCGCTCGGGCAAGAACTCCAGCTGGGACTGGGTCCCTTGCAGCCACCCCTTGCCGAAGACGCCACCGGAGCCGATGGCAATCTTGGATTGGATGATGTGGTAGCCGCGGCCGAGCGGATCCTTCTCTGGGTCGAGCAGCATCAGCACCCGCTGACGCTGGTAGTCGTGCATCAGGAAGAACCAGAGCACCGGCATAAAGGCAAGCAGCAGCAGTACCGCCAGACCGATCAGCCACCAGCTGAGCCCCGCCAGAAAGATCACGAAGAAGCCGGAGGCGGCCACCAGAATGGAGGTGCCAAGGTCCGGCTGGGCGGCGATCAGCAGGGTGGGCAGCAGCACCATGATGAGAGCGATCACCACATGGCTGAACTTGGGGGGCAGCGAGTGGCGGCTGAGCCAGGCCGCCACCATGATGGGCATGGAGAGCTTCATCACTTCGGAGGGCTGGAACTTCATAAAGCCGAGATCGAGCCAGCGCTGGGCTCCCTTGCCGATATGGCCGAACACGTCTACCGCAATCAGCATCAGCACCACCACGGCGAACAGCGGCACCGACCAGCGGGCGTAGAGGGAGGGAGGGAGCTGGGCCATGCCGATCATCAGGGCAAAGGCGAGGCCGCCGCGCACCAGTTGGCGCACGATGGAGTCCATATCCTGGCCTGACGCTGAGTAGAGCACCACCATGGAGAGAGCAACAACGGCCAACAGACCGAGCAGCAGGGGCAGGTCGATATGCAGCTTGTACCAGATACTCTGCTGGCGGGCTGAATTACTCATGGGGGGCGACCTCACTCGGTTGGGACGGCTTTTCCGGTGCCGGTGGCAGTTGCGGATCTGGGGGCAGCAGATAGGCATCCAGCATCTGGCGTGCAATGGGCGATGCAGCCCGGCCACCACCACCACCAATGGAGTTTTCCAGCACCAGTGCGACGACCGCTTTGGGCGCCTCAAAGGGGGCATAGGCAACGAACAGGGCGTTATCGCGATGTTCCGCCTTGACGGTCTTGATGTTGTAGACCTGATTTTCCTTCAAACCGACTACCTGCGCAGTGCCTGATTTACCACCTGACGAGTAGGGGGCCTTTGCAAATGCATGACGGCCACTGCCTTCACTGCCATGGTTGACGCGCCACATGCCGTCCTGGGCTACTTTCCAGTAGCTGTCGCTCTTGAGCTTGAGGGCGATGTTGGGGTTGACCGGGGCATCGACCACCCCCGCCTGCGAAGCGGTGCTCTTGAGCAAGTGCGGCGTCACGTCGTGGCCGTTTTGGGTCAGGATGCTGATCGCCTTGGCCAGCTGGAGCGGTGTCGCGCTCCAGTAGCCCTGACCGATACCGACCGAGATGGTGTCACCCTGATACCAGGGCTGGCGCCAGCGGGCCATCTTCCAGTCGCGAGACGGCATGACGCCCTTGGTCTCTTCATAGAGATCGACGCCAGTGTACTGACCGAAACCGAACTTGGTCATATAGCTGTGGATCTTGTCGATACCGACCCGATAGGCGAGATCGTAGAAGTAGGTATCGGCCGAGACCTCGATGGCGCGATAGACATCGAGCCAGCCGTGGCCCCAGCGGCGCCAGTCACGGAACTTCTTGGTGGTGCCGGGAATGGAGAAGCTCGGGCCGCCGAAATAGCGGTAGCCCGGGGTAATGGCCCCCTCGTTGAGGCCCATGATGGACATCATGGGTTTGACGGTGGAGGCGGGGGCATAGATCCCCTGAGTGGTACGGTTCACCAGCGGCCGTGCCGGATCGTTGAGCAGTGCCGAGTAGTTGGAGCTGGATATGCCTGTCACGAACAGGTTGGGGTCATAGCTCGGGCTCGACTCCAGCGCCAGGATGGCACCGGTTTTCGGGTTCATCATCACGATGGCACCACGCTGGCCGGCCAGCAGTTGCTGGGCCTTGAGCTGCATCCGGACGTCGATATTGAGGTAGATATCCTTGCCCGGAACCGGAGGCTGGAACTTGAGGGTGCGGACAATCCGGCCGCGGTTGTTGACCTCGACCTCCTGATAACCCGCCACCCCGTGCAGCTCATCCTCGTAATACTTCTCCACCCCCTGCTTGCCGATATCCTTGGTGGCGGCATAGTTGGCGAGTTTGTCCTCTTTTTCGAGACGCTCCACGTCGCGGGTGTTGATCTTGGCCACATAACCCAGCGCATGGGTCAGGGTGTCGCCAAACGGGTAGTAGCGCTTGAGGTAAGCCTCGATACTGGCTCCCGGATAGTTGTGCTGGTTGACCGAGAAGAGTGCCACCTGATATTCGGTCAGCTTTTCGTAGAGAGGGACCGGCTTGAAGCGACGTTGGCGTTTCACCTCGGTCAGAAACTTCTCTTTGGTGCCTTCCGGCAGCCCCAGCAGGGCGATCAGCTGGTCAGCGGTTTTTTCAAGATCCCTAGTCTCTTCCGGGACGATTTCCAGACTGTAGACCGGGCGGTTCTCCGCCAGCAGCACGCCGTTGGTGTCGTAGATGAGACCCCGGGGTGGCGCCACCGGCACTACCCGGATGCGGTTGGAGTTGGAACGCGTCTGGTAGGTGTCGTAGGACTCGACCTGCAGATAATAGAGATTGCCCAGCAGCACCAGCATCAGCACGACGATGCCGATGTAGGCTACCAGGGTGCGCCGGAAGAACAGATTGCCCTCGGCACTGTGATCGCGCATCTCGATGCGTTGTTTCAGCATGCCTTTACCTCGGGTTTGTGGGGGGCAATAACAGCAGGAGCGGCATGGTTCACTCTCTGTGATAAGGGTGATTGGTCGTTATGCTCCAGGCACGGTAGAGGCTCTCTGCCACCAGCACCCGCACCAGCGGATGGGGCAGGGTGAGCGGTGACAGTGACCAGCTCTGTTCGGCTGCAGCCTTGCACTCGGGGGACAAGCCTTCCGGCCCGCCTACCAGCAGCGCGACATCGCGGCCATCGAGTTTCCACGCCTCCAGCTGGGTAGCCAACTGCTCCGTGGTCCAGGGCTTGCCCGGAATGTCGAGGGTGACGATGCGCGAGCGCCCCGCAGCCGCCAGCATGGCTTCCCCTTCCTTCTGCAGGATGCGCGGAATGTCGGCATTTTTGCCCCGTTTGCCTGCGCCAATCTCGACGAGTTCAAATGGCATGTCTTTGGGGAAGCGGCGACGATACTCTTCGAAGCCATGCTCTACCCAGGCGGGCATCTTGGTGCCCACCGCAATCAACTGGATCTTCATGGTCGTTACACTTGTGCTCTTATTGCGTATTCATTTGAGCGGCACCGCTCCACAGCTTTTCCAGTTGGTAGAAGTCACGATGTTCATCCTGCATCACATGCACGATCACCGAGCCCATATCTACCAGCACCCATTCACCGCTCAGTTGTCCTTCCACGCTCAGCAGATCCAGACCCGCGTGGCGGGCTTCGCTGGCCAGATGGTGGGCAATGGCGCTGACGTGACGACTGGAGTTGCCGGAACAGATGATCATGGTGTCAGTAATGCTGGATTTGCCGCGTACATCGAGGGTGATGATGTCGCGGCCTTTCATGTCATCGATCTTGTCGATGATAAAGGCATGCAATTCTTGGCCTTGCAATGAGTCTCTCCTGTATTCCGGCGCGCAGCGTTTGCGTCAGGGCGGCGGATTATATCATGGTCACTCCCGTTTCCCATCGGGTGAGGCGGGATTACGACAGAGGCTAGCGGCGGTTGGCGCGGTAGAGCCCCTGTTGATCAATATAGTGCGCAACCGACTCGGGCAAGAGGTAGCGGGTGTCTTGTCCCGCATCCAGCAAGGCCCGCAGTCGGGTGGCTGACAGTTCGATGGGCTGGTTGTCCGCCAGCCAGATATGGCCGGACAGACGCAGATGCAGCGCGTTGGCATCCGTGGTGTGCTGGAGCGCCAGCAACTGCGCCACCTCGGCCGGATAATCCGGTTGCCAGCCCGGCCGTACGCTCACCACCAGATGGGCATAGTCGAGCAGCTCCTGCCAGCGGTGCCAGCTTGGCAGGCTCAGCAGGGAATCCATCCCCATCAGAAAACAGAGCGGCGTATCGGGCAGTTCACGACGCAGCTCGATCAGGGTATCGATGGTGTAAGAGGGCTTGTCCCGTCTCAGCTCCCGCTCATCTACCACAAAGTGGTGGTTCTCCGCCGCCGCCAGTTTGACCATGGCAAGGCGCTGTTCGCTGGAGCAGAACGGATTGTCACGGTGGGGCGGGATATGGTTCGGGATCAGCCGCATTTCGGCCAGCCCGAGGGCATCGCGCGCCTCGATGGCCGGGCGAAGATGACCGATATGGATAGGGTCGAAGGTGCCGCCAAGCAAACCGACAGGCGCCTTCAGCATGGCGCACTCTCCATCACCAGCGGCAGCGGGGTGCCATCACGAAAGCCGAGGGCAATGGTCTGCAGCATCAGCCACGCCTGTTCGGTATCGAAGCGGCGCTGGGCATCGTCCAGCTGGGCCATCAGCTGCCACAGTTGCTGCAACTTGGCAAACGGCAGGCGGGTCAGTGCTTGCTGAATGAGCTGCTGGCGGCTCTGCCAGATGCGCAGGCGGCTGAAGTGCTCACCCAGCGGCTGGCCGTTGCGCATCGCCAACGACAGCTCGGTCAGCTGCTCCAGCTCGCGGCAGAGGGTCCAGGCCAGCATCCCCGGCTCGGTGCCTTCGGCCCGCAGGGCGGCCAGAATGCGCTGGGCCCGGTTCACCTTGCCCTCCAGCAGGGTATCGACCAGCTGGAACGGGGTGAAGTGGGCGTGGCGGATAATGGTCTCTTGCAGATAGGTGACGCTGATGGGCTGGGGCGGCGAGAGCAGGGTCAGCTTCTCGATCTCCTGGCTGGCGGCCAGCAGGTTGCCCTCGTAGGAGTGGCACATGAAGTTGATGGCATCCGGCAGCGCCTTGAGGCCGAAACGCGCAAAACGGGCGCTCATCCAGCGCGGGAAGAACTTGGGCTCCGGATGGTTGACCGGCACATAGGTGCCAATCTGGTAGAGCTTGTCGAACCAGGCTGCCTTCATCTGGGTCTGGTTGAGGCGACCGCCACTCAGCACCAGCAGCAGGTCGGGATGAAGCTGCTTGCCAATTTCGCTGATGCGGGCAGCGAGATCCTTGTCCACCTTGGCGGGCAGCTCCAGCTCGATGATCTGGCGGGCGGAGAAGAGGCTCATGGCCTGACAGGCATCGTAGACCTGATTCCAGTCCAGCCCCTGTTCTACCACGAAGGTGTGGCGCTCATCGAAACCCTGCTTGCGGGCGACCTGACGGATGGCATCGATGGCCTCCAGTCGCAACAGGGGCTCGTCGCCAAAAACGAGATAGCAGGGCCGAAGCCCTGCTTTGAGGTGGTCACCAAATTGTTCCGGGTAAATCCGCATCAGAAGCTGACCTGACTCAACTGCCGGATCACCTGATTGGCCGCCTGCTCCTGCATCTCGCGGTTGAGCTGCTCCTGCTCACGAGAAGAGGCGAGCGCTGCATCCGGCTTGTTGAGGAAGCTGCGGTTGAAGTTGATGGGGAAGACCTGAGTCGGCTTGCCCGGTACCGAGATGGTGAACTGGGTACCAAAGCCCAGCACATATTCGGTGTCCGTCCCCAGCGCGTTGACCGAGGCGACCTGACTGGTGCTGCCTACGCCGCCCAGAGTGAGCACCGGAATGCCCTCCTTGTCGGCCAGGGTCACGCCAGAGGCCTTCAGGCGGGTGGTGACCATCCGGTAGAAGTCGCTCTTGTTGTCGCCCACGACCTTCATGGTCATCAGCTCGCTCGGAATGCCGTTGCCGCGCATGTGAAAGCCGCAGCCTTGCAGCAGCAGACCTGCCAGCACGATGGCCATCCAGCGGGTGAAGATGGTGCCCATAGAAAATCCTCTTTGCATTAAGGGAAAGCGGCGGGCGCAGGGCCCGCCGTTATCATCCGTTTGCTGTCACAGATTGGCAACGCTCGTTGGCGACCGATCAGTTAGCGACAATGTTGAGCAGCTTGCCAGGTACATAGATCACCTTGCGCACGGTCAGACCGTCGGTGAACTTCTGTACGGAGGCATCGGCCATCGCCAGCTTCTCGACATCAGCTTGGCTGATCTCGGCCGGTACGGTCAGTTTGCCGCGCATCTTGCCGTTGATCTGCACCACCACCAGCTTCTCGGTCTCGACCATGGCCGCTTCATCGGCCACCGGCCAGGCTGCGTGATCGATGTCGTCGCCCTTGCCCAGCATCTTCCACAGCTCGAAGCCGATGTGCGGGGTGATGGGGTAGAGCATGACCACCACGGCTTCCAGCGCTTCCTGCATCAGGGCGCGGTCCTGCTCGTCGGAGCCGAGCTTGGCCAGATTGTTCATCAGCTCCATGATGGCGGCGATGGCGGTGTTGAAGGTCTGACGGCGACCCACGTCATCGCTTACCTTGGCGATGGTCTTGTGCAGTTCACGGCGTACCGCTTTCTGCTCGTTGGTGAGAGCAGCGACATCGAGTGCGGCAACGGCGCCACCGGAAACGTGTTCGAAGGTGACGCGCCACAGGCGACGCAGGAAGCGCTGGGCACCCTCTACGCCGGAGTCGGACCACTCCAGTGTCATCTCGGCCGGAGAGGCGAACATCATGAACAGACGGACGGTATCGGCGCCGTAACGCTCGACCATCAGCTGCGGGTCGATGCCGTTGTTCTTGGACTTGGACATCTTGGTCATGCCGGAGTGCATTACCTCACGACCTTCGTTGTCGATGGCCTTGGTGATGCGACCCTTCTCGTCACGCTCTACCTTGACGTCAGTCGGGCTGACCCAGACGTTGCCGCCCTTCTCGTCTTTGTAGTAGAAGGCGTCGGCCAGCACCATGCCCTGGCAGAGCAGACGCTTGAACGGCTCATCGCTGTTGACCAGACCGGCGTCACGCAGCAGCTTGTGGAAGAAGCGGGCGTAGAGCAGGTGCATACAGGCGTGCTCGATACCGCCGATGTACTGATCCACCGGCAGCCAGTGGTTGGCAGCAGCCGGATCCAGCATGCCCTTGTCGTAGTCTGGCGAGCAGTAGCGCGCGTAGTACCAGGAGGACTCCATAAAGGTGTCGAAGGTATCGGTCTCGCGGAACGCTTCCTGACCGTTGTAGGTGGTCTTGGCCCACTCGGCATCGGCTTTGATCGGGCTCTGGATACCATCCATCACCACATCTTCCGGCAGCAGCACCGGCAGCTGGTCTTCCGGCGTCGGCACTACGGTACCGTCAGCTAGGGTCAGCATCGGGATGGGGGCACCCCAGTAGCGCTGACGAGAGACACCCCAGTCACGCAGGCGGTAATTGACGGTGCGCTTGCCCTTGCCGAGCCCTTCCAGCTTGCTGGCGATGGCATCGAAGGCGCCCTGGAAGTCGAGACCGTCAAACTCGCCGGAGTTGAACAGCACGCCCTTCTCGGTATAAGCCGCTTCGCTCACGTCGACGTCGCCATCAACCGGTTTGATGACAGCCTTGATGTCGAGGCCATATTTGGTGGCGAATTCGAAGTCACGCTGATCGTGGGCCGGAACTGCCATCACGGCGCCGGTGCCGTAGTTCATCAGCACGAAGTTGGCGACCCAGACCGGTACCTTGCGGCCATCCAGCGGGTGAATGGCATAGAGGCCGGTGGCCATGCCCTTCTTCTCCATGGTGGCCAGCTCGGCTTCGGCTACCTTGGTGTTCTTGCACTCTTCGATAAAGGCGGCCAGCTCCGGATTGTTCTGGGCTGCTTGCAGCGCCAGCGGGTGACCGGCGGCGATACCGACATAGGTGACGCCCATGAAGGTGTCCGGACGGGTGGTGTAGACCTCCAGCTGCTCAGCCTGACCCTCGATGGCGAAGCTGATGTTGACCCCTTCGGAGCAGCCAATCCAGTTGCGCTGCATGGTCTTGACCATTTCCGGCCAGCCTTCCAGATTGTCGATGTCGTTGAGCAGCTCTTCGGCGTAGTCGGTGATCTTG
This sequence comes from Aeromonas sp. 602396, assembly GCF_049173735.1. Classification (NCBI taxonomy): domain Bacteria; kingdom Pseudomonadati; phylum Pseudomonadota; class Gammaproteobacteria; order Aeromonadales; family Aeromonadaceae; genus Aeromonas; species Aeromonas sp. 602396. The sequence goes on along the minus strand of NZ_JAAKSD010000003.1, from coordinate 171,563 downwards.
ATGAACCACTGGGGGATCTCTTTCTGTTCCACCGGGGTGTCACAGCGCCAGCAGCAGTTGTCGACCACCTGTTCGTTGGCCAGCACTGTCATGTCGTTCGGGCACCAGTTGACGGAAGAGGTCTTCTTGTAGACCAGACCCTTCTCGTAGAGCTTGGTGAAGAACCACTGCTCCCAGCGGTAGTAATCTGGTTTGCAGGTGGCGATTTCACGATCCCAGTCATAACCCAGACCCAGCATCTTCAGCTGGTTCTTCATGTATTCGATGTTTTCGTAGGTCCAGGGCGCCGGCGCGGTATTGTTTTTGATCGCTGCGTTCTCGGCCGGCAGACCGAATGCATCCCAACCTATGGGTTGCAGCACGTTCTTGCCATTGAGGCGTTGATAACGGGAGATCACATCACCTATGGTGTAGTTACGAACGTGCCCCATGTGTAGTCGACCAGACGGATAGGGGAACATGGACAGGCAGTAGAACTTCTCCTTGTCTACCTTCTCCACGGCCTTGAAGGTTTTCTTGGCATCCCAGTGCTTTTGCACTGCTGGTTCGATTGATTGGGGAACGTATTGCTCTTGCATTGGTGACATCCGGATCTGTGAAATGAATAGATAAATCAGCTGGGAAATCGCAATAGAATACCCATATCCTGCGGCGGCAACAACCGCCAGCGTCCCTTGGGCCTTAAGCCGGGCCAGATCAGGGTTTAGTAGAGGAGTTAGAGCCATGGACAAACGTCAAAAAGGGTACGAAGCCTTCATTGCCGAGCTGCAAAAACAGTGGCAAGAGACAGAAGAGTTCCAGGGGGAGCGCCTCAACCGGATGATTGCCAAGGTGCAGGCCTATCTGGAGGCGGCCAGCGACCTCACTCAGGACGAACTGGCGCTCATCGCCGAGTACGTGAAGCGGGATCTGGGCAACTATGACGAGGGGCGCCATGACGATAGTGCGCAGGTGGAAGAGTCTGCTTTTATGTTGGCCCTCAAAGACACCGCCTGGTCCTGGCTGGCGGATGTGACCGACCGCGCCCAGGTGGAGTGGCGGGAGCTGGCCGACGAGCTGGAGCATAAGGGTGTTTACGAAGCGGGTGACTGGGTGGGGCTCGGGGTCATGGTGTGCGACCAGTGTGGCTGGCGCCATACCGTGCTGCATCCCCAGCAGCTCGATACTTGCCCCGAATGCGGCTGCGCCGAGTATCATCGCGAGCCGCTCTCGCCCTGAGTCATGCCATCAATGTGGACGAGATAACGAGCAAAAAGGCGCCATCAGGCGCCTTTTTCTTACTTGCAGGTTTCGTCGGGACGTTTACTTGCCCGCGACGGAGAGGCCACCAAAACGGATAAGCGGGGCGTAGAAGCCCTTGCTGTCGTTGTGGTGCATGGTGTCACCGACCGCTTCCAGCTCGCCCAGCAGGCGGTAGAAGTTGCCTGCTACCGTGATGCCGCGCACCGGCTGCAGTCGCACCCCATCGCGGCAGAGGAAACCCGACGCGCCAAAGGAGAAGTCACCGCTCACCGCATCGGCACCGGAATGCAGACCGTCCAGCTTGACCAGCTCCAGATAGTCGCCGCTTTGCACTTCCGCTTCGCAGTGGGGGCCCGCGCCAAACACCAGATGGCGAGCGGTCACATCGAGGGCGCTGCGGGCACCGCGAGCGGCCGAGCCGTTGCTGGCGACGCCAAAGTGGCGGGCGGTGGCGCTGTTGTGGAGCAGGGTTTTCAGCTCCCCTTCGCCAATCAGCAGCAGATCCGAAGTGGCCGCCCCCTCGCCATCAAACGCCTTGATGTTCATGCCGCCCGGCATATAGACCCTGCTCTCCACAGTGAGCCAGCGTGACGCCACGCTCTGGCCGACCTTGCTGCGCCAGGGGTTGATCCCCTGCTGGGCCCACTTGCCCGACAGCACGCCCTGAAAGCAGCCAAACAGGCTGGCAAAGCAGTTGGTACTGAAGATGACGCTGTAGCGACCGCTCGGCACAGCTTCACCGGGCAGCAGGCCATCGGCGATGGCGTAGATTTGCTCGATGAGTCGCTGGCTATCGAGCTCGTCGAAGCGACGGCCATACTGGCCCTGCGAGTGCATCGACTGGCGGCCATCCCGTTCCACCAGCGCCGAGGTGTAGCAGCCGACGTTGAACTCGCCGTGCTGGCAGAGGGTGCCCTGACTGTTGGCGAGCCAGATCTGGTTCTCCCCTTCAAAGAAGCTGTTGTAGGGGGCGCCGCTCACATCGGGCATGGCCAGCATGTCAGATTCCAGACGCAGGGCCAGAGCGATCTTCTCCTCAACCGGCGTGGTATCGGGCTGGTTGATCTCGGCGCAATCTGTGGTGATCCGGCTATTGGCCACCGAGATGCGCTGATCCGCATCCACCTTGGCAAAGCGGCTGGCATCGAGCGCATCTTGCAGCATTGCATCCAGAGCCAGCTCATCGAGGGATTCCGAGTAGGCGATGCCGACCCGACCCTCTTTGATCAGGCGAATGCCGAGCTGCTGGCTGCTGGTGACCTTGTATTCACCCAGCTCGCCCTTGTCTGCCTTGAGGGAGAAGGCCTTCTCCTGATTGGCGATGATGTCTGCCTCGGCGTTGAGGTCGGCCACCTTGTCGAGCAGGCGGGTGAGCAGTTGGTTCATGTCGAGCTGGCTCATCAGGCGTTCCCTCCCACCAGAATATTGTCCACTTTCAGCGCCGGCTGGCCCACCGAGGTGGGGACCGAGCCCGAGACCGAGCCGCACATGCCGGCGGCCAGTGCCAGATTGCGGCCCACCATGGAGATCTCTTTCAGCACCTGCGGGCCAGTGCCGATCAGGGTGGCCGACTTGAGCGGTTTGGTGATTTTGCCGTGCTCGATGAGGTAGGCCTCCTGCACATTGAAGTTGAACTCGCCGGTGCCGGGCTGTACCGAGCCGCCCCCCATCTTCTTGGCGTAGATGCCGTGCTCTACCGTGGCCAGCATATCGTCGAGGCTGTGGTTGCCCGGCTCGATATAGGTGTTGCGCATGCGCGAGGTGGGGGCGTACTTGTAGGATTCGCGCCGCCCCGAGCCGGTGCGGGCGTAACCCGTCTTGAGGGCGCCCATTCTGTCCACCAGAAAGCCGGTCAGTACCCCGTCCTTGATGAGCTGGGTATGCTGGGTCGCCATCCCCTCGTCATCGACGTTGATGGAGCCCCAGGCGTTGCTCTGCAAGCCTTCATCCACCGCATTGACCACCGGATTGGCGATAAGCTGGCCCATCTTGTCGTGGAACACCGAGGCCTTCTTGGCTACCGAAGTGGTCTCCAGCAGGTGGCCGCACGCCTCGTGGAAGATGACGCCGCCAAAGCCGTTCTCCATGATGACCGGCAGGGTGCCGCTCGGACAGGGGGCCGCCCCCAGTTTCACCAGTGCCTGACGGGTGGCAGTGAGCGCCAGATCGCGCGGATCGATGCGATCGGCATGCTCCCACCCCATCAGGGCGCCGGGGGCCTCGTAACCGACGCTCTGCTCGCTCCCTTCCATGGCGATGGTCTGGGCCATGATGCGGTTGTAGTGGCGGCGATCGGCGACTTGCACCCCTTCGCTGTTGAAGATCTCCACCTCCTGCTCCCAGCCCAGCACGTTGCCGGAGAACTGGCTCACCTTGCTGCTCTCGGCACGGGCCACCGCATCCATGGCGTGCAGATAGGCGATCTTCTGCTCCAGCAGCTTGTCTACCGACAAGGGCAGGGCCACCGGGTTGCGATCGCTCAGGCGGGTGAAATCGAAGGCGGTGGCGGTCACCACGGGGTCGCGGCGGTCTTTGGCCGCCAGCAGGGTGACGATGCGCAGCAGCTCGTCGCGGCTGGCTTGGTTGGTGTAGCCGTAGAGCACCTTGTGGCCGTAACAGAGGCGCACGCCGATGCCGAAATCGAGGCCACCGCTGATGTTCTCTATCTGGCTGGAGAGCAGGCTGAGCTGGCTGCGGCGCTTGCGCTCGACAAACAGCTCGGCGAAATCGGCACCCAGTGCCAGCGCGTGATCGAGCACGTCACGGGCGATGGCGGGGGCCAACAGGGAGAATGGGGTCATAGAATATCCTTTTCTGGTCTGTCCGTTTGCTTCCGACATCCGGCTCTGATTGTTATGGGATGTCGAGTCCATTGTTGCAGACCAGCACAAAAAAGTCGCTATAGCGTCATGCGATGATACCGATTGAGAAAACCGGTGCGATAACTGCGCCCGGGCGGCCACATCCACAGGGAGTGGCCGCCTTGAGATGAGTGAAAAAGATCAGAGCAGGGCGTGGATTTCGCTCAGGATCTGTTCGACCCACTGCTCGATGCGCGGATCGGTCTGGTCATACTGATTGGCATCGTCCAGCGCCAGCCCGACGAAGTGACGGCCATCGTCGATCAGTGCCTTGGAGGCATCGAATTCGTACCCTTCGTTGGGCCAGTAGCCCACCAGCTTGACCCCTTTTGGCACCAGCTGATCGTGCAGCATGCCGAGGGCGTCCTGGAACCATTCGCCATAACCGAGCTGATCGCCGAGGCCAAACAGGGCGACGATGCGTCCCTCCAGATGGAGATCGGTGATATCTTCCCAGCGGGACTCCCAGTCCTCCTGCAGTTCGCCAAAATCCCAGGTGGAGATGCCGAGGATCAGGATCTCGTAATCCTCCATCCGGCGCAGGGAGACATCCTTGATATTGTGAATATCCACCAGCTCGGGGCCGATGAGGGCGCGGATCTTCTCGGCTGCCATCTCGGTGTAGCAGGTGGTGGAACCGTAAAACAGACCAATCTTCATCGCTCTTCTCTCTGTTGGCGCTTTCTCGCTTGCTTTTGGCGCGTTCTCGCATGCTCGTGTGGGCAGCGCCATGTTGGCAACACGATGGGTAACGTAAGGGGAGGGCGCCAGTCTAGCAGATTGCCATTCGACCTTCACCGCTCGGTAAGGGGCGTGGCAAACGCGCCTTATCTTTCCAATGAAAGTGCCTTGTCTTTCCAAGGAGTTGGCGCGTTACAATGGGCCATTGATCCCCTGATTGCAGCGCACCATGAGCAAGCCTGACCCCCATCCCCTGATTGAACCCTTCCTCGACGCCCTCTGGCTGGAGCGGGGATTGTCTGACAACACGGTCAGCTCCTATCGCAGCGATCTGGAGAAGTTCTCCCTCTGGCTCGACGAGCAGGGGTGCTCGCTGCTGCTGGCGGGGATGGACGAGATCCAGCACTACCTCGCCTGGCGGGTCGATCACCAGTTTGCGGCCAGCAGCACCGCCCGCTTTCTCTCGTCCCTGCGCCGTTTCTATCAGTATCTCAACCGTGAGAAGCTGCGCAGCGATGATCCGACCGTGTTGCTGGAGGGGCCCAAGCTGCCGAAAAAACTCCCCTCAGATTTAAGCGAAACGGAAGTGGAAGCTCTACTGAGTGCGCCGCTGGTGGATGACCCGCTGGAGCTGCGGGACAAGGCGATGCTGGAGCTGCTCTACGCTACCGGGCTGCGGGTTTCCGAGCTGGTAGGGCTCACCGCCGAGCATGTCAGCCTGCGTCAGGGTTTGGTGCGTGTGGTGGGCAAGGGCAACAAGGAGCGGTTGGTGCCGATGGGCGAGGAGGCGATGTACTGGTTGGAGCGTTACTACCGTGAGGCCCGTACCCTGCTGCTGGGAGGCACCAGCTCGGACGTGGTATTTCCCTCCAAGCAGGCTCGTATGATGACCCGCCAGACCTTCTGGCATCGCATCAAGCTCTATGCCCTGCGGGCCGGGATTAACGGCGAGCTATCCCCTCACACTTTACGCCACGCCTTTGCCACCCATCTGCTCAACCACGGCGCCGACCTGCGGGTGGTACAGATGCTGCTGGGCCATGCGGATCTCTCCACCACCCAGATCTACACCCATGTGGCCAACGAGCGTCTCAAGGCGCTGCACGGGGAGCACCACCCCAGAGCCTGAGTGGCTGACCTCCCAAAAACAAAAAACCGCCAGCAGGCGGTTTTTTTATCTCTACACGACAGGAGATGGCGCTTATTTCCCTTGCTGGGATTTCAGCAGATCACGGATCTCGGTCAGCAGCTCCTGATCCTTGGTCGGGCCTGCCGGGGCGGCGGCTTCCTCTTCCTGCTTTTTCTTGAGGGTGTTGATGGCCTTCAGTCCCATGAAGATGGCGAAAGATATGATCAGAAAGTCGATGATGGTCTGGATGAACTTGCCATAGGCGATGACCACGGCGGGTGTTGTCCCTTCTGCAGCCTTCAAGGTGACCGCCAGGTCGCTGAAGTCCACGCCGCCCAGGATCAGGCCGATGGGCGGCATGATCACGTCACCGACAAAAGAGGAGACAATTTTGCCGAAGGCGGCACCGATGATGATACCGACGGCCATGTCGATGACGTTGCCGCGGGCGGCAAAGGCTTTGAACTCTTGAATCAGACTCATTATTTCCTCCGAAATTAAACAAGATAGCGCGTTGATTACCCTGGCCAAAGGGTGAACTATTGTCAGGAAAAACAGAGGCTAAGCTGCGTTATTCCTGTCGTCCTGACTAGCTTGCGGGCGTTATGAGTCCTTGGCAATCGGGGAGAACCATTTTTTTGGTACAAAGTGATATTAATTTTTTGATAATTAGCTGGTTGAATGATGAGCTGCGCTGCTGTAGTTTGCTGGGTCGATTCATTCATACCACGTGAGTAAACAAGTGAAGTATTTACTACTGGGAATGATGCTTTTGTGCACATTTGCTGCCAGAGCGGGGATGGATACCCAAACCTTGAAACAGACCATTACCGCCCGGTTAGGGGTCTCTGTTTATCTGGTGGAACAGACCCCCATTCCCGGGCTCTATATGCTGGGCACTTCACAAGGGGTGCTCTACAGCGATGCCAAGGGGAACTATGTGGTGCAGGGGGTCATGCTGGATATGACTCATAACATGAAGAACCTCACCATCTCGGGCATGCGCGAGCAGCGTCGACTGGGCTTGTCCCAGGTGACCCATACACCGGTCGTGCTCCAGGCCAGTAATGAGCGTCATCGGGTTGCGCTCTTTTTCGGTGAGCAGGATGCCGCTCGTCGCCAGCTGTCCGGCACGCTGCAACATCTGCAGGCGTCCGGGGTCAGTGTCGAGCTCTACCCCGTGATTGAACATGCAGGACAGGCTTCCCACTGGTGCAAGGATCCCCTGCTACAGAATGATCCCTTCAAAGCCTATTTGCCTCAAAAGGAATGTAGTGAGACCCTTATCGAGAATATTGGCCTGAGCCAGTGGTTGGGGGTCAAGGTACTGCCTGCCTGGGTCTCCTCTGATGGAGATCTGGTAAGGGGCTACCAGAGCCCGGAACAACTGCTCAAGATACTGGATCACATTGATGCCCCTGCAAATCCGTCGTCGTCCGCGAGTTGATGATTCCCATCTCCCCGCCACCCTGCACCCCCTGCTTCGCCAAATCTTCGCCAGCCGTGGCGTAGAGGATCCCGCTCTGCTCGAGCGCAGCGCCAGCCAGTTGCTGCCTCCCCAGCGCCTCTATGGGATGGAGCGTGCGGTGCCTCTGCTGGCGGATGCCCTGACTACCCAGAAACGGATCCTTATCGTCGGCGACTTCGACTGCGACGGCGCCACCAGCTCGGCGCTGTGTGTGCTGGCCCTGCGCGCCATGGGGGGGCGCCATATCGATTTTCTGGTGCCCAACCGCTTCGAGTTCGGTTATGGCCTCACCCCCGAGATCGTCGAGCTGGCGGTGGCCCGCGGCGCCGAGTTCCTGATCACGGTGGATAACGGCATCTCCAGCATCGCCGGGGTGGCGGCGGCCAAGGTGGCCGGAATGCAGGTACTGGTTACCGATCACCATTTGCCGGGTCAGGAGCTGCCTGATGCCGATGCCATCGTCAACCCGAACCAGCGCGGTTGCGATTTTCCCTCCAAGTCCCTGGCCGGGGTGGGGGTAGCCTTCTACCTGATGGCGGCCCTCAACACCCATCTGCGTCAGCTCGGCTGGTACGAACGGCAAGGGTTGCGCGCCCCCAATGTGGCGGATTACCTCGATCTGGTGGCCCTCGGCACGGTCGCCGACGTGGTGGCCCTCGATGGCAACAACCGCATTCTGGTCCATCAGGGGTTGCAGCGGATCCGGGCCGGGCGCTGTCGCCCCGGCATTCAGGCGCTGGTGGATGTGTCGGGCCGCGATGGTCGTCGCCTCACTGCCTCCGACCTCGGTTTTGCACTGGGGCCACGCCTCAATGCAGTAGGGCGCCTCGATGACATGTCCCTCGGGGTCGCCTGTCTGCTTTGCGATGATCTCAATCTGGCGCGCCAGCTTGCGGCCGAGATGGACAGCCTCAATCAGGAGCGCAAGGAGATCGAGCAGGGGATGCAGCAGGAGGCCCTCGCTACCCTGGAGCAGATCCGGTTTCGCGATGGCGAGGTGCCGTCGGGCATAGTGCTGCACCGCAACGAGTGGCATCAGGGGGTGGTGGGGCTGGTGGCCTCCAAGGTGAAGGAGAAGTACTACCGCCCGGTCATCGCGTTTGCCGAGAGCAGCGAGAGCGAGCTCAAGGGCTCTGGCCGCTCCATCCCCGGGGTGCATCTGCGCGATGCGCTGGAACTGCTCGACACCCGCCACCCGGGGCTGATGGGCAAGTTTGGCGGCCACGCCATGGCGGCGGGGCTGACCCTGCCCAAGGCCAATATCGAAGCGTTCGGGCGGGCCTTTGAGGCGGTCATCAGCGAGCTGGTGACGCCGGAGCTCTTGACCGGGGTGCTGCTCACCGATGGAGAGCTGCTGCCGGACGAGCTCACTCTCGAGCTGGCGGAGCTTATTCGCGCCTCCGGCCCCTGGGGTCAGGCCTTCCCCGAGCCGCTGTTTGACGGCGAATTCGTGCTAGTGCAGCAGCGGCTGGTGGGGGAGAAGCACCTCAAGATGATGCTGACTACCGATTCTGGCCACGCGGTGGATGCCATCGCCTTCGGCGTCGATATCAAGCGCTGGCCCGATGCCTCGGTCAAGCGGGTGCGGCTTGTCTACCGGCTTGACGTCAACGAGTGGCGCGGCAACCGCAGTGTGCAGCTGCTGGTGGAGCATCTGGAGGCGGCCGGTCTCTGAGCAGGTAGCATTGCTGCTCTGATCGTTGACATCGCTGACAACGGCCACCCTCGGGTGGCCGTTTTACTGTGGGCCCGGGGGTGACTCTACCGCCTTGTTATGTTGGTATTTAATTGCTGGCTTTCTTAGAAAGAGGGTTTTTAGTATCGTTTTACGTCAGTTAGTACGGTTTCAAATTCAAGAAAAAGAGGCGTTGTGATACATTCATCCCCGCATCATTTTGTTGTTTGAACGGGACTGACTCTTTGCTGCCTTTTGGCCGACTATCGACCTGGGCGATGGTCCTCGCTATCGCCAGCCTGCTGTGGTTTGCCGCTTTCGCTGCGGTAGGGGTCACTGCAACACCTCATCAGGCGTCGGTCAGGCAGAAGGTCTCGATGCAGTTGCATGAGCAATCCGATCCGGGATTGGTCAACAGTGTCGGCCTTCCTCCTGCCTCCCAGTGGCGACTCGGCTTCGAGCCGGGGCGGCGACTCGAAGGGGCCACTCATTCCGAGCGCTATCAGATGGTGCTGGCCTGGTTCCAGCACGATATCCTCGGCTTGCTCTGCGGTCTGCTACTGGTTCTCCCTCTTCTCTATGTCAGGCAGCTCCCGGTCTACTTCGGTTATTTGCACCGACGGCTGCTGCGCTGTCGCCACCTGCAATATCGTTTCTGTCACGGCGACTAGCCCACCCTGCTGGCGGGCGCCCATCCACCTTTTCACTCGGTTTGTAACGCTCCTGATTGACTGACGGGCAGGCTGATACCTGCTGCCTGCGCTCTATCGTCTGGTGCTGCGTCCGCGCTTTCTGTTGTGTCGTCCATGCTGCTGGCCATTGGCCAGAGGCAGACTTTCTCTTTGCGCAAACACCTGGTGAGCACACCTATGGACTACTACCTCAACCTGTTTATTCACTCAATCTTTGTCGAAAACCTCGCCCTGGCCTTCTTTCTGGGGATGTGTACCTTTCTGGCCGTCTCGAAGAACATCAACACCGCCTTTGGCCTTGGCATGACGATCCTGGTGGTGATGGTTATCGCCATTCCCCTCAACAACTTGATTTACCGCCATATCTTGCGGGCAGGCAGTACCTTTTTCGGGGAATTCGATCTGGGATTTCTCGATTACATCATCTACATCGGGGTGTTGGCGGCGTTGGTGCAGGTGATGGAGATGCTGCTCGACAAGTACTTCCCAAGCCTCTATCAGGCGCTCGGCATCTATCTGCCTCTGTTGACGGTGCACTGCGCCATCTTTGGCGGGGTGATGTTTATGGCGCAGCGGGATTACGATTTTGCCGAGTCGCTGGTCTACAGCGCAGGCTCCGGGCTTGGCTGGCTGCTGGCTATTGTCGCCATGGCCGGTTTGCGCCAGAAGCTGAAATACGCCGATGTCCCCGAGGGGCTGCGGGGCATCGGCATCACCTTTATCGTGGCGGGGTTGATGTCCCTCGGTTTTATGTCCTTCTCCGGTATATCGCTTTGATTGGAGATGAAAAAAACGAGGCGCCTGCGGGCGCCTCATTGTTTATCAGGGATGGCGGATGGCCATTACAGCTCGCGTGCCCAGGGGTGTGCCTTGGGGCGCAGCGCCAGCGCCAGACCCAGCAGCAGCACGGTCAGGCCGTAGAGGGGCCAGCTGCCAAAGCGCATGTAGGGGGTCTCGCCGTGGGCGGGACGCACTTCGCTGCGCAGCACGCCCGCTTCAAACTGCGGGATCTGGCCGATGATGCTGCCATCGATCTCGGTCACGATAGTGATGCCGGTGTTGGTGTCGCGCAGCAGCGGACGAGCCAGCTCCAGTGCGCGCATCCGGGCGATCTCCATATGTTGCCAGGGGCCTATGCTGGTGCCAAACCAGGCATCGTTGGAGACGGTCAGCAGGAAATCGGTATCGGCATTGACGTTGCGGCGCACCTCCTCCGGGAAGATGATCTCGTAGCAGATGGCGGCGGCGAACTTGAGCCCCTTGGCGATCAGATTCGGCTGTACTTCGTCACCCCGGCTGAAAGAGGACATCGGCAGGTTGAAGAAGGGGGCGATGGGGCGCAGCAGATCTTCAAACGGCACGAACTCGCCGATGGGCAGCAGGTGGTACTTGTTGTAACGGTTGGGGTGCCCGTAGAAGTAGGACTCCTTGCCATCCGCATCCTGCACCCCCATGCCGAGTACGGTATTGAAGAATCGTCTTTGCTCGAAATCATAGTGAATGATCCCCGCCAGCAGACCGGTGTTGTTCACCTTCATCGCCTTGTCCAGATTCTCCAGATAGGGCCCCATCTCCTTCTCGATGGCCGGGATGGCCGACTCCGGCCAGATGATAATGTCGGCATCCTGATTCTCGCGGCTGAGATCCTGATATTTGCGCACCGTCGGCACTAGCGCCTCCGGATCCCACTTGAGGGACTGGGCGATATTGCCCTGAACCAGCGCCACCTTGACCGGCTCGCCACGGGTGACCCAGCTGAGCTGCATCAGACCGTGGGCACCGGCTACCAGCAGAGCGGGCACTGCCAGCCAGAGCGGGGAGCGGGATTTCCACACCTGCCAGATGGCGGAGGCAGAGAGCAACAGGGCGAGGGTGATGCCCTGCACCCCAAGGATTGGGGCGAAGCCCCTGAGCGGGCCGTCGATCTGGCTGTAGCCAAACCAGAGCCAAGGGAAGCCGGTCATTACCCAGCCACGCAGCCAGTCCGCCAGCAGCCAGAGTGCCGGGAAGGCGAGCAGCCAGCGGCTCCAGTGACGGCCGCCAAAGAAGCGGGCGAAAACCCAGCAGGCGAGCGTCGGGTAGAGCGCCAGATAGGCGGAGAGCCCGGCCAGCAGTACGAAGGCCATCGGCAGCGGGATGCCGCCAAATTCAGTCATGCTGACGTGGATCCACCACAGGCCAGGTAAAAAGAGTCCCATGGCATAGCCAAAGCCACGCCAGGCGGCCTGCTTTGGCGTGGCTTTGTCCAGCAGGGCGTAGAGGCCCAGCAGGGAGGGGAGCACCAGCGGCCAGTAGCCAAAGGGAGAGAAAGCCAATATAGCGATGGCACCACTGGCCAGTGCGCCGAGGCTCAACAGGATTTTGGACGTAACGGGGGATAATCTCACGGGCGATGGTGCTCGTCTTGGTCTGCAACTGGGTCGAATGGCCGGTATCTTAACCTGTAAGCGGGGCAACGGCGAGCCTCGATGCCGGTGGCAGAGAGCACAACGCCCCGAGGTCGGGGCGTTGTTTCACACATTGAGCGGATCGGCTTATTGCGGCTCGGATTGCGCCGCCGCGTGGTGCTCGGGGATCTTCACCTGCAACTGCTGCAGACGACGCCGGTCGGCATGCATCACCTTGAACAGGTAGCCGTCCAGCTCGATCTCCTCGCCCTTCTTGGGCAGATGACTGAAGGCGTGCATCACCAGACCACCCACAGTATCCACCTCTTCATCGCTGAACTGGGTGCCGAAGAAGTCGTTGAAATCCTCGATCTCGGTAAGGGCACTAACCGAGAAGACCCGTTTGCTGATGCGGCGGATCTCGTCCGGCTCATCCTCGATGTCATCGAATTCGTCATCTATCTCGCCGACGATAAGCTCGAGAATGTCTTCAATGGTCACCAGACCGGAGACGCCACCAAATTCGTCGACCACGATGGCCATGTGGTAGCGCTCTTCACGGAACTCCTTGAGCAGACGGTCAACCCGTTTGCTTTCCGGCACGATCACCGTGGGGCGCAAGATTTTCTCGAGCTGCAGCGGCTCGCTGGCGTGATGGCCGCCAAACCCGAAGGGGAGCAGATCCTTGGCGAGCAGAATGCCCTCCACATGATCCTTGTCCTCGTTGATCACCGGGAAGCGGGAGTGGCCGGACTCGATGATCACCGGCAGGATTGCATCTACCGGTTGGGACTTCTCGATGGTCACCATCTGGGAGCGGGGGATCATGATATCGCGCACGCGAAGATCGGCGATCTCCAGCACCCCCTCGATCATGTCCTTGGTGTCCTGATCGATGAGGTCGCGCTCTTCGGCATCGGCTATCACGTCTACCAAATCATTGCGGTCTTTTGGCTCGCCCTGGAAGAGTTGGCTGAGTTTGTCGAGCCAGGTTTTCTTCGGCGAGCCGGTACTAGGGTGATCGTCGGTCATTTTCTCTCTTGGTTACTCGTATGAACACACTTGAAATAGTTCGGGTTATATAAGGATGGTCATCTGCTGTTTCAAGACGATGACCGTCCGGCGTTTTACTCTTCGTCGTTCAGATAAGGATCGGCAAAACCGAGCTCCTGCATGATGTCGCGCTCAAGCGCTTCCATCTCTTCGGCTTCCTCATCCTCGATATGGTCATAACCTAGCAGATGCAGACTGCCGTGCACAACCATGTGGGCCCAGTGGGCCATCAGGGGCTTGTTCTGCTCCTCGGCCTCGCGCTCTACCACCTGACGGCAGATCACCAGATCGCCGAGCAGCGGCAGCTCCAGACCGGGTGGCGCCTCGAACGGGAAGGAGAGCACGTTGGTGGGCTTGTCCTTGCCGCGATAGGTGAGGTTGAGTTCGTTGCTCTCCGCCTCGTCGACGATGCGCACCGTCACTTCTGCCTCCTGCTGGAAGCCGAGAATGGTGCCGTCGAGCCAGCCTTGCAGCTGGGCTTCGGTGGGCAGGCCGTCAGTGCTGGCACTGGCCAGCTGCAGATCCAGGGTTACGCTCATTGCTCACTCTCTTTGCTGGCGTTTGTTTGGCCGGCCACCTTCTCGGCTGCCTGTTTGGCGTCGAACGCCTCATAGGCCTGCACGATGCGGGCCACCACCGGGTGGCGCACCACGTCTTTGGATTCGAAGAAGTTGAACGACAGACCATCGACCCCTGGCAGCACTTCCAGCGCGTGGCGCAGGCCGGATTTGGCGTTGCGCGGCAGATCTACCTGGGTGATGTCACCGGTGACCACAGCCTTGGAGTTGAAGCCGATCCGGGTCAGGAACATCTTCATCTGCTCGGTGGTGGTGTTCTGGGCCTCATCGAGAATGATAAAGGCGTCATTGAGGGTTCTTCCGCGCATATAGGCGAGCGGCGCCACTTCGATGATGTTGCGCTCCATCAGCTTCTCGACCCGCTCAAAGCCCAGCATCTCGAACAGGGCGTCGTAGAGCGGGCGCAGGTAAGGATCCACCTTCTGGGAGAGATCTCCGGGCAGGAAGCCCAGTTTCTCACCCGCTTCCACCGCCGGACGGGTCAGCAGAATGCGGCGGATCTCCTGACGCTCCAGCGCATCCACGGCTGCCGCGACCGCCAGATAGGTCTTGCCGGTACCGGCCGGGCCGATGCCGAAGCAGATGTCGTGGCGCACGATATTGGCGATGTACTGGGCCTGATTTGGGCTGCGTGGTTTGATGAGACCGCGCTTGGTCTTGACCGTCACCTCCTTGCCATAGGGGATGCTAGGCGCCGGTTCGTCATCCTGCTCCAGCACCCGCGACTCCTGAATGGCCAGATGGACCATATCGGGAGTGATATCGGTCACCTTGCCACCCTTGAGGGGCTGGGTTTCCACATAGAGGTGCTTGAGGATGACGGCGGCGGCATCCAGCTGGGCCGGTTTGCCCACCAACTGGAAGTGGCTGTCACGGTAGCTGATCTCGACGCCGAGGCGGCGCTCCAGCTGCTTGATGTTGTCATCGAAGGGGCCGCACAGGCTGGCAAGGCGCTGGTTGTCGGCGGGCTCCAGATGCAGATTCAGGGTCGAGATGTGTCGGCTCAAAATATCCTCGTCTCAAGGCGCTCCCCATCCGCCGGGCGAATGGGGAGGAGGGGATTAATGGGGAGTGAAGGCGGCCACGCCCAGCTCGTCCGGTACGTTATCCGGGCGACGGGCCAGGATTTCGCTCGGTGCGGTGGCGATCCGCAGGTTCATCTCGCTCTCGCCGCGGATGAACTTGCCGCGCAGGGAGTTGGGACGCACCTCGGTGATCTCCACGTCGGCAAAGCCGCCGATCAGGGTGTGCTGGCCTTCGAAGTTGACCACCCGGTTGTTCTCGGTGCGACCGCACAGCTGCATCGGATCGAGCTTGGAGGGCCCTTCCACCAGGATGCGCTGGGTGGTGCCCAGCATGGCGCGGCCAATCTGCATCGCCTGGTTGTTGATGACGTGCTGCAGGCGGGCCAGACGGGCTTTCTTCACTTCCATGTCGACATCGTCGGGCATGTCGGCGGCCGGGGTGCCCGGGCGCGGACTGAAGATGAAGCTGAAGCTCATGTCGAAACCCACATCCTCGATCAGCTTCATGGTGGCCTCGAAATCCTCATCGGTTTCGTTCGGGAAGCCAACGATGAAATCGGAGCTGATGGTGATGTCGGGACGGGCGGCACGCAGGCGACGGATCTTGGATTTGTACTCCAGGATGGTGTGCGGGCGCTTCATCATGGTCAGAATACGGTCGGAGCCGCTCTGCACCGGCAGGTGCAGGAAGCTGACCACTTCCGGGGTGTCTTTGTAGACTTCGATGATGTCGTCGGTGAACTCGATCGGATGGCTGGTGGTGTAGCGAATGCGATCGATACCGTCGATGGCGGCCACCAGACGCAGCAACTCGGCGAAGGTACAGATGCCGCCATCAAAGGTCGGGCCGCGGTAGGCGTTGACGTTCTGGCCGAGCAGGTTCACTTCGCGCACGCCCTGCTGGGCGAGCTGGGCGATTTCGTAGAGCACGTCGTCCAGTGGGCGGCTCACCTCTTCACCGCGGGTGTAGGGCACCACGCAGTAAGTACAGTATTTGGAGCAGCCTTCCATGATGGAGACGAACGCGGTGGCCCCTTCGGCGCGCGGTTCGGGCAGACTGTCGAATTTTTCGATCTCGGGGAAGGCGATATCAACCTGGGCACCACGGCCCTCTTGCACTTCCTTGATCATGGCGGGCAGGCGATGCAGGGTCTGCGGGCCGAACACGATATCCACATAGGGAGCGCGCTGGCGGATGGCATCGCCCTCCTGAGAGGCAACGCAGCCACCCACGCCGATCACCAGACCGGGCTTGTTGGCCTTGAGCTTTTTCCAGCGTCCCAGCTGGTGGAACACCTTCTCCTGCGCCTTTTCGCGGATGGAGCAGGTATTCAGCAGCAAGACATCTGCCTCTTCGGGCTCTTCGGTAAGGGTGTAGCCATTACTGGCATCCAACAGGTCGGCCATTTTGGACGAGTCATACTCGTTCATCTGGCAACCCCAGGTTTTAATGTGAAGTTTCTTGCTCATTGCTTCTCTTGACTTGTTTTGAAATCGGCATGGTCAAAGGACCGCGCATTTTACTCCGCAATCTGGATACTGCCTAGCTAATATCCAGCTGGCAATGGTGCTCACCCGATACCTGTTGCCAGCAAGCTCAATAAGCTTTCTCCTTGATTTGACGCAGCAATTCCCCGTTTGTCTCACTGTTTATCAGTCGCCCTTGCGCTATCATGCTGCCATCCGGTTCACGTCCGGGCGCTGTCGCCGGACGCACCCTTTCAGGAATACATGTATGGAACAGTGTGATATCGCCATCGTCGGTGCCGGCATGGTGGGCGCCGCCACCGCCTGTCTGCTTGCGGCTCAGGGTCTCTCGGTGCGGGTCATCGAGACCCAACTGCCGGAGCATTACGCGCCGGAGCAGCCGCTGGATCTGCGGGTCTCCGCCATCAGTCAGGCCTCGGTGGCGCTGCTGGAGCAGGCCGGTGCCTGGCACCATCTGCAGCAGATGCGGCTCTGCCCCTATCGCCGGCTGGAGACCTGGGAGCTGGATGGCTTTGCCACCCGCTTCAATGCCGCCGATCTCGGTCTGCCCCAGCTTGGCTACATCATCGAAAACCGGCTCGTGCAGCTCGCCCTGCTCAAGCGGATGGAAGAGTTTCCTACCATCCAGACCCACACCCCGGCGGCTGTGACCAGCCTGCGCCAGAGTGCGGATGAAGCTGTGCTGACTCTGGATGACGGCTCCGAGCTGGCCGCGCGCTGGGTGCTGGCTTGCGACGGCGCCGAATCCCACACCCGCAAGCTGGCGGGTATCGGCGTATCGCGCTTCGAGTACCGCCAGCACTGCATGCTGATCAATATCGACACCGATTTTGCGCAGGAAGATATCACCTGGCAGCAGTTCACCCCGAGCGGCCCGCGCGCCTTCCTGCCATTACCAGGCCAGCACGGCTCTCTGGTGTGGTATGACAGCCCGGCCCGGATCCGCGCTCTGGCGGCCATGAGCAACGAAGGGCTTGCCGCCGAAGTGCGCCGCCACTTCCCGAGTCGGCTCGGCGGGTTCACCGTCACCGGCAAGGGGAGCTTCCCGCTGGTGCGCCGCCACGCCAACGACTATCACGTCGGTCGGGTGGTGCTGCTTGGCGATGCTGCCCACACCATCAACCCGCTGGCGGGGCAGGGGGTCAACCTCGGCTTCAAGGATGTCGCCTGCTGGGTCGACTTGCTGCAAGGTGCTGGCGCTGACTGGCATCAACTTGTGCTGGCCGAGCGCTACGAGCGGCGCCGTCGTCCCGACAACCTGCTGATGCAGTCGGGGATGGATCTCTTCTACGGGGTGTTCAGCAACGAGATTGGCCTCCTCAAGCTGGCCCGCAATCTGGCCCTCAATCTGGCGGACAAGGCAGGCCCGCTCAAGGAGATGGCGCTGCGATATGCACTGGGGCTGGTTTGACAGATAGAAACCAGATAGCACGGGCTGAATGCGCTAAGGAGCAAAGGTGATGAACAAGGCACTGCTGGTGATCGATTTTATCAACGATATTGCCCACCCCGACGGGCGCATTGCCGCCTCCGCAGCCCATGTGCTGGAGCAGGATGCCATCGCGCATGCCAATCAGGCGCTGGCCCATGCCCGCGCCAACGGCTGGCTGGTAGTGCTGATCAAGGTGGGCTTTGACGGCGGCTATCAGCTGCAGCCCAAGGGATCTCCCATGTTTGGTCGCGCTCACCAGTTGGGGGCGCTCTCCTTGGCTGACAGCGGCACCGACTTTCATCCGGATCTGGATGTGCAGCCCGGCGATCTGGTGCTGACCAAGCCCAGGGTCAGCTCCTTCTATGGCACGGCGCTGGAGCCTGCGCTGCGGGCCAATCACATCGACCACCTCTATCTGTGCGGGGTGAGCACCAGCTGGGCCATTCAGGCGGCAGCGCGGGATGGTCACGATCGCGACTACGCCATCACCATTCTGGATGATGCCTGCGCCGCCGCAGATGCCACCGAGCATCACACCTCGCTGCGGATGCTGGGTCGCATCGCCGAGATCATCAAGGTGTCCCAGCTGGCTTGATCCTTAACGCAGGCTGCGCCCGATCACCGTGTTGAGATTGACTCTGCAGATCCCTGTTGGGCCGCTGCGCTTTTGGGCAACATGATTGTCGGGCAAGATAGTGCTCACATGGATAACAACAAGGATGGACAGATGCGTTATCAGGGACGGATCGCGAGCTGGAACGAGGCGCGCGGCTTTGGATTTATTACGCCGGAGCAAAATGGCGCCGAGCAGACAATCAATGGATCACGCGGTGCAGGGCTGTTTGTGCATGTTACGGCGCTGCAATCAGATGGCCGGGTGCCCGAGCCGGGGGAGCGTGTCACCTATCTGATCGGCAGTGGTCAGGATGGCAAGCCAAGGGCGTTGCAGGTCTTTTTCCCCGATCGCCCGCTCACGTTGGCGGGTGTTGTGCCGTCGGTCGCACCATCAGCAGCAAGATCAGCCGCATCATCGGCGGCGCCTGCATTTCGGGCGGCAAGTCAGCCGCCAAGACCCACTTTTACCAGAGAGCGGAGTAACCCCTATCGACGTCGCAAGAGCAGCTGGAGTGGTAAATTGCTCCCCCTGTTGCTGCTCGTCGGCCTCTTTTCCATCTATTCCCGCTTCTTTGCCTATTTGCCGCCCGCATCGCCAGTTACTCAAGAGGAGGTTAGTCCCACCTTCAGTACGCCACAGGCAGCGACCTTTACTCGCCAGTGTGATGGTCGGCAGCATTGCTCCCAGATGACCTCCTGCGAGGAGGCAACCTGGTTTTTACAAAACTGCCCTGGTACCAAGATGGATGGGGAAGGAGATGGCATCCCCTGTGAAGATCAGTGGTGTGTTAATTGAAATGCTTTGATTCACAAAGGCCCGATTAATTCATCTCGATTGCTGAGCGCTATCTTCTCCTGGTTCCGTCTGCGGGAGTTTTTGGCTGGGTCAGCGATCGATTGTGGCTGGGTGCGGTGCGGGATGGGGATCGAGGACCAGCTGCACGAAGCGATCGCGGATCGGGTCGGCAAAGGCGGGGTTCCACACCAGACTTATCTCCCACTCGGAACAGGGGCCAAAGAGGGGATAGAGGGTGACGTCCGGGCCCGCGATAAAGCTGACGCTGTGCGGCAGGATGGCATTACCTATGCCTGCCGCAACCAATGCCACCAGAGTCTGAATATCCTCTGCCTCTTGAACCATGCCGGTCAGCCGGTTGGCGCCGAGAAACCCGGCGATCTGCCGGGTTAGGCCGGGACAACGGTAGCCCACCATCTGCAACAGGGGTTGACTGGTCAGTGCCTGCTGGACGTCAAACGATGACGGATCTGGCTGGGTCATCCGGGTTGGCACCGCCAGTACCAGCCGGTCGGTCAGCAGCCGATGCTCCTGCAACAGCGGAGTCTCTGGCCGACGCATAAAACCAAGTTGCAACTGGCCGGAGAGCAGCTGCTCCTGCTGGATCGCGGAGGGCATATCCTGCAGATGGACCATCACGTCCGTGACCTGCTGTTTGAAGCGGGCCACCAGCGCAGGGGCCAGCGCGAAACTCGACAGGCCAAACCCAATCTTGAGCCGACCGGCCACGCCACTCGCCACTGCCAGCGCGTGACGTTCAAACTCCCTGCCGTGTTTGACCAGTGCGCTTGCCTGAGTGAGCAGCTGGGCGCCGAGCGCCGTCAGCTCGGCACCATGGCGGCCCCGCTTGAACAGGGTGCAGCCCAGCGTCTGCTCCAGCCCCTGGATCTGCTTGGTGAGGGCCGGTTGGGTAATGAAGAGGCGATTGGCCGCTTCCCGGTAGTTGGCGATCTCGGCCAGCGTCACAAACGCCTGCAGTTGCCTCAAGTCGAATTTCATTCCAATTGGTTATCCAAAGTGGCGATTTATTGATTATAAATTATCTAATCGCCTTGTTCTAATGGCTCGGCAAGGGGGGAATCGCCCTCCTCTGAACCGGAACAAGGAGCCATATCATGTCTACCCAACGTTATCTGTTTTTGATCAAGGGCAAGCTGGTGCTGGCTCAGCCGTTGGCGGCCCCGGAGACTGGGGAGCTGCTCGCCAGCCTGTTGCAACAGGGGTTTGTGGTCGGCCCCTTGCAAGTGTGGGCTGGCAGTGCCGAGCAGGCGCTCGCCTGTTATGAGCGTGCCGCCCAGCAGCAGGCCTTTGCCGATGCGCTCTCTGGCTCTCTGCCCGAGCTGGCCGGGGTGCCTGTATGAGTGTCTGTATGAGTGCTGGCATGAACACGATCACCCTGTCGGTATCCGCCCTGCTGCTCGATATGGATGGCACCCTGGTCTGCTCGACAGGCGATGTGGAGCAGGTATGGCAGCTCTGGTGTCGCGAACATCTGCTCGATCCCGAGCCAGTGTTGGCGATGTGCCACGGTATACGTTCGCGCGAGGTGATCCGGGAGCTGGCCCCGCAGCTGGATGTGGAGCGGGAAGCGGCGCGGCTCGACGAGCTGGAGATGCTGCATACCGGCGGCGACGCCATCGCAGGAGCTGGCGAGTTGCTGCGCCATTTGCCGCCAGAGCTTTGGGCCATCGTGACCTCCGCCAGTGAGCAGGTTGCCCGTCACCGCCTGAATTGTGCCGGTTTGCCGCTGCCGGCCGTGCTGGTGGGGGCCGAAGCTGTGATCAATGGCAAACCCGATCCCGAGCCCTATCTGCTGGGCGCTGTACGGCTTGGCGTGTCGCCCGCTCGTTGCTTGGTGTTCGAGGATGCCCCGGCCGGTATCGAGAGCGCCCTGCGTGCAGGTTGCACCGTGGTGCAGGTAGGGGGCGATGCGCCGCTCAATCCGGCGGTGGTGGCGGTGATCCGCGACTGGCGCGAGGTGAGAGTGGTGTCAGGGAAAGGCGAGTCCTTGCTGGTGATGCTGTCGATGCAGGGCGCCAACCAAGAATGACGGCACGAGAGCTCTGGGAGTTGAATTAGGGGGCTGAGCCTGATGGCTGGCGGTCAGTTACTCAGGCGTATGTGGCTCTTGGTCGCAAAAGTTATAGACGATCCCCACCGATTATCTTCCGGGCGTTTACATGCAGTGGGTTCACTTTCAACCGGAGGTAAAAAACCGTCTGCAGGCGACCGGATTGATCGCCTGCAGATGGAGCTGGTTTAGCTGAACAGCAGGTAGGAGAGGGTCATGCAGCAGATGATGCCCGAGATGATGGGCACCGAGGTGCGCTTGATGATCTCGATGGGATTGCTGCCGGTGATCGAGGCGATGACGATGATCACCGCGGCGACCGGCGACATGGATCGGATCAGGTTGGCAGTGAGCTGCATCGGCAGGGCCACCGCGACACTGTTGACGCCGACCTTCTCAGTGATCTCGGGAATGATGTTGATAAAGGAGTAGAAGACTGCCAGCCCACTGCCGCTGATAAAGCCGATCAGCGCCGCCGTACCGGAGAAGAAGAACATCAAGATGGAGCCGACGCCGTCGATGTGTTTCACGCTATCGACCAGGGTATCGATGATGCCGATGGCTTTCAGTCCCTCCACCAGCATGCTGGCCGCTACTATGAGCGAGACCACCTGAGCCAGACCCGTCCCCATGCCGGTGAAGAAGATGGCGAACTCCTTGCTGGTCTCCTTGATATTGCCTTTGCGCAAGAGTTCTACCCCTATGGTGAGCAGCAGGCAGACGAAGGTGATCTCCACCAGCCCGAGGGAGATATGGGTGAAGCAGATGCCGAACAGCAGTACCAGCACCAGCGGCAGTACAGGGAAGAGGCCGTAGTAGGCGGGTGGCAAGCCGGTGGGCACGGCGAGCGATTCCTCTTTTTCCTCCAGTCCGCTGCGCGACTGCTGCCGCTTGTCCATCGCCTTCTGCCAGAAGTAGTGCACCACTGCCATCAACGCCAGTGTCGGCAGCGAGATGGGGGCGTGGTAGGAGACGATGTACTCCACCAGCGGGATGCCCAGCTTCTGGGCGGCCAGCACGTTATCGGCCCCCAGCGGGCTGGGCATGATGGTGGCAGTGGTGGCAATGACGGCCCCCGCGGTGAGGGAGGACATGTTCGATGCCTTCAGTACCGGATAGAGGGTCGCCATCAGCAACACTGCCAGACTGGCAGCGCTTGGCACCACCAGCGAGAGCAGATTGCCCAATAGGAAAATCACCGGCACCAGCAGGTAGGGGGAGCGGATGCGACTCAAGGGGCGGGTCAGCAGCATCACGGTGACGTCGTTGGCGCCGATGTGGCTCATGTAGCTGGAGAAGCCGAACAGCACCATGATGGTGAGGCCGACATTGCCCATCTGGCTGATGAAGATCTGCTTGATCTGGACGAAGGGATCAAGCCAGCTTAGGCCGCTGCTCTGCGCCGCAGGCAGCAGGGGGTGGCCCAGTCCGACGGCGGCAAACATCAGCAGCAGCCCGGCGCCAAACAGCACTATCTTGGCATCGTAGTTTTTGGCGATGAGATAGCCGCAGATGACCAGGATCAGGGTGCTGACAATTATTTCCAGCATGTTTCCAACACTCTCTTCTTGATGTGAATGGGCCAGCGGGCTGGCGGTTCGGGATCAGATGGCGCGGGCAAGGGTCTCCATGCACCAGGCCCTGAATCCGGGCACGTCGATATCGAGACACACCTCGGCGTTGGGCGGGCGTTTGAGCCGGTTGTTGATATCCACCGAGGTGGTGCCGAGGGTGTGCTCACCCCGGGTCTCGATGGCCACATGGCAGGCCCGGGTGATAAAGAGATCGGGGCGCACCAGATAGGCAATGGCGCAGAGATCGTGCATCTTGAGCCCGGTCTGCATACTGCCGCCGCGATAGTGGCCGAACAGGGCGTGGAGCATGGCGCCGGTGCGGTTGAGGGCGGGCAGCGCCGCAATCATCTCGCCGGTCAGGGTGGCCCGGCTGGTGACATCGAGTCCGCACATCACGATGGGCAGACCGCTGCTGAAGACGATGTGAGCCGCCTCCGGATCCACGTAGATATTGAACTCGGCATTGGGGGTGTGGTTGCCCCGACCGGCCGAGCCGCCCATCAACACGATCCGCGCGATCTTCTCCCGACACTCGGGGTGCAGGGTGAGCAGCAGGGCGATATTGGTCAGCGGCCCGATGGGCACCAGCGTCATGGATTGTTCGCTGGCGAGCAGGGTGGCCTTCATGGCTTCGACGGCATGCTCCGGTATCGGCTGTTGCCCGGGTTCGGCAAACTGGTAACCATCGAGGCCGGAGTGGCCGTGGATATGGCTGGCATTGTCGAGGGGGCGCACGAGGGGCTGGCTGGCCCCCTGTGCCACCGGCACCTCTTGGCCGAAAAAGTGCAGCAGGCGCAGGGCGTTGCGGGTGGTCTTGCTGACATCGACGTTGCCGGCGACCGTGGTGATGAGCGCCAGCTCGATGCCGGGGTGAAACAGGGCGGCGGCGATGGCAACGGCATCGTCGATGCCGGGGTCGGTATCCAGAATAATGGCGACAGGGTTCACGCTGTTCTCCTCGAGGTTAATCGGCTTGGCTGGCATCGTGGGGCCAGCAGCAGATAAAGGGGTCGACAATCTCGCGGGTCAGGCCATCGGTGAGGCCGAGATCGGTCAGATGGGGCCCCGCATTGCAGGCAAGGCAGGTTCCCTCGATGGCCTTGAAGACACGGTAGGGGGGCTCCCACTCCACCACCTTGCCGCTCACTTCGCGCAGAGCGTGGAAGCTGGCGGCCAGCTCGCTGGCCGGCAGGTCGGAGAGCATGCCGGCGATGGGCATGGCAACGTGGGCCAGCACCTCACCCTGCTGGACGACCGCCATGCCGCCCCCGCTGGTGATCAGAGTGTTGGCGGCCAGCATCATCTCTTGCGGGTCGCGCCCCAGCACCACCAGATTGTGGGAGTCGTGGGAGTAGCTGGTGGCGATGGCCCCTTGCAGCTCGCCCCACCCCTCCAGCAGCGCCAGCCGGGTGCCCGCCTGATGGCGGCCATGGCGGTGTTGCACCGAGATGAGGCTAAATCCCGCAGGCACGATGACCCGACCATCCCGAACCTCAACCTCGGTTTCACTCCACTGGGTGAAGCGAGCCCCCTTGATGGTCTTGAAGCGGGCCCGACCCGCAGTCAGCCCGGGTACCCGGATGATGAACTCCTCCTGCGTGCACAGGGGGATCTGCATGGTATCGCGCGGCGCCTGACAACCGGCGACATGCTCGGAGGGTTTGAGAATGGCGCCATGGCGGGCGACCCGCTGACCACCGCTGTAGACCCAGAGCGGGTTGAGATCGGTGAGGTTGTCGAACACCACCAGGTCGGCGCAGCGGCCGGCAGCAACCAGCCCCAGATCGTTGCGCTGCAGCCGGATGGCGGCATTGAGGGTGGCCATCCGCAGCACGTCGGGCACCGCCAGCCCCAGCTCTGCCAGCAGCTTGACCAGCGCAATCATGCCCCCTTTCTCCAGCAGCATGTCGGGCGGCACATCGTCGGTACAGAGGGTGATTTGGGAGGAGAGGTGGGGCAGCTGTTTCAGCGCAGCGACGATCTCCGGCAGCAGGTAGGGGTGGGAGCCGCGCAGCTGGAGGGTGAGCCCGGCCCGCAGCTTCTCCAGCGCATCGGCAGCCGAGGTGAGTTCGTGATCCGAGCTGACCCCGGCGGCCAGATAGGCTTGCAGCCGGTGACCAGTGAGGCCCCGGGCATGTCCCTCAATCAGGGCATTGCGCTGCAAACCGGCGTGCAGGATGCCGGTCATCCGCTCGCTGCCGCCCAGCACCCCCTGCATGTCCATCACCTCGGCGATCCCCGCCACCTCTGGCCACTCCAGCATGGTGGCCATCTCAGGGCCGTGGAAGTCGGCGCCCGACATCTCGAGACCCGGCGTCGAGGGAACGCTGGAGGGGGCGGCGCAGATGACCCGCAGCGGCAGATTGCGGCTGGCGTCGATGGCATAGCGTACCCCCGCCAGCCCGAGCACATTGGCCAGCTCGTGGGGATCCCAGCAGATGGTGGTGGTGCCCTGCGCGACCACCACATCGGCGTAGCGCTCCGGCGTCAGGTGGGAGCTCTCCACATGGACATGGCTGTCGATAAGACCGGGCGAGAGATAGGCGCCGGCCAGATCGTGGGTCTCGCGTGCCTGCTGGAAGGTGCCGACCGGATGGACGCTGGCGATCAGCGGGCCGACCAACCCCACGTCGACGGGGCGGATCTCGCCGGTCACCATGTCGATCAGGTTGGCGTTGGTCAGCAGCAGATCGAAGGGGGCTTCGCCGAGGGCTGCCTGCACGGCGCGGCGGCGCAAGTTGAGGGATGCATCTTGTTCACACATGAAGGAGATGGCCTGACAAGGGGAATAATGGGCCCACTTTAAGGAGGGGATTGGCCCGTGCATAGCGCAAAGAATTTATAACTGGATAAGAAAGGGTTATGCTGCTGCAAACGTTTTTCTCCGGTTGTCGATTTCATGTCCGAACCCTGGCGCCGTCTGCCTGCGCTCTCTCTCAAGCAGATCCAGTATTTTGTCACGCTGGCCCAGCTGCGCCACTTCACCGAAACGGCCAATCAGATGGCCATCAGCCAGCCCGCCCTGAGCAGTGCCCTGCGCCAGATTGAATCTGTGCTTGGCGGTAAACTGTTTCACCGTACCGCGCAGGCGGTTACCCTGACCGAACAGGGGGAGGCGATCCTGCCCCACGCCAAAGGGCTGCTCAATGTAGCCCACGCCGCTTTTTCCGATATGCAGCAGGTGATGGTCGAAGGGGGCGATGGCACCCTGCGCATCGGTCTGATCCCGTCGGCCTGCACCCTGATGTTTCCGCTGGCGGCCGCCCGTCTGCAGCAGCAATTTCCGGGCTTGCGGGTCGAGTTTCAGGATCACACCAACGACGGTCTGTTGCAGGCGCTGGCCGAGGGGGCTCTGGATGCGGGAATTGGCGTGCTGGATGGCGAGTTGCCCGACTCGCTGGAGGTGACGCCGCTGCTGGACGATGCGCTGGTGGCGGTGATCAACCAGCAGGATCCGCTGGCAGGGGAAGAGGCCATCAGCTGGCATGAGCTGACCCGCCGCGACATCGCCCTTTTTGCCAGAGGCAACGTCAGCCGGCAGGTCAACGGACTGGCCCAGAGCCAGTTGCCCGGGCTCAAGCCCAGATACACCACAGATTATGTCGAGACGCTTTACGGCTTGGTGCGCTCAGGGTTGGCAGTTGCTATCCTGCCCGGACTCTATGCCGCGAACCTGCGCGATCCCCAGCTGAAAGTCGTGGCGCTGCACGAGCCAGTGCTGAGTCGAACCCTGGCGCTGATGTGGGCGAAAGGACTCTCCCGATCAACTCGCATCGACGAAGGGCGAGCCCTGCTGCGCGCCACCATTATCGAACAGCTAAGTAGTCAGCACGGCTGAGGCTGGCACGAGGTGAAGGTGGAACCTGGAGAGACATCCCTGCTGGTGACGCTGCCCGCCTGAGCTGTGGTGCGAGTGCGTGACGACCGCAGATTGCGGTATGAACCATCGCTATCCGAACTCTTGATGTCGCAATAAAAACGCCCCCGAGATGCGGGGGCGTTTTGCTATCTGGCCGTTATTTGAAAACGCGGAAACGGGTGGCATCGTCGATGAAGGTCTTGTCGCCGGCCGGTTGCTGGATGCTGCCAAAGGGCATCTGGGCACGCAGCAGCCAGCTGGCTGGCAGGTTCCACTCCTTGCGTACCGCCTCGTCGATGAGGGGGTTGTAGTGTTGCAGGGAGGCGCCGATCTTCTCCTGGGCCAGGGTGGTCCAGACCGCAAACTGGGCGATGCCGGTGGCATGTTCCGACCAGATGGGGAAGTTGTCTGCATAGAGGGCAAACTTTTGCTGCAGATCCTTGATGACGTCGGTGTCTTCGAAGAACAGCACAGTGCCGAAACCTGCGCGGAAGCTGCCATCCACCTTGGCCTCACTCTGGGCGTAGGCCTCCGGCGGCACGATCTTTTTCAGCTCGGCTTTGACGATATCCCACAGCTTATGGTGCTGGGCGCCAAACAGGATGACGGCGCGGGAGCTCTGGGAATTGAAGGAGGAGGGGCTGTGCCTGATGGCATCCTGGATCAGGGCCGTCAGTTGTTCCGGTGTATGGGACACCTGGCTGCCCAGGGCATAGATGGTACGACGTGCTTTGATCTGTTCGATAAACGGACTGCTCATAACATCTCCTTGTTCTGCTTGGCGTTGCAGCCGGTGATGGACGGTGTGTCCAGCGCCGGCCGCGTCAGGTATAGACTATAACACCCGCAATGCAGAGCGGGGTTAACCCGGGGTAACTAGCGTTTTTCCTGTCAGTTGATATTCGTTTGCGAACCTTGATGTTTTGTTAGTATTGGAAATGTCATTAAAGGGGCGTTGAAGTGATATTAATCAATGATTCACTCTCCTTTCTCTCGCACAATCCCGCTATGTTTTCCCCTGTTCGGATGTCATGTGAGCCGCTCGTATCTCAACAAGCGTTACTATGTGCTGGCCCCCCTCTCCGCACTGCTTGGCTTGTTGATCCTGATCGTGACTATCATCATGGCCATTGCCAGCTATCTGCGGGATATCGACATGACGGTATCCGGCTTCGGTCACATGGCTTCCTCCGTTGAGGCGTCCTTGATCCACGAGATGGTGAAGGTCAATGAGCGGCAACTGGCAGTGCTGGAGGGCTCCCTAGACAAGGAGAAGATAGCCCGCGGCGAGCCGGCCGACTCTCCCATCTGGGCTATTGCCCATCAGATCAAGCCCGGCAACCACTATATCTACTTTTACAACCTGAAAGCGGATCGCATCGACAGTTACCCGGAGTGGCTCGCGCCCCCAGGTTATAAGGCAGCGCTGCGCCCCTGGTATCAGGTGACCGCCATGCCGGGCGACGAGCCCGTCTGGTTTGGCCCCTACCCTGAATACAATACTCAGGAGCTGATTCTCAGCCTGATCAAACGGGTGAGGGACGAGCAGGGGCAGTTGCTGGGTCTGCTGATGGTTGACATGTCATTCGACTCGCTGCAGCAGGCGCTGCAGCGCACGGTCGGTAGTAATCAGGCGGCACTCTATCTGACCTTGCGTGACACTGATCAGCTGGTAGTGGGCAGCAATATGGATCTGCTGGCGACCAACACCATCAAGCAGCATCAGAGTCAGCAGTGGCTCGGCCTGGATGTGCTGTGGCATGGGACTTATATCAAGCGTGAGCTGGCGGATATTGGTTGGGATCTCAACATCTATCTGCCGCCAGTACTGTTTCGTGACAGCCTCTACGATGCGTTGCAGATGGTGGTTTTTCCACTGCTCTCTCTGTTTGCCATCTGGTGTTGCAGCCTGAGTCTGCTGGTGCGGATCTTCCGCCAGGAGCAGGAGCTGGTGTCGGGCTCATTGACCGGCATCGTGCGCGATCTGGAGCGTTCAGCGCCTGTCAGTGAGCCCAAGACCTGGTTCGTGCGGCGTAGCCTGAACGAGATCGATCAGGTCAGGGCCAGTTTTCTCAAGGGGCAGGATGCGCTGTTGCGGGATCCCCTGACCGGTATCATGAACCGACGAGCCTTCGAGCAGCACAAGACGGCACTGGAGCAGAGGGGGGCGTGCTTCTGGCTGCTGCTGTTTGATGTCGATCACTTCAAGGGGATCAACGACAGCCAGGGCCATGCCTTCGGCGATCAGGTGCTGTGTCGGGTGGCCAACTGTCTTGCTGATGTGCTGGGGGTGAGTACGGTTTACCGGATAGGTGGGGATGAATTTGCCGCTCTGCTGCAACAGCCACAGGATGAGTTGGCGGAGAAACTCGGTTGTCTGCTTGAACTGGTGCGTCAGCAACAGTGGCGTGAACACCATGGGCCGATCACCCTGAGTGCCGGCGGCGCCTGCCATTCTCCTGCCGCCGGCCCTATCTTCGAGCGGGCTGATGCAGCCCTCTACCGCAGCAAGGAGGCTGGCCGTAACTGCTGGCACCTGGCTGAAGGGGTGGCAGGGGCCCTTGACTGACAGCTTTTGTCCCAGCGCGCTGACTATTCGACAGGACGCGGCTGCCAGGTTATCGGTCACTTTGTCGTGACTGTCTGGTTCAATGTTCATTTTCACGTTTTAATTCAATAGGTTGATTCTACTCTTCCTGTATTGGCTGTGACTGTACTGCCATCGACTGTCGCATCCCTGTTTTCTGCTGGCTGGCGAACCTGATAGCTCTTTGTATAGTGCTGCTGATTATTAATCAGGTTTGACAGGAGTATCCATGGATATGAGTACGCGTGGCATCGGTGCTCTGGCTCTGCTGGGGGCGTTATTGCTGGGCAGCACTGCGGCCCACGGTTCGGAAACTCTCAACACCATTCTCGGTGGCGGGGCGGGCGGGGTGGCGGGCACCATGATCGGCAAGGAGCTGGGTGGCGATACCGGTGCGCTGGTGGGGGCTGCGTTGGGCGGTGCGGCCGGTGGGGCTGCGACGGCCAACAAGGGCAACAAGAATGAAGCGGCCCTTGGCGGCGCGGTGGGGGCGCTGGGCGGTGCCGCCATCGGCAAGAGTGTTGGTGGCGATACCGGGCAGCTGATCGGCGCCGGGGTCGGCGGGGCGAGTGGTTCGGCCATCGGTGCCAAGACCGGCGATGGCCACAAGAGCCAGGATCGCTATTACGATGATGACGATGATCATCACCATCACAAGCACCACAAGAAGTACAAAAAGCATAAGAAGCACAGATGGCATGACGACGATTGATGTGCGCGCAGTGAGTGCGGAAGATGCAAAACGGGGCCTGTTGGTCCCGTTTTGCATGGTGTGGTCACTCGATTTTGCGGTGACTCGCTCGTGCGGTTACACCAGCCGGTGCTGGCGGCGACCGGCGGCAAAGGCGTTGATGTTGTCGATAAGCTGGTCGGCCAGCCGCTGCATCGACTCCTCGCTGGCCCAGGCCACATGGGGGGTGAGGATGAAGTGAGGGTATTGCAGTGCCTTCATCAGGGGATGGTCGGGGGGCGGGGGTTCGACGCTCGCCACATCGAAACCGGCGCCGCCGAGGCGGCCGTTGGCCAGCGCCCGCAGCAGCGACTCTTCATCCACCAGACCGCCGCGGCCGACGTTGATCAGCAGGGCGCCCGGTTTCATCAAGCCCAGCTCCCGCTCGCCAATCAGGTTGCGGGTGTAGGGGGTGAGCGGGCAGTGCAGGCTGATCACATCCGAGCTTTGCAGCAGCTCGTCGAGCGGCAGGCGATCCTCGTCGTGGCTGGCGCCGACCTGGCTCTGGGCGTAACGCACCGTCATCCCCATCCCCTTGGCCCGTTCGCCGAGGGCCTGACCGAGCGTTCCTTTGCCGATGATGCCAAGCTGCTTGCCGTGCAGATCCATGATGTTGTGATCGAAGAAGCAGAACTGGCCGCTCTGTTGCCAGCGCCCCTCCAGCAGCGACTGGCGCCAGCAGAAGAGGTTGCGCGACAGGGCCAGCATCAGCGCCATGGCGTGCTCCGGCACCGAGGGGCCCGAGTAGTTGCGGATGTTGCATACCCCGACGTTGGCAGCGCGGCACGCCTCCAGATCCACGTTGTCGCTGCCGGTGGCGGCGAGCGCAATGAGTTTGAGCTCCGGCAGCTGGGCCAGTTCGGCGGCACCGATGCGCACCTTGTTGATGATGGCGATGCTGGCATCTTTCAGCCGTTCGACCACCTGTTCCGGTGCCGTGCTGGGATAACTCTGCCAGTGGTGGGGAAAGTCGGGATGATGCAGGGTGATGCCCGCATCCAGGGTATCGCTGTCGAGAAACACAATCTGCTGCATGGGCCTTCCTGCCATTGTTCAGGTTCGAGAGGCCATGATGCCAAAGAGGATGCGGTCAGGGCCAGATTGTCGCCGTGGTAGGGCTGGGCTTTATCCGGCAGATGTGAGCTTGCGCGCTTTATTGCGCCACGCTAGCGGCCGGTTTAGAGCCAGCCCAGATGGTTGAGCCAGCCCTGAATGCGGGTGGGGGTCTCCTCCAGCTCCATCAGGGCGTAGGGGCGATAGTTGAGCTTGTTGCTGCGCCGGCTCTCGCTTTTGCGGGCCTCGGCGGCCAGCAGGGGCCAGCGACCGCCATCCTCCTGATAGAGGTCCAGGGTGGGGATGGCCGCCTGAGCCACCTGTTTGGCCAGGGTCTGGTTGCTCTGCTGATTGGGGAAGAAGCCATCGAGCAGCACCAGTGCATCGGGGGCAGGCAACTGTTCGCTGGCGATGAGGTTGGTGGTCCAGGCGGCGCCGGTACCTTGCGCCAGGATCAGCTTGAAGCCCCCCTCCTGCAGCTTGGCATCGGCCAGCTTGTTGATCCGCTCGGCAAACTGCTTGCGAAATGCATCGCTGTTTTTCGCTTTTTTCTCGGCGGCTGGGTCCAGTTCGGTCTGCTGGGGGGAGGGCAGCAGCAGCAGGGTATCAAAGCCCAGTCGACCGAGGGCGCGAGTCAGTTGCCAGAGCTGGCCGCTGCGCTGCCAGTCGGGCAGTAAAATGGCGAGCCCCAGATAGTTTTCACTGTCGTGTTTGGCGAACAGCACCGTCTGCTTGTCGATCTGGGTGGCATCGGGTAGCCCTTTCCAGTCGCTCGCTTGCCAATGGTCGAGGGGCATAGGTTCGGCAACGGGGGGGGCAACCTCGCTCGCCTCTGCCCCATGGCCAGCCAGCAAGGTCAATAACAGCAGTGATAAGGATAATCTGGCCATAGTGTGCTCCCCCAGTTATCTGGGTTAGCGGCGGCGGCGGGATTTTCTGAAGGCGGGCGATGTGATGGCAACTCGGAGACAATAAAAAAGCGAGCCGGAGGCTCGCTTTTTTGCAATCAATTCAAAGCGGTCAATTAGTTGACGCGACGCTTGAATTCACCGGTGCGGGTATCGATTTCGATCTTGTCACCGATCTCTACGAAAGCGGCAACAGCCAGCTCGTAGGTAGTGCCTTTCAGACGGGCAGGCTTGGTCACTTTACCGGAGGTGTCGCCACGGGCAGCCGGCTCGGTGTACTCAACTTCGCGCACGATGGTGGTCGGCAGTTCTACGGAGATGGCTTTCTCGTTGTAGAAAGTCACTTCACACAGATCTTCCATGCCGTCTACCAGGTAGTTCAGCACGTCACCCAGGTTGTCTTTCTCTACGTCGTACTGGTTGTACTCGGTGTCCATAAAGACATACAGGGGGTCAGAGAAGTAGGAGTAGGTGCACTCTTTACGTTCCAGCTGAACAACGTCCAGCTTGTCGTCGGCCTTGAAGACGGTCTCGGTAGCGCTGCCGTTCAGCAGGCCCTTCAGCTTCATTTTGACCACGGCGGAGTTACGGCCGGATTTGTTGAATTCAGCCTTCTGAACCACCATCGGCTCGGTGCCGATCATGACTACGTTACCAGCGCGGATTTCCTGTGCGGTTTTCATGTAAAAAATTCCTGTTCGTGAAACGGACGGATAAAAACTGCCAGATTATATACGGCTTTCCAGAAATTTCACCAACCGCGTGACGAGATCCCCGTCCCGGAGCAACTTCTGTGACCAGCTTCGCCCATGTTGCTGCCAAATAGCGCTATATCGGGGCCATTGGGCCCAAAGTTCGCGGCAATCTTCGCCACGATTGAGGGCCAGATTGAACCGGCGCAGCCATTGGGCGCACTCGGCGGGCAGATCGGCCAGATCTGACAAGTCAGATAAGTAGTGGTCAAGGAACTGCTCCAGCTTGACCAGATGAGCATCCTCTTCCTGCTGGTAGATGTGCCAGAGGAAAGGACGGGCTGCCCACTGGGCCCGCACGAAGGAGTCCTCCCCGCGTACCAGATTGAGATCGCAGCTCCACAGTAGCCGATCGTAACCGGCCTGATCGGTCATCGGCAGCAGCTTGATGGTGAGGTTGCCAGAGTGGAGCAGATCCCCCGCCTTGGCGGTGGTGATGGCCCCTTCAAGGCCTGCGCCGCGCAGCACATCCTGCAGCGAGCGGCCCAGCGGCAGCAGCAGGGTGACGGGCGTGGCGCTCTGGCACCAGCTCTCGACCAGACTGTTCAGCGCCTCGCTCTCGTAGGTAAAGAGGCTGACCCGCAGCTCGTGCTCTTGTCTGGGCGGCAAACCGAGGCTGGCCCAGTAGGCTGCCAGTCCCGCATCATCTTGCTGCCACTGCTCCCGTTCGGCGATGAGGTCGTGCTCGCATAAAAGGCCGCCGGTTTTAGCGGTAAAACCCGGGAAGAAGAAGTATTTGTTGAGGCTCTGGTTGCCAACCCGCTGGGGCGAGGCGAGGCCGTGGCAATCCTCGACCCAGCTCTCCGCCGAGAGGTACTCCAGATTGATCCAGCAGGGGGGCTTGGGTTGGCTCGCCATCAGTTCGGCCATTCGTTCAATGAAGGGGGCGGGCAGCTCGCAGGCAAAGGCCTCGATCACTACCCTGGCCGGGGTCATGTCGGTCGGCAGGGTATCATGCCAGTGCTGGATATAGATCCCATCGACCCACTGACCATCCTGCGCCGGGTCGAGCCCGGGGCAGATGCGGGCGAAACTTGCCAGATCGTCCACCCAAAGCCGCACCTGAACCTCATCGCCATGTGCCGCTATATTCCCCTCCCGCTTTAGCTGGCGGGCAAGTCGCCAGGTGACACCGATGTCGCCGAAGTTGTCGACGACGCAGCAGAAGATATCCCAGTCAAACGGGGGCAGGTGAGTGGTCATGGCTCGGGATCCCAGATGCAAAAAAACCGGTGCGCAGGGTAGCACACCGGTTGACTGGCTTCTAACCGTCAGCGCGTGACGGCGGTCTGTGGCAGGTTACTCCTTGCCGTAGACGTTGTTCTCTTGCTCGCGTACCCGGATAAAGGTGGTGCGCTTGGTGAGCTCTTTCAGCTGGCTGGCACCCACGTAGGTACAGGTGGAGCGAACGCCGCCCAGAATGTCGCGCACGGCGTTCTCGACCGGGCCGCGGTAGGGCAGCAGCACGGTTTTACCCTCGGAGGCGCGGTATTCGGCGACGCCGCCAGCGTGCTTGTCCATGGCGCTGGAGGAGCTCATGCCGTAGAACTTCATGAAAGGCTCACCGTCTACATCGACGATCTCGCCACCGCACTCCTCGTGGGCTGCCAGCATGCCGCCCAGCATCACGAAGTCGGCGCCGCCGCCGAAGGCTTTGGCGACGTCGCCCGGGCAGGTGCAGCCGCCGTCACCGACGATCTGGCCGCCGAGGCCGTGGGCCGCATCGGCACACTCGATGATGGCGGATAGCTGCGGATAGCCGACGCCGGTCTTGACTCGAGTGGTGCAGACCGAGCCCGGGCCGATGCCGACTTTGACGATGTCGGCGCCGGAGAGGATCAGCTCTTCGACCATCTCGCCAGTCACCACGTTGCCCGCCAGAATGACGTGGTTGGGGCAGGCTTCACGAATTTTGCGCACGAACTCGACGAAGTGTTCGGAGTAGCCGTTGGCCACGTCGACACAGATGAAGCGCAGCGCTTCGGACATGGCGAGGATCTGGCGGGTCTTGGCGAAATCTTCAGCCGAGGTGCCGGTGGAGACCATCACATGGCCCAGCAGCGCCGGGTCGGTCTCGTTGACGAAAGCTTGCCACTGCTCAAGGCTGTAGTGCTTGTGTACCGCGGTCATCATCTCGAAACCGGCCAGCGTGCGTGCCATGGCAAAGCTGCCGACGGTATCCATGTTGGCGGCGATAACGGGTACGCCTTGCCATTGGGTCTGAGTGTGTTTGAAGGTGAACTGACGGGTCAGGCTTACTTGGGAACGGCTCTTGAGAGTAGAGCGCTTGGGGCGGAACAGGACATCCTTGAAACCGAGCTTCAAGTCTTCTTCGATACGCATTACAAATTCCTTATTGAGCCTTGTTGAAAGTCACTTTTGCAGTGGCAAATTTTCGGCAGGCGCAAAAAAACCGGTGGTTTTCAGGCCCTCCGGTTTACAACAGTGTAGGCAAAAATCCCTTCAGAACAAGACTGATAATTCGCTCATTGTTGTGGTAGCCTTTGGCGTCACAACCTGAGGTTAACCACCAGTTTCATCCAGCACCGTTCGGTGCCTTGCTCTCCTGCGATATTCCCGCCCGCTTGGGCCGCCATTCGGCCACTCTTTGTCGTCTCTCTCCTGACCCGCCAGATATTATCCAAGTAGCTGAAATAAATCGGATTGACCCACAATGGGACTGTGGTAGATCTGGGCGCAGGATTGACAAGGCAGGGCAGTAAAATGGGCAAGATGATGGTGGGGATCACCCTGATGCTGGCACTGTGTGGCAGTGCGCTGGCAGAGACCCCGACCAGCTATGGCTGGATCGAGAAGGGACTTATTTTGCCCACCGGCGTGGCGGTGAAGATGAAACTCGACACCGGGGCGCTCACCTCTTCCCTCGATGCACGCTCTATCACCAGATTCAAACGGGATGGCAAGCCCTGGGTGCGCTTCATGTTGGTGGTGACCGATGCCGACAGCGGCAAACTGGTCAAGCAGCAGTTCGAACGGCGGGTCGAACGCAGCGTGACGGTGCGTGGGGCGGGCGGCATGGAGCAGCGGCCAACGGTGACCATGTCCATCTGTCTGGGGGACAAGGTGTATGAGGAGTGGTTCACCCTGCGGGATCGCAGCAAGATGATCTATCCGGTGCTGCTGGGCCGACGTCTGCTGGCGGAGCTGGGCCCGGTGGACTCCAGTCGAACCTTTACCGTGCAGCCAGATTGTCATTGAAAGTAAAGAGCCCGCATCGCGGGCTCTTTACTTATCGCTTATCTTGCCGGCGGCAGCGGGAGCAGCACGCTCACCTCCAGCCCCCCTTTCGGCCGGTTGTGGACATCGAGGTCGGCGCCGTGCAACTGGGCGATGCGTGAGACGATGGCCATGCCGAGACCCACGCCATCCCCCTGCTGGGGATTGACCCGAAAGAAGCGTTCATACAACCGGGGCAAGGCGCTGGCGGGAATGCCGGGGCCATTGTCGCTCACATCCACCCTCACCCGATTGCCCTCTCGCTGAACCCGCACCCTGATCTCGCCCTCCGGCTGGGTGTAGCGCAGCGCATTGTCGATCAGGTTGCTAAACAGCAGTTCGAGCAGGGTGGCCTGCCCCATCACCAGCTGCGGCACTTCACACTCCAGCGACAGCTGCTGATCCTTCTTGAGCGCGATGGGGGCCAGGGTCGCCAGGGTGCCTTGCAGCAGGTGGCCCACCTCCAGCTCGGTCAATACCAGCCCCTGTTGGTTGTCGATACGAGCCTGGGTCAGCAGTTGGCGGATCAGCCGATCGCTGCGGTCGAGGGCCTGCAGCATCTTGTGCAGGGATTGCTGGCGGCTCACTTCATCTTCGGCAGCCAGGGCATTTTCACTGTGGATCCGCAGCACCGCCAGCGGGGTGCGCAGCTCGTGGGCCGCCTCGTTGGTAAACTGTTTCTCCCGCTCTATGGTCTCCGCCAGCGCCTGCATCAGCCGGTTGATCTCGTTGGTGAGGGGGGTCAGCTCCTGAGCGCTTATCTTGAGGCTGAGCGGGCTCAGGTTGGCGGGGTGACGTTCACTGATGGCCTGGGCCAGCTGACGCAGGGGGGCCAGCCCGCGGGTGATGAGCCACCAGAGCAGGGCCAGCAGGAAGGGCAGGGTGATCAGCAGCGGCAGCATGGTGAGGGTGGCCATCTTGCTGGCCAGTTCGCTGCGCTCGTCGTCCCGCTCGGCCACCACCAGCCAGGTCTGCTCCTGCTGGTTGTAGAGAGTGAAGGTGCGCCACTGGTGATTATCTTTTTCGACCGTGTCGAAGCCGATGGCCAGGGTGACCAGCGGCTGATCCGGGGCGCTGGGGGCGCGCAGCAGCAAGCCGCCCTTTTCATCGAGCAGCTGGAAGTAGAGATTGCGTTCGAACTCGTGGCCGTAGGGGGTGATCTCCCGATCCTCGCCGGTCAGGTTGAGACTGGGGTCTTTTTGCCACTCATCGGGATTTTGCGCCTCCCACTCCTGATAGACGGTGCCGTTGGCGGGCAGTTGCCCCTGCTGGGCCATGTAGCGAGCAAGCAGCTGATTGGTGATGCGGGCCGACTGGGCGAGGCGGGCATCAAACAGCTCCTCCATTTCGTGGCTCGCCTCCATGTAGCCGATAAAGGCGCTGATGGTAAGACTCAGGCTCACCAGCGTCAGGATACCGGTGAGCAGAAAGCGGCGAATGGAGCGGGGACGTTTCATCGTGCGGGTGTCCGGCTTGGCTGTTCGAGCTGGGGAATGATGTAGCCGACCCCGCGAATATTGCGGATGAGGTCGCTGTAGAACTTCTTGCGCAGATGGTGGATATGCACCTCTACCGCGTTGCTCTCGGCCCCTTCATCCCAGCCGTAGAGGCTCTGTTGCAGCTGATCCTTGCTCAGCACCCGGCCGCTCTGGCTGATCAGCTCCTGCAGCAACTTGTATTCATGGGGGGTGAGTTTGACCGCTTCCCCCTGATAGGTGACCTGCTGGGATTCGGGATAGATGAGGATGTCGCCATACTCCAGTACCGCCTGAGCCTGCCCCTTGCTGCGACGAACCAGGGCGCGCAGGCGGGCGTTGAGCTCCTGCAGGGCGAAGGGCTTGACCATGTAGTCGTCGGAGCCGGCATCAAGGCCGACCACCCGATCGTCCAGCGCATCGCGGGCGGTGAGGATCAGCACCGGCAACTGGTGGCCTTCACGCCGCAACTTGCGCAGCAGGCTGAGGCCATCGATGTCGGGCAGGTTGAGATCGAGGATCAGGGCGGCGAACTCGTCGCTCTTGAGGGCTGCCAGAGCGGGCAACCCCTGTTGCAGCCAGTCCACCGTGTAGCCGCTATGGCGCAGTGCATCCTGCATACCATCCCCCAGCATCACATCATCTTCCACCAGCAGGATCCGCATTCTTTTCTCCCTGTTTGTTGGGTGTGGCGATCTGGCTCAGCGCCAGGGCGTGCCGTGGCATAAACAACCCTGCCCACCAGTATGCAAGCTGGTGGGCAGAGTTTAAATAGTTCTTTGATCCATCAGGATTTTATAGCTTGGCCAGCCGATCGCGGATCTCCATTCTGCGCCCTTCGTCGGCCACTTCGCGGCCCGGGCGAGCCGGGGCGGCCAGCGCCTTGTCGAGATAGGTTTTGGCCTCGGCCTTGCGACCCTGATCCAGCAGGAAGTCGCCATAGAAGAAGTTGGGGTCGATGCCATCCGGATTGATGGCCAGCGCCTGCTTGAGCAGCTGCTCTGCCTTTTCGTCATCGCCAAAGCCGACCGGCCAGCCGGGCACCTGATAGTAGAGGGAGCCCAGACTGGTGTAGGCAGAGCCGTCCAGCGCCTTGGGATCCTGCTTGAGCGCCAGCTCCAGCTTGGCTTTGGCCTCTTTCACCAGACCCAGTGCCCCCAGCCCCCCTTTGGCCCCCGCCCAGGTGCTCTTGACGATGGCCGACCAGATCAGCAGATCGGCGCGAAAAGGCTCCTTGGCGCTGGCCGCTTCGGCCTGGGTGCTCAGGGTTTCGAGGCAGCTCTCTTTCGCCTTGCCGCTCTGTTGATACTGGCAGACGGCCCACTGTTGCTGGATGGGGACGAGGGCATCACCCGCGGCCATGACTGAGGTGGATCCCAGCAGGATGGCGATGGCACAAGAGGTCACTGATTGACGGAAAAAGTTCATATTAATGCTCCTTCTTGGTCGGGATCGGGCGGGACAAGTCTGGTTGTGGCGCGCTGTTGGCGCCAGCATCAGCCGTCCCTGGCTGAAGATGACGGGCATAACGTTTGATGATCGGCAGCTGTCTGGCCAGCGCCTTGTCGACAATGCCGGGCAGCATGGCATTGAGCCGCACGAACAGTTTTTCCGGCCAGCCGAGCCAGCTGCGGCGGGTTTCGTTGCACAGGGCGATGACCGCCTCTTCGGCCACCTCCTGCGGGCTGTCGGTCTGGGTGCCTAGCGCTGCATTCATCTCGTAGGCAGCCTCGGAGTTGAGCTTGGTGCGGGTGGCGCGGGGGGCAAAGTGCAGCACCTTGATGCCGCTCCCCTCCAGCTCCCGTCCCAGCGCTTCGCTAAAGCCGCGCAGGGCAAATTTGCTGGCGCAGTAGACGCTGTAACCGGGGTAGCCGATGCTGCCCAGGCTCGAGCCCATGTTCATGATGATCCCCGGCTTGCGCATGGTTGGCAGCAGGGCACGGGTGAGCTGGATGGGCGCCTCGATATTGAGCAGCAGTTGGCGCTCCACCTGCTCGAAGCTCTGATCTTCCAGCCAGGCAAACTGGTTGCAGCCAGCGTTGTTGATCAGGATGTCGATCCCATGCTCCAGCGCCGGGTGTTGCAACAGCTTGGCCCGCTCCTGTGCAGAGCCGAGGTCGGCGAGCACCACCTGATGGCGCTCGGGATGAGGCAGTGACTTGCACAGCCGCTCCAGTGCCGGGCCGCGACGTCCGTGCAGCAGCAGGCGGGCCCCCTGGGCGGCCAGCTCCTGTGCCAGCTCCTCACCTATGCCACCGCTGGCGCCGGTGAGCAGCACGAGTTTCCCTTCAAGGTTCATGGTATGGATTCCCTTTTTGCTGTCTGCTGCCGACTTACGGTGTGGCGGTGAGGTTGTAGAGCATCTCGCCATAGAGGCGGTAGACCACCTTGGCCCCGTGGATGATGGCGGCCTGATCTGCCGGGCTCTCGACCCGATCCATCAGGGATTCAAAGAATTTGAGGTGCTCCTGATCCAGGGCGCCGTGGGAGCTCAGGTAGCTCATCGCCTGGGGTGGCAGGCCGAGACCCTTTTTCAGCTGGTCGGCGACGGTGAGGGCGATGGCGACGCTGGTGCCTTCCAGTACCTGCACCATGCCGAAGAAGCCCATGGGGTTGCCGCGCTGGATCTGGTCATAGAGGAAGGCGACCATCAGCTCGATGGGCAGCCCGGGCTGGCCGTGGCGCACCGCCTCGGCATCGCCGCCACAGGCGCGGATATCGCTTAAGATCCACTCCTGATGGCCATATTCCTCGTCGATGTACTCGGCAATGGCGCCGCGCACCCACTCGTACTCCTGACCCAGCTTGCCGCCGGTTGCCATCAGCAGCGGAACTGTGTGGCGCACGTGGTAGTAGGCCTGCGCCAGAAAGGCGAGATAGGTGTCACGGCTGATATCGCCACGGCGGCAGGCTTCGATAATGGGGGCGTTGAACAGATGCTCGCGCTCACTGGCTGTAGCTTGTTGCAGAGTCTGGTAGAAGCTCATGACGATTCTCCTGTAAGGCATTGGCTGATTTGCCGGGAAAAGTGTTGGTAAATCTCGTTGCGACGGGGGCGCCCGTTGGCGGTCAGCAGGCCGGGATGTTGATCCAGCGCCACCGGCAACCAGTGGTGCAGCCGGGCATAATCGGGCAGCCGCTGGTTCAGGCCTGCGATCTGGCGGGGCAGATCCGCCTCTTTGCCCGGCAGGGGCTGGATCAGCGCCACGTTGGCGGGTTGACCATCGCCAAAGACCACGATGCGGGCGATGGCGGGGCAGAGCTGGGCCTCGGCTTCCACCCACTCTGGCGAGAAGTTGCGGCCAAAGGCGGTGATCTGGACATTCTTCTTGCGCCCGGTGATATGGAGGTAGCCCTCATCATCAAGATGACCCAAATCGCCTGTGGCGATCTGCATGGCAGAAGGTTCGCCGGTGGCGATCTGTTTGGGAGTTGGTTCGTTGCTGCCGAGATAGCCCAGCATGGCACTGCCGCTCACCATAATTTCGCCGTCGCTGGCGATGGTGACCTGACTGTGGGGCAGGGGGCGGCCGACGCTGCCGAGCTTGTCAGCATCCGGGCTGTTGAGCGCCACCACGGAGCCACACTCCGAGAGGCCATAACCTTCATATACCGGCAGTCCGAGCTGGCGGGCATGTTTGATCAGGTCGGGGGCCACCTTGCCGCCACCGACGGCAATAAAGCGCAGGCTCTTGAGCTGCTGGGCCAGCGTCGGGGTGCTGGTGCAGAGCGCCAGCAGCAGGCGCAGCAGTTCGGGCACCAGCACCAGACTGTGGGTCGACCAGCGTAGCAGCGCCTCCCCCAGCATGGCTGGATTGAGCGAACTGGAGCCGGTGAAGCCGAGCTCACCGAGGGACGGAATGCGGCTGCAGGCGCCGGTCAGCAGCGGCACATAAAGGCCGGTGATGTTCTCAAGCAGGGTCGCCAGCGGCAGCAGGGTCAGGTGTTTTTCCACCTTGGCTGACGCGACTCGCTCGGCCAGCGCATGGCTCACCGCCATCATCTGGGTCAGTGACAGGCAGACACCCTTGGGCTGGCCCGTGGTGCCGGAGGTGTAGGTGATCTTGGCGGTGCCCTTGGGCAGCGCCGGTCGATTGGCCGGGGTATGGCGCCAGAGCGGCAGCTCGCCGGTGATCAGCGAGAGCGGCTCGGCGGCATGCCACCCCTGATGATATGGGCCCACCAGCGCATCGGCACCGCTGCTCTCCAGCAACCAGGCCTGCTGGGCCTGACTGAAGAAGTGGGGCACCGGAATGACCACGATACCGGCGCGGGTGCAGGCGAGATCCAGCAGCGCCCAGGGCAGGCCGTTGTCCAGTTGCAGCGCCAGACGGCTGATGTCGAGCTGTTGCAGCTGACTGGCCAGACGCTGGATCTGTTGCCACAGGGTCTGGTAATCGAGGCGCTGCTGGCTGCTCAGCAGCGCTGGGGATTGCGGATCCTCGTGGGCATGTTTGGCGATGGCGTCGAACAGGCTCATTGGGCGCACCTTTTCTCACTGGTCAGGGTTGCATCGGTAAAAAGCACTGGCATGGGGGCCAGCAGATTGAGCAGCAGGCTGCTCTGGGCCAGCACCTCGCGCCCCTGATTGATGTCACCCACCATCACCTTGGGTTGGCAACGGTAGTACTCACCCCAGGCATCGGCGTCGGCTCCCACCTGATGGGCCTGTGCGGGGGCCAGCTCCACCGGGTTGAGTTGCAGGCGGGCAAAGCTGTTGCGCAGCTTGGCCGTGCCGGTAAAGACCACGTAGTCGAGGGCGTTTTCACACAGCAGACGACACAGCGCCGCAAACATCAGGCGGGCATTGCCCGGTTCGCTGCAGGCCAGATTGCCCACTTCGATAATGCGGTTGCGTGCCGGATAGACCCCGAGGCGGGTGTTGATGGCGGCCTCGATGGGTTGCTCCAGATACTGCTCCAGATAGAGAGGCCCCTCACTGGCATGATTGAGACCACAGGCACCGACCAGCGTCCCGTCCGCCCGATAGAGCCCCAGCAGACAGGGGAGGAAATGGGGGATGCGGGCGTTGAACTCGAGGGTGTAGGCGGCCTGGATATAGGTTTGCAGCGCCATGACCTGCTGCGGGGACTTGGCTAGCAGCAATCGGTAGGGGGCCTGGATCTCGGTGGTCATGGGTGACTCCTTCTCTTGCGATGGTTTGAGAGTAAAAGGGCAAACTTAAGAAACCCTTAAGGAGCAAAAAAAGTTGTCAGCGAGGCAGCGGGCAGGCAATCTGCGCCGCTGTTATCCAACAGGAAGCACCAAAGAGGAACCGCCATGTCATCCACCGTCAGCTGTCCCCTGTGTGCCAGCCATCGCAGTTATCCCCTGCCGGTGGCGGGCAAGCGCTATCATCGCTGCCTCGCGTGCGAGCTGGTTTGGCTGGATGAGGCCGATCATCTGGATGAGGCGGCGGAGAAGGCGGTCTATGACGGTCACGACAATCGGGTGGATGATCCCCGTTATCGCACTTTTCTGATGCGGGCATTTGGTGAGGTACTAGCGCGAGTGCCGCTACCTGCCAGTGGTCTCGATTTTGGCTGCGGTCCCGGCCCTGCGCTGGTGGCGATGGGGCGTGAGGCGGGTTACGACATGGTTGGATATGACAAGTTCTATGCCGACTTTCCCGAGTTGCTGACGCGTCAGTATGACTTCATCACCAGTACCGAGGTGATAGAGCATATCGCCGAGCCGCGCACGGTGCTGGCGCAGTTGTGGGATTGCCTCAAGCCCGGTGGCCTGCTGGTGCTGCAGACCCAGCGGGTGCTCAGTGACGAGCGGTTTAAAAACTGGCGCTATCGCCACGACCCGACCCACATTGTCTTCTTTGCCGAGGCATCGTTTCAGGTGCTGGCCGCCCGCTGGCAGGCCGAGCTCAGCTTCCCCCATGCCGATGTGGCGGTATTGCAGAAAGGCACGCCCTGAGGAGTGCCTTCGTCTGTTACTCGGCTGTTTCTTGCTCGGCTCTCGGTTACTCCTTGTAGCCCTTGTCCTGCCACTGGTAGTACATCAGGGCAGATTTGACGCCGATTGACTTGAACGGCTCCGGCGGCAGCCACATCGGCAGACTCTGCTCGGCATGGTTGAACCAGGGGTGCTCCTTGCCTTGGTAGAGGCTGGCCACGATGTCGCCAAACAGGAAGGAGAGGTTGATGCCGTGGCCGTT
The DNA here is from genome assembly GCF_049173735.1 of Aeromonas sp. 602396. NCBI lineage: Bacteria > Pseudomonadati > Pseudomonadota > Gammaproteobacteria > Aeromonadales > Aeromonadaceae > Aeromonas > Aeromonas sp. 602396. The sequence continues at coordinate 128,026 of NZ_JAAKSD010000003.1, read as the reverse complement.
GTAGCCGAGGGCGTAGTAGATGTTCTTGTGATCCCCCATCACCCCCACCGCTTCGGTGTTGTCACCTGTCATGCCAAGAACCCCGTCCCACACCTGTTCAAACTTGATCCCCTTGAGGGCCGGATAGAGGGTCACCAGCTCGGTCATCATCATCTCGCTGACCCGGTTGAGATCGCCTTTGTAGTTGAGGCCGTCGTTGAAGACGTACTCGGCATTGCCGCCACCGATGACGATGCGGTTATCCGGGGTCAATACCAGATGGAACAGGATGTTGCGGGTGTCGTAGTAGGGCACCCGACTCTGCCACTGGATGGCGGCCAGCTGTTTTTTGGTAAGCGGCTCGGTGACGGCGCTCTGGGCGTGCACCGGAAAGACCCGTCCGCTGAAGTAGCCAAGTTTTGAGGTATAGCCGTTGGTTGCCAGCACTATGCTGTCGGCGCTCACCTTGTACTTGTCGGCCACATTGAGCTCGATCTGCTTGCCCTCCTTGATCCCCATTACCGGGCTCTGCTCGTAGATGGTGACGCCCGCCTGCTCCACCACCTTGCGCAGGGCATTGACCAGTTTCATGGCGTGTACTTGGCCGCCATTGGGGTCGTAGACCGCCCCCACGTAGCGATCGGTGCCGAGTTTTTCCTCTGTGGTATCGGCGTTCCAGTACTGGAGCGGGATGCCGAGGCGATTGGCGGTTTTCACATAGTCGCGGTACTCGGCGATATCCTCCTCATCGAGGATTGCCTCTACATAGCCATCGAGCTTGAGGTCGGCCTCGACGCCGGTTGAGGCGACCAGCGCCTGCAGCTTGCGCATGCTGGCGACGGTGAGATCGTAGTGGCGCTTGCTCGCTTCCCCCTCCTCGTAGAGATCCATCACCTCGGAGCCCGGCAACACCATGCCGCCGTTGCGGCCCGAGGCGCCGCTGCCCACCTGCTTGGCCTCGAAGATGGCGATCTTGAGCGACGGATTGGCCTTGGCCAGATGCCAGGCGCTGGAGAGGCCGCTGTAGCCGCCACCTATGATGGCGATATCGACCTTCAGGTCTTGCGCCAGCGGGGCACTCTCCTCTGCCGGTTGCTCCTTGAACCAGTAGCTGGTGTTGGGCTCAAAGTCGCTCATCTTGGGGCCGCAGGCGGCGAGGAAGAAACAGCTGATGCACATGGTCAACGCTCGTTGGCAAAGGGTGGTCGGATTCATCTTCTACTCCGGTTGCAGATACAAAATATCAAATCAGTTCATCGGGTTGGGCTGTGTTGACCCGGCGACCTATGTCTCTCAGCCGGGCCAGCTGATCGGCAAGGCCGGGCCCCTCATCCAGGCTGGTGACAAAGTTCCAGAGGTAGGTCATCACAGCATAGACATGGCCTGCCGAGACCTGGGGCTGGGCCATCAGCATGGTGATGGCCAGCAGGAACAGCAGGGAGGCGCTGATGCCGACCGCCAGAAAGGCGAGTGCCTCCCGATCCGAAATCCGGATGCGGATCCAGGCCAGCGCGCGGTAGTGGCGGGCGAGGCTGGCTGATTGGGCATGGGTGACCAGTTTGACCTCGTGTTCCAGCCGATCGTTGAGCCGCTCGTGCAGCAGCTGGTTCTTGCGCGAAAAGCCGGGCAGCAGCAGGCCGAACAGCAGCAATACCCCCATGCAAGCGATGCCGACCCAGAACTCGATCACCATCAGCATCACGGCCGCCCCGACGATGGAGATCAGGCTGGTGGCCAGGATCGGGATATGTTTCTCGAAGAAGTCGACAAACTCCCGCGCCAGGGTGACCCTCGCCACTATGGTGGATTGCCCCTCCTGCTGCTGGCGCTGGGTCAGGATCACCGGCACCGCCAGTGCCGCATAGATATGGGTAAAGGTGCGGGTATCGACCGCCCGGCGCAGGGCGCCGATGAGCCAGAACAGCAGCACGATCAGGGCGTAGCTCGAGGCCTGCAGCCACTGGCCCTTGACGATGGCGTCGATGGCAAAGCCGGCGAATAGGGGATAGACCACCAGCAGGATGTTTTCGAGGGCCACCAGCGAGAAGGTGCCCGCTAGCTTGAGGGGATTGGCCCGCGCAATCGCCCCCAGCGAACGACCGGCCGAGTGTGGCAACGGCGTGGCCTGCTCGTCGCAACTGGCTGCCGAAGTGGTTGGTGTTGTCATGGGTTATCTCCTAAGATGTCGGAAACGCTAAGTTTGAGCGAGTGCTCAAAGTTTGTTTGAGCGACTGCTCAAAGTCAAGCAGATCGATTGATATTGCAGGAGGTCAGATGGCACGCCCATCAGCAGAACAGCGCAAAGAGATGATCATCGAGGCCGTACTGGCCCTGTTTCGAGAGAAGGGGATGGCGGCATCGTCAACCCGTGATATTGCCGAGCGCACCGGTCTGGCGCGCAGCCACGTCTACCACTACTTCAAGGATTGGAAGGAGCTCTGCCTCTGCGCCGTGGAGCGCTTCACCAGTCAGGAGATCGCCGAGCAGCGGGAGTGGCTGTTGCCGCTGCCGGCCCGCGAAGCGTTGCCGCTCTTTGTGCGGGACAACCTGCCGACCAGTCAGGATGCCTCCTGGGCCATCTATCTGGATGCCTGGAACGAGTCACTGCGCGACCCGGTATTTGCCGAGAGCTACCGCAAAATCATTCTGGCGTGGCGCGAGGTGCTGGAGCAGATCCTGCAAAAGGGGATCGACAGCGGCGAGTTTGTGGCGGGCGATGCCCGGCGACTGGCGCGTCAGATCACCTCGCTCATCAACGGCTATGCCGATGACCTTATTCTGGAGCCGACCCCCGAGACGGTAGAGGCCACTTATCAAGAGATCATGCTGGTGGTCAATCAGCTGGTCTTGCCCCCGGCCCACTCATAGCGGCGCAGGCAAAAAAAGGGTGGGGAGGCATGCCAGCGTGGTGTCTCCCACGGTTTTGTTGGCCATCCGCCGGGCGCGCGATGGTCAGATACCAGGGAGCGGTTGTTGATGTCGATTACCCATTTGTCACTGCAAGATGCCCGTCATCTGCAACTGGCGGCGCAAGGGCTGCTCGCCCCCCGTCGCAGCAAGGCGACTCCGGCCGATCTGCTGGCCACCATTCGCCGCATGGCGCTGCTGCAGATCGATACTATTTCGGTGGTGGCCCGTAGCCCCTATCTGGTGCTGTTCAGCCGGCTTGGCCAGTATGAACCGCGTTGGTTGGAGCAGCTGTTGGCCGACGGCGAGATCTTCGAATATTGGGCCCACGAGGCCTGCTTTGTGCCCCGCGAGGATTATCGGCTGTTGCGCCACCGGATGCTCGACCCCGTCGCCATGGGCTGGAAGTTTTCGGCCAACTGGCTCACCACCCATCAGCAGGAGATCGACCGGCTTATCGAGCGCATTCGTCAGCATGGTCCGGTGCGGGCGGCCGACTTTGAGCGCACAACCGGCAAGGGGAATGGCTGGTGGGACTGGAAGCCGGAGAAGCGCCATCTGGAGGTATTGTTTACCACCGGTCAGCTGATGGTGCGGGAGCGACGCAACTTTCAGCGTGTCTATGACCTGGCCGAACGGGTCATCCCCGAGTGGCGTGACGAGCGGGATCTGCCGAGCGTTGAGCAGGCGCAGCGGGATATGGTGCGCGCCAGCTGCCGGGCGCTGGGGCTGGTCAAAACTGGCTGGGTTGCGGACTACTACCGGCTGCGGCGCGGCAAATATGACGCCTTGCTCCATCAACTGGCGGACGAGGGTGAACTGTTGCCGGTACGAGTGGAGGGGGGGCAGCACGGCGCCTTTGTGCACGCCTCGCTGGCCGATGAGCTGGCAAGGGCACAGGCGGGCACCCTCAAGGCAACCCATACCACCGCCTTGTCGCCGTTTGACCCGCTGGTGTGGGATCGCAAGCGAGCCAAGGATCTGTTCAACTTCGACTATCGCATCGAGTGTTATACCCCGGCCCCCAAGCGCCAATACGGTTACTTCGTGTTGCCCTTGCTCCATCGTGGCAAGCTGGTGGGCAGGATGGATGCCAAGGCCCATCGCCAGCAGGGGATCTTCGAGATCAAGAGCCTCTATCTGGAAGCTGGTGTGAGAGTGACCCGCACGCTTGCACAGGATCTGGCGAAAGCCCTGCAAAAGTTGGCTGATTGGCACCAGACACCGCAGCTTCGTTATGGTGCCATTCCGGCCAATTTGCTGGCGTTGTGGCATGAAAGCGCCCCTGCAAAGTGAGCAAAATCCCTTCTGGGCTAAGCTGCAAGAGGGATCAACAGTCCGGGAGCGGGAGATGAAACGAGTGGCAACATGGTGGGCGGGATTGGCGATGGCCATCTTGTCCCCCGCGCTATGGGGGCAAGAGCCGCCAGTGAAGATCTGTCTGGGGGAGGGCAACGAGTGGGCCCCCTTTACCTACTGGGAGCGCAAGGACGGTGTGCCCGATACCAGCCGCCTGACCGGTTCGGCGACGACGCTGGTGCTCGATGCATTGCAACAGAGCGGGCTCTCGCACCAGATCCGCTATCTGCCCTGGGCGCGGGTGCAGCAGGAGCTGGCGGATTATCGCCAGAATGGTCTGTGCGAGCTGACCTGGGATGCCAGCTACAAGCCGGAGCGGGCCGAGTTTGCCTTCTACAGCGTTCCCCTCTACTACACCCACCTCGGTTTCTTCTATCTCAAGCGCCGCTACCCCGAACCGCCGGATCTGCAGACGGTCAATCGTTCCCGGGTGTGCGGGGTGATTGGCTACAACTACACCCCCTACGGGCTTGCGCAGGAGCCACGCCGGGTCAAACAGTTGCAGCAGGCGCTCGACATGCTGGAGCGGGATCGCTGCGACTTTCTGCCAAGCGAAATCGAACCTCTGGTGGCAGGCATCAGCCTTGGCATTTACCGCAGCGAGAGCGGGTTGCTCAATCTCGCCCTGCCCAGCCGCAAGGGATTCTATCTGCTAGTGAGCAAGGGCTCCCCCCGCGGTCACCAGCTGGTGAACATCCTCAATCAGTCGCTGGTGGCATTTCAGGAAGGGGGGCATACGGATGAGGTGATGCGCCGCTTCTTGCCACCAATGGAGTAATAGCGAAGGGGGGCTGTCATTCAGGAGGAGCAGATAAACAGAGGGCCAGCCGGTACAAACCGGCTGGCCCTTTTTACGTGAGAGGCTGTCAGGCCGCCAGACGGGTCAGTACCTTCACCAGCAGCTCGATGCGCGGGGCTATGCTGGCCAGATCCAGATACTCCTCGTCACTGTGGAAACCGGCACCGATAGGGCCCAGACCATCCAGAGTGGGGATGCCGAGGGCTGCGGTCAGGTTGGCATCGGAGCCGCCACCCACCTCTTGCCAGCTGATCGGCAGCCCCAGTTCGGCGCCACACTCCTCCACCAGCTGCATCAGTGCCTGGGTGCCCTCTGACGGCACCATGGCCGGTTTGTGGGCCTCGCGGGTCAGCTGGATGGTGACGCCGTCCAGATGGGGACGCTCGGCCAGGGTCAGCAGATGATCGTCGATCTGGTGGTACTCCTGATTGTCCCAGAAACGGACGTCTACCACGGCGCTGGCATGGGCCGGCACTATGTTGGCGCCGTTGCCCCCCTCGACGATGCCGATGTTGAGGGTGGTGCCGCTCTCGAAGTTGGTCAGTGCATTGATGGCGAGGATCCAGTGACCCAGCTCGGTGATGGCGCTGCGCCCCTTCTGCGGCTCGTTGCCCGCGTGGGCCGCCTTGCCGGTGAAGTCGATGCGATAACGGGCCATCCCTTTGCGCGCCTTGACCAGCGAGCCATCGGCGCGGGCCGCTTCGGCCACCAGCACCTGCTTTGCCTGTTTGGCCACCGTTGCCAGCCAGTCGCTGGAGTGGAGGGAGCCAATCTCCTCATCCGGGTTCATGCAGACGCAGATGCTCAGGCGATCGCGCACCTCGCGGGGCAGTTCACGCAGGGCATAGACGATGTTGAGCAGGCCGGATTTCATGTCGGAGACACCGGGGCCGTAAGCGCGCTCACCATCGATGCTCATCGGGCGGGCAGCGGCGGTACCGAGGGGGAAGACGGTATCCATATGGCCGATCAGCATTACATCGATCTGCGCCGCATCAGGCTGGTTGCGGATCTCCAGTCCCACCCCGGCTGCGCCACAGTCGACCCGCTTGATCTGCCAGCCGCCCATCGCCTCATATTTGGCAGCCATCAGGTCGGCCACTGCCGCAATGCCCGGCTGGTGCAGGGATCCGCAATCCAGATTGATCAGCGGGGCCAGTTCGGTCAGGTATTGATCCAGAGAAAAAGTCATTGCTTGCTCCACTATCAGGTTCGGGTCAGAGAAGGATGTTCATCACCAGCATGGCGCCGAAGGCGTTGAGTACCGAGATGGCGACCATGATGGGGATGTAACGCCCTTCGGTACCGATGCAGCCGAGGATGCGGCCCATGTACTGCACCTGGGAGCCCATCAGGTAGATGGCTGGCGCCAGAATGGCGATGTGGGTGCCGTTGAGGATCCCCTGATCGAACAGGGTGATGACCACACCGACTGCACCGCCCATCGACATCCAGGCGCCGATCAGCACGGCTGCCGCCTCACCGGGCAACCCGAAGATGGCCATGACGGGGGAGAAAATGGCGCCCATGGCATCCAGCGCGCCGGTGATCTGCAGCGCCTTGATGATGACGAAGGCCATCAGTACGTTGGGAACGGTGGAGGTGGTGGCGATGACCCAGCCCTTCTTGGCCCCTTCGACGAAGATATCGGTGACGATGGGTTTCTTGATGTTGGCCTGGCTCATTTGGCTTGCTCCTGAGTGTTGAGGGTCTGCTGGGTGTTGTTATCGGTCTGCTTGCCTTCGCTCATATTGAGGTAGACCCGAAACAGGTTGGCCCCGACAAATTTGAAGGCGAACATCACGATGACAGCCAGACCGATGGAGGAGCTGACCGCCGGGCTGCCATCTGCCAGTGTCAGGGTAAACAGCACGGCGCCGGAGGAGAAGAAGTTGACGATGGTGGCACCAGCGGAGAACTGGAACATGGTGAACACGTCGGTTTCACGCTTGGTGATGAGCCCTTCATCCTTGAGCTGACGGGTCATGGCGGCGCCGGCATCGGTACTCTGCAGGGAGGCGATAAGTGCGAGGCCGGTATTGCCCGGGATCCCCATCAGCGGGCGCAGCAGCGGGGTCAGCAACTTGCGGGCCGCTTCCAGCGCGCCGTAGTGCTCCAGCACATTGATCATACCGAGAGCAAACATCACGGTGGGGATCAGGGTCAGGGCGAACAGAAAGCCGTCTCTCGCCCCGTTGCCCCCCTTGCCGCGCATGTCGGTCATGGCGGTCTTGATGCCGTCACCATTCTCGCTGACGCTCTGGACCATGGTGCCGAACGAGCCGTTCAGCGTGGTGAAATCGAATACCCCGTACCACTCGCCGGATTGCAACAGTCCGGAGAAGAAGACCACGGCGAAGGCCAGTGCCAGGTAACTGCCTATGCTCACCGAGCGTGTTTTGTCTGTCATTAGCTAGCTCCATATGAATAATTATTTAATCTGAATAATTATAATTGATATGGATGTCACTAAATTGATGGTGGTCAAAATGGTTTGCTACAAATGACGAATGTATTGGTGTTATGTGACTGTGATCGCCATATGATTGGACGATAATCTGGTTTTTATCGAATTGTTTGAGTGAATAAAAAGCAGGGGCGGGATAGCGGGGCAAAAAAAACCGGGCACAAGGCCCGGTTTGGTCAATCAGTCAGATGTGATTACTGGAGTACCAGCACCATCAGCAAGCCGACGCTAATGGCAGATACCAGGAAGGCAAAGCCATAGAACACATAGTGGTGCAGCTTGGTGGTGTGGATCCCCAGATCGTGCAGACCGTGGTAGATACGGTGCATGCCGTGCCAGACTGGCAGAGCGATGATCACCAGCAGGATGCAGGCACCCCACCAGGAGCTGGCGAACGCGTGCACGCGGTCATAGCTCATGGTTTCCACGTCCATGATGCCCATGGGCACCAGCAGACCGGTGATGAGGACAATGACCGGCAGCAGCATGGCAACGACCATGCCACCCGCACCAAACAGACCCCAGTAAATTGGTTCGTCAGAACGTCTCATTGTTTTCTCCTCAGGCCACGATGATCAGGACAAGCAGGGACACCACCGCCAGCGCCACATACTGGGCGAGAACGATCGGCTTCTCCGGTACCAGGTCTTCACCACGGAAGATACGCATGGCTTTCGGCGCCAGGGCGAACCAGGTTTTGGCATGGAACAGGCACGCCGCCAGAGCGACGACATGGAACAGGATGGCGATCGGGCTTTGCAGGGATTCCAGCCAGCCGTTGAACGCTTCCTGACCCTGAACCAGGCGCATCAGGCCCCACATCAGCACAACGGCGTAGATGGAGACGAAGATACTGGTGCCTTCACGGATCATGTAACCGGTGTAGAAGGCGTTCTTCAGCCACCAGTCTTTCTTCATTTCGCGGACGTAAGGTTTACGTTTGCTATCAGTGTTGTTCATGGTCTCAATCCTGCTCTCAATCTGGCTTGAACATGGCGATCATGTAGTCCTTGGCGCTTTCGACCTTGCCAAGCTGGATGGCCGCCGCCGGATCGACGCCTTTCGGGCACACTTCGGAGCAGTAGCCCACGAAGGTACAGCCCCAGACGCCTTCGTCCTGGCTGATGATGCGCATACGTTCTTTGGCGCCGGCATCACGGTTGTCGACGTTGTAGCGATAGGCCAGAGCCAGTGCCGCCGGACCGGTGAACTTCTTGTTGATGCCGTACTGCGGGCAGGCCGCGTAGCAGAGACCACAGTTGATGCACTGGGAGAACTGCTTGTACTGCGCCATCTGGGCCGGAGTCTGGATGTACTCGCCATCACACAGGCTGCGCGGCTCGCTCGGGATGATGTACGGCTTGATGCTCTCCAGCTTCTCGATGAAGTCGGACATGTCGACCACCAGATCGCGCTCGATCGGGAAGTTGTTGAGCGGCTCGACGGTCATCTTGCCCGGCAGATAGTCGCGCAGGAACGCCTTGCAACCCAGCTTGGGCACACCGTTGACCATCATGCCGCAGGAGCCACAGATCGCCATCCGGCAGGACCAGCGGAAGCTCAGGGTAGAGTCCAGGTGATCCTTGATGTACTGCAGGGCGTCCAGCAGAGACATCTCTCTCTGGTATGGCACCTGAAAGGTTTGCATCCAGGGCTCGTTATCCTGTTCCGGACGGTAGCGCAGGATCTCAATTTCAATCATCTCAGCCATTCTTCTTAGCCTCGTCTTGTTTCTCACCCTCGGAGCCGTACACGCGTTTTGCCGGCTGGGACTTAGTGATCTTCACATCGGAGTAATCGATGGAGGGCGTTTCGCCATTTTTGTAGAACGAGAGCGTGTGCTTGAGGAAGTTCACGTCATCGCGCTCTTCGTAACCATCCAGACGCTGGTGTGAACCGCGGGACTCTTTACGATTGATGGCGGAGTGCGCCATGGCTTCAGCCACGTCCAGCATGTAGCCCAGTTCGATGGCGTACAGCAGATCGGTGTTAAAGACAGAGGACTTGTCGTTGATCTTGACCTTCTTGTAACGGGCTTTCAGCTCGTTGATCTTGTCGATGGTGCCCTGCATCAGCTCTTCGGTACGGTAGATACCGACACCGGCTTCCATGGACATGCCCAGCTCGTTGCGGATATCGGCCGGGTTTTCGGTACCGTCTATGTCCATCAGGGAGAGGTGCTGCTTGATGAGCGCCTCGGCCTTGGCGGCCAGCGCTTCGGTATTGCCATGCTTCTGAGTCTTGGCAAACTCACCTGCCTGCTCACCGGCCAGCTTGCCGAATACCACGATCTCGGACAGGGAGTTGGAACCCAGACGGTTGGCACCGTGCAGACCGACGGAGGCACATTCGCCCGCGGCGTAGAGGCCGGGCAGACGGGTGGCACACTTGTTGTCAGTCTCGATACCACCCATGGTGTAGTGGGCAGTCGGACGTACCGGGATAGGCTCTTTGGCCGGATCCACGTTGACGTAGGCTTTGGCCAGTTCGCAGATGAACGGCAGACGCTCTTTCAGGTACTTCTCGCCAAGGTGACGTAGGTCGAGGTGAACCACATCGCCCATCGGGCCCTGAATGACGCGACCTTTCTGCTGCTCTTGCCAGAATGCCTGGGAAACACGGTCGCGCGGACCCAGCTCCATGTATTTGCTCTTCGGCTGGCCGATCGGGGTTTCCGGGCCCAAGCCGTAGTCTTGCAGGTAGCGGTAGCCATCCTTGTTCAGCAGAACGCCACCCTCACCACGACAACCTTCGGTCATCAGGATACCGGTGCCCGGCAGACCGGTCGGGTGATACTGGACGAACTCCATATCACGCAGCGGTACGCCGTGACGGTAGGCCAGTGCCATGCCGTCGCCGGTGACGATGCCACCGTTGGTGTTGTAGCGATAGACACGGCCAGCGCCGCCGGTTGCCACGATCACGGATTTGGCCTGGATGAAGCGGGTGATACCGTTCTGGATGTCGAAGGTCAGTACGCCCTGAACGCGGCCGTCGTCCACGATCAGATCAAGGCAGAAATGCTCGTCGAAGCGCTTGATGCTCGGGTATTTGACGGAGGTCTGGAACAGGGTGTGCAGAATATGGAAACCTGACTTGTCTGCGGCGAACCAGGTACGCGGAACCTTCATGCCACCAAACGGACGCACGTTGGCTTTGCCATCCGGCTTGCGGCTCCAGGGGCAACCCCAGTGCTCCAGCTGGATCATCTCTTTGGTTGCGTTGTTGACGAAGTATTCCACTACGTCCTGCTCGCACAGCCAGTCACCACCGGAGACGGTGTCGTTGAAGTGGTTTTCGAGGGAGTCGTCATCACGGACGACACCGGCGGCGCCGCCTTCGGCAGCAACCGTGTGGCTGCGCATCGGGTAAACCTTGGAAATCAGGGCGATGTCCAGGTCTGGCTGTGATTCGGCTATAGCGATAGCGGCGCGTAAGCCGGTACCGCCAGCACCGATGATGGCCACATCGGTCTTGATAATATCCACATCTGCCTCCTTAGGGATAGATTTGCTGGGCACGATTTTGCTCTATGAAAAAAATTCAGGCTTGATGCAAGTCAAACTGCTAGGTTTTATTCCCTTTTTATTGGTTATTTTTCTATAAAACACCCAAATCCCTGGATGAAAATGTCGTTATTATCGTCATTTTTTGGTGTTACTGAGCAGTTGAACACCTAGCTACGAGCATTTTAACTTCTGGATTGTACGTAGTTTTCTTTCAATAAAATGCGAATCACCTCTCTTTTTAGGTACTCGCGAAAAAAATTTTAAGTTTTTTATTGTAATTTTTTAATGAGAATTATTGGCATTTATCTATTCGGATAGAAATAGGTAATCCGAAATGCTGCGGTGACCACGGCGGTGATCTGATAATTCCAGACGAATTACAAGGATTTCAAGGCGGGGTATTTGGCGGGTAATGTGAGATTACTCACTGAAAATTAAGCGCTATTTAGAAAAATAAAAGGGGCCTGTACGGCCCCTTTTGCTCATGCTCAAATGCGGAACATGCCGACCTGATTGCTCAGTTCACCCGAAATATTTTTAAGTTGTTCAGAGAGATGGCGTGAGCTGTCTGCATCTACTGCCAGTTCGTCCGAGACATCTTTCACCGCCTGAATGTTGCGGCTTACCTCGTCGGTGACGGCCCGCTGCTCTTCAGCGGCGCTGGAGATCTGGGTCGCCATGTCGGAGATCTGGTTGATCGAGGTGGTGATCTGCTCCAGCGCGTGGGTGGCGTTGTTGGCGTCATCCACGCTGTTCTGGGCCAGCAGCTGGCCTTCGTGCATGGTGCTGACCGCTCCCTGGGTATTGCGTTGCAGGGTTTCGATCATATTGCGGATCTCGACGGTGGAGCTGTGGGTACGCTGTGACAGGACGCGCACCTCGTCGGCTACCACCGCAAAGCCGCGGCCCTGTTCACCGGCACGTGCCGCTTCGATGGCGGCGTTGAGTGCCAGCAGGTTGGTCTGCTCGGCGATGCCCTGAATGGTGGAGAGGATGGTGTTGATCTCCTGAGCGTTTTTCTCCAGTTCCTGAATGATGTTGGAGGCCTGTTCCACCTGGGTGGCCAGATCGGTGATGGAGCGCTGGTTGCGGGCGATCACCTGCTTGCCATGCTCGCAACTGCTGGTGGAGCTGCGGGCCGCTTCGGCGGTCTGCTCCGCGTTGCTGGCAACCTCGACTGCGGTGGCCGACATCTCGTGTACCGCAGTGGCGATCTGGGAGATCTCGTTTTGCTGGCGTGCCAGACCCTGATTGGCCTTCTCCGCCATGCTGTGGGACGACTTGGCCTGCTGGTTGAGCTGGCCGGAGGAGTTGGAGATATCCTGCACCATCACATGGATCCGCTCGATGAAGGTGTTGACGTGTTTGGCAACCGCGCCTACTTCATCCTCACGTTCAATCTTGATGCGGCGGGTCAGATCACCGTTGCCGCGTGAGAGATCGGCAATCGCTTCGCCCAGGGTTTTCAGGGGGGCCAGCGAGCCGTTGATGGCGACATAGGAGAAGCCAGCCACGATCAGTATGGTGATAAGCCCCTGGATGAGGGAGGAGGTGACCATGCTGCGCACCGACTGATAGGCGGTTTCCTCATCCACCATCATGCCGTAATACCAGTTGGTATTGGGGATTGCGTTGAAGTCAAAGACCTCTTTCTTGCCACTGATCACCAGCTCGTTGATCATGCCGTCATGGGCGATCTGGTTGATGTAAGAAGCAGTCAATTCAGGGGCCAGTGCGGTGGCAGACTTGAGACTCAACGAGGCATCCGGGTGGGCGATGATGGTGCCATTACTGTCTACCAGAATGGCGTAGGTGCCCTCGGTGGTGACTGCCAGAATATCCGAGATAAGGGCGCTGATGGATACGTCACCGGCGATGACGCCCTGAGTGTTGCCGCGCTGGAACGGCTCGGCAATGGTGACAATCAGTTGTCCGGTAGAGATATCCGCATAAGGGGCAGTAATGACCAGTTTGCCAGCTGCCATTGCATCCTTGTACCAGGGGCGTTGACGGGGGTCATAACCGGCAGGGAGGTTGGTGGGCTTGCTCTGGATCATCTTGCCATCGGCAGTACCGGCATAGACCAGGTCGAATCCACCTGCATTCATGGATTGGGCCAGATGGCTGATGGGTTCATCCTCTTTGGTGAAAGCCTCCTTGGTGGTGCTGACGATGGCGATACGGGAGTCAACCCAGCGGGAGATCCCCTTGACGTTGGCCATGGAGCTTTCGTCGATGATATTCCAGACCAGCCGCTGGGTTTCGCTGCGCAGTTGCGAGGTGTTGTACCAGACCTGTATCCCGGTGATCACCAGAATGATGACCCCGATAGCCAGGACCAGCTTGTTTTTAATCGATAAGTTCATAGTTACATCCTTGTGAGCGTCAGTCTGAGTGTGTGGAAACTGGTTATTGTTATGTGCCTGTTCTTATCGGCTGAAGTTGAACTCTTTGTATCCCGATCAGCTATTTAAAGTTAGTGCCTAAATCAGAGCTTATCCATATGTGTATCCTTGTCAGGTGGCTACAGGAAACGATCTGGACGATTGGTGAAGATTCCATCGACCCCCATGCTGGCTAGTTTTTCATAATCTTCATGATAATCAACGGTATAAACTAGAACCCTTAATCCGCGTTGATGTGCATCTTCCACCAGTATCCGGTCGACAAAATCCACGTCGCAGTTAAGTGACCAGGCCCCCAGCTCATCAGCAAACAGCGCCAGGTTGAGTGGCAGATTGGCGGTCAGGGCGCCGAGGCGGATATCGGGCCGCAAGGCGGCAAATCGGGCCAGCTCCGGGTGATGGAAGGACGAAACCACCCACTGCTCTGGGGTAAAACCAAGCTTGGCCTCTGCCCTTCGGGTCAGGGATGCCACTGCGTCAGCGGTATCGGCACCCTTGAGCTCGATATGCAGCTCGCAGCGTCCGGCGATAATCTCCATCACTTGCCACAGGGTCGGTATCACCTCTCCCTCACCGGCATCGAGTTGCTCCAGATAGGCTCGTGATTGTTCAGTCAGCACCCCCTTGCCGTTGGTACAACGCTCCAGCCTCCGATCGTGAAATACCCATAACTCGTCATCTGCTGCCTGTACATCCAGTTCGATGGCACTGACTCCCAGCGTCAGTGCTTTTGCCATCGCCTTGAGGGTGTTTTCCGGTGCCAGACCGCTGGCACCACGGTGGGCAATAATTTGCATGTTCTGCTCCTTGTACCTCGGGGATCAGCCGCGGCTCAGGTGAATGTCGATCTGTTGATGGGGCAGGGGAAGTCCCTGCTGCTGCATCTTCTCCAGCACCAGCGAGTGAACCTCGTGAGTGATGGGCATCCGGTGATCCATGTTGTTGACGTAGAGGCGGATCTCGTAGATCAGCGCCGAGTCGGTGAATTCGATCAGGAATACTTCCGGACTGGGGGTCTCCAGTACCAGAGTAGAGGCATGGATCGCCTCCTCAAGAATACGTTGCACCAGTTTCGGATCACGGGTCAGACCGATCCGGATCCGCAGTTTGACCCGGGTTATCGCATCGGAGAGCGACCAGTTGATGAACTGCTCGGTGATAAAGGCCTTGTTGGGCACGATGATCTCCTTGCGATCCCAATCCACTATGGTGGTCGCCCGGGTTTTGATCTTGGTTACGGTGCCGGTGAGATCGCGAATAGTAACAGTGTCACCGAGCCGGATTGGTTTCTCGAACAGGATGATGAGGCCGGAAACAAAGTTGGCGAAGATCTCCTGCAGGCCGAAACCCAGCCCTACCGAGAGGGCGGCTACTAGCCACTGGGTCTTCGACCAGTCGATACCGAGCATGGAGAAACCGGTGAGGGCGCCAACGAGGATCACCAGATACTTGCTGATCGTGGTGAGTGCAAAGCCGGTACCCGGGGAGAGGCTGAGGTGCTGCAGCAGGGTCAGCTCCATCAGCCCCGGCAGGTTGCGGGCTGTCACCACGGTCAGAATGAAGACGAAGGCGGTCAGCATCAGATCCTGCAAGGTGATGGCCGAGAGCTGCTCGATGCCGCCAATCTTGCTGCTCACCTGCCACACCTCGATATTGCTGAGGAAGCTGAAGGCGGAGTTGAGATCCGACCATTGCACCACCACCAGCATGGTGAAGCCCAGCATCAGCAGGGTGCGCACCAGTCCCAGCGACTGGGCGCTGATGGTATCGAGATCCAGCTCAGTCTCTTCCACCACGTCCGGGGTCTCGGAGCTGAGCTCGTCATGCCCCTCTTCCCGGCCGCGCTGGGCCAGGATCTCAGCCCGCTTGCTCTTGGCGCGCTCGAAGGCTAGGCGGCGGCGCTGGATCAGCATCCAGCGTCTGGCTAGATAGTAGACCAGCAGGCAACCCAGCCCCATCAGCAGGCTAAGCTCCAGCTGGCGCAGCAGGGTGCGCGAGGTATAGAAGTAGCCAAACAGGGCGCCGATCACCGCCAGCAGCGGCGCCAGCATCAGGCTGTTCCAGATGAAGTGGTGCAGCAGATGGGGCTTGGTCATATCGGTCTGGCCCCAGGTGAGTGGCAGCCGCTCCCGGTTGAGGCGGGCAAAGAAGAGCAGCAGCCAGAGTGCACCGATCATGAAGGCCATCCGGCCGAGGGA
Organism: Aeromonas sp. 602396; assembly: GCF_049173735.1. Lineage (NCBI taxonomy): Bacteria > Pseudomonadati > Pseudomonadota > Gammaproteobacteria > Aeromonadales > Aeromonadaceae > Aeromonas > Aeromonas sp. 602396. The sequence goes on along the minus strand of NZ_JAAKSD010000003.1, from coordinate 112,403 downwards.
GTCGTAGAAGGCGTGCTCCTGATAGCTGTTGGCCATCCCCTGCACAAAGAAACTCGGGATCAGCACCAGCAGCAGGGTGCGAAACTGCCCCCATACCTTTTGCACCTGTTCCCGGGGCCAGCGGAAGTGGTGGATCAAAATCCCCCGCTCCAGCGTCAGATGGCGGGCCATCACCAGCGCCAGCAGCAGAAACCAGATCTCGCCAAGACCGCGCGCCACCGCCACCGCAAACGGGTATTGCCAGGCCCCTTCGAGCAGGCCGCGCACCATCAGTACCATGGCGGGCAAGGGGAGGGCGGCAAGCAGGGAGCGCAGCAGCAAGCGGCTGGTGAGGCTGAATTTGTCCTGAGTTACCTTGCCGATCCGCGGCGCAATATGGTCGCAATAGAGGCTCAGGTGACGGGCCAGCTTGAACCAGCTCCAGGCCAGCACCAGCAGCCCAATACCGGCCAGCGTGAGGCTCAGCGGGCTGTTTTCGACGATGGCGTAGGGCAGTTGCAACCAGTTGTCCGGGTTGAAGGCCAGGGTCAGCGCGGCAGGAATACCGAGCATCACCTGTGGGGTAAAGGGGCGCACATCCGGCATCCAGAACAGGTGGCTGGCGCTTATTTCGCGGATCTCGTCGATCTTGCTGTTCTGGCGGCTGTAGAGCAGCTTGAGACGGGTCTGCTCCTGAATGAGGGTATCGGAGGCGTCGTTGAGCCGGGTCAGCAGCTGGCGCCGGGCCTTGAGCAGGTTGTCGAGCACAGCTTGCTGCGGCCGATCCAGCGTCACATCCTCTTCGGCCATCAGCTTGTCGCGCAGCTGGCGGGTATCCTTGAGCCCATCCTGCTCGCTCTCGTACTGGTACTTGGCCATGCGGGCGCTGACGATGGCGGACTCCAGCTTGTCGAGGGGGAACTGGGGAGGAAGATCGGAGAGTTTGCTGCGCAGGTTCTCGCCGTAGGCATTACTGATCTGCAGCCACTCCAGCTGTTCGCGTACCGAGTTGACCAGCTCATTCAGTTCAAACAAATTCTTGTCGACGCTGCGCTGCTCGTCCTGCACCCGCTCAATTTGATCTTCCAGTGTGCCGAGCTGGATGGAGAGCGCCTGATTCTGCTGTTGCTGCTCCAGCAGCAGCGGCATGTCGGTGGTGAGCTGCTTGCGCAGCCGTTCGCTCTCCTCCAGCGCCTGCTCGGTCTTCTCCCGCCGCAGCTGGTTCTGCTGGGTCAGCAGGCTGGCTTGCCACTCATCCTCGTCGGCGATGGCCAGATTGAGCTCCTGCAGTTTCAGCTTGCCGAGATCGTTGCGCTGCTGGGCAGAGAGCTGCTCCAGCTCCAGCATCTGGATCCGGTCGGAGAGGCTCTGCTCTTTCATTCTGGTCAGCAGCAGCTGTGCCTCCTGCTGGCGATCCGATTCGCTGCTGAAGCTCAGTCGCTCCAGCTGGCTGCGGGTCAGTTGCAGCTGTTTGCGCAGATCATCCACCCGCAGGTGATACTCCTGCCCGGTACTCTCTAGCTGGTTGAGGCTATCCATCACCCCCTGCCGCTCCTTGCGCAGGTTGAGCTGGCGGTTGCTGCTCAGGCCTATGGCCTGGCGCAGCGCCTCCTCCTTGAGGCTCGCCAGCGGCGGGCGAGCGGCGGGCTGATAGTTGTGCAGGCTCTCCTTGAGCCGTGCCGACTCCTTGGGGTAATCGATAAGGATCTGCTGATAGGCTTTGCTCTGCTCCCGGTAACGCTCGGCCTCTCTGGCAAATTGCAGCGCCTGCTGGTAGCTCTCCCGCAGCTTCTGGTTTTCCGGGGTATCGCTCTTGGGCACGCTCTGCAACAGGGATTCGGCCTGGGCAATGGCATCGTCGGCGCGCACGGCTGGCGGCAACAAGATAAGGGAGAGCAGCAAGAGGGTGAGCAGGCGTTGCAACATGAGGCTCGTTTCCGTTCAGAAGAGGTGGCCCTAGCCTAAAACAGGGCAGGGAGGCGGGTAAAGCAGTCTATATTAATGATTCATAACACAAATAACAGGAAGTCGTGCTGCCGTTTCGCTATGATCCCGGCCGCTTTCTCTCCACCGAGTCGAATATGTCAGCTGTTGATCTGGGCACAGCCCCGCTATCTCGCCTTTTCTGGCGTTACGTAACCCCGACCGTGGCGGCCATGCTGATCACCGGTATCTATGTCACCATCGATGGCATCTTCGTTGGCCATGTGCTGGGTCAGGATGGCATGGCCGGTTTGATGCTGGCTTATCCCATCTGCGCCGTGCTCTATGCGGTGGGGGCGCTGATCGGCATGGGGGCCTCGTCGCTGGTCTCCTTCTATCTGGGGCAGGGCAACCCGGCCAAAGCCCGCCATATCGTCGGCAATGCGCTGGTGATGGTGTTGCTGGCCTCGGCACTGCTCAGTTTTATCGGGATCCGCTATGGCGAGCCCATGCTGGCCTGGATGGGGGCGGAGGGGGAGATCTTCACCGCCGGGCTCTCCTACCTGCAGGCCTACGCCTGGCTTGGCGTCTTTGCGGTGCTGTCGATGGCGTTCAGCTCGCTGCTGCGCAACGATGGCCGCCCCGGATTTGTCACCCTCATCATGGTAGTCGGGGGGCTGCTCAACGTGCTGCTCGACTATCTGTTGATGGTGGTGTTTCCGTTCGGACTGGCCGGGGTGGCGACGGCCACCATGCTCTCCCAGGCAGTGACGGGCCTTGCTTGCCTGTGGCACTTCTTCACACCGCGTAGCCAGCTGCGGATAAGTTGGGACACCTTGCGCCCCGATCTGCGGCTGATGGGAGAGACGGTGCGCCTCGGGGTCTCCAGTTTTCTGATGTACCTCTATCTCTCGGTAGTGCTGGCGCTGCACAACAAGGCGTTGCTGGCGGTCGGCACTTCGCTGCATGTGGCGGCCTACGGGGTGATCAGTTACACCGAGGCCTTCTTCTATCTGGTGTTCGAGGGGATCGCCATGGGTATCCAGCCCATCGCCAGCTTCAACGCAGGAGCCGGTCACTGGCGGCGGGTGCTGCGGATCCGCAACCTGGCACTCGGAGTGACGTTGGGGATCGCCCTGTGCGCCATGTTCCCGCTTTATCTGTGGCCGGAGGCGGCGGTCTATCTGTTTGCCGGCGACAACGCCACCCTGCTGCCGGTGGCGAGCCTCGGGATCTGGCTCTACTTCTGGGGGCTGCCGATGGAGGGCTTGCTGCTGGTGGGGGCCACCTACTTTCAGGCCATCAATCGGGCCCGCATCGCCTCCCTGCTCACCGGCGGCAAGCTGGTGCTGATTGGCGGTTTCTTGTGGGGTTTCTCGACCCTGTGGGGCGTGCCCGGGGTCTGGCTGGCATTGCCAACGTGCAGCTCATTGCTGGTGTTGGTGATGTGGCGGGCGATGCGTCGGGAGTCCGGCGCCCACACGCTGGCCGGATAGGTAATCAGGTTCGACGTGCAGATAGCAGACAGGCAGCCATGGGCTGCCTGTTTTGTTAGAGGATGTTTTGTTAACGGGCTCTGCCGATTCAGGGCTTGAAGGCACCGATAAAGATGGCGGGATCGACCCGGGTGTCGTTGAGGCTGACGTTCCAGTGCATATGGGGGCCGGTAGCGCGGCCGGTCGAACCGACTCGCCCGACGATGCCGCCACGCGGCAGGCTCTGGCCGAGCTTCACATCGATCTTCGACATGTGGCAGAACATGCTGATGAGCCCCTGACCGTGGTCGACAAAGACGGTATTGCCATTGAAGAAGTAGTTGCCGATCAGGATCACCTTGCCGGCGGCGGGGGACTTGATCGGGGTGCCGGCGTCCACGGCGAAGTCGAGGCCGGAGTGGGGATTGCGCTCCTCGCCATTGAAGAAACGACGCAGGCCAAACGGGCTGGAGAGGGGGCCGTTGACCGGCTTGTCGAACAGCAGGTTGCTCGGCTGGTTGGGGCTGAAGGTCTGGTAAGCCCGGGTCTGCTCCGCCAGCTCTCGGTTGATGCGGGTCATATCCTCGGCGAGCGGATTGACCTGACGGCTGTTCTTGAGCTTGATGTGCTGCTCGCGGTAGTGCTTGGGGGTCACGGTGAAGCCGAGAGTACGGCCATCACCTGTGGTCAGTTGCTGGGCGCCGGGCGTGCTTTTCAGAGAGATGCCGACGATGGCGATCCACTGGTTGTCTTCGCGCACTACCAGCACGGGCTTGTCGTGATAGCGGGCCGTGGGGGCAGTGGGTGACGCGCCAAGAGGGATCACCGCAACGCCACCTGGTACCGGATGGTTGAGCAGGCGACTGATAAAACCCTCGGCCAAGGCCGACTGGCTGGCCAGTAACAACAACAGACAACACACAACTCTCATGACGATACCACTCGATGTTAAAGCGCCCGGGATGGCGGGATGACAACCCCCTGTCCGGCATTCGTCGATCACTAAAGGGTGATCACGGCACGCTGGCCACGACAGGCGCGGCTGGGGAAGGGGGCAGATTGTGCCTCGTTATGGTCGGGGCAGCCAGAGGCGGGGCGTGGCTGACGCCCCTTTTGTGCATAGCTGCGTCAGGTTTTATGTCGTGGTCGGGCCGCTTCGCCATTGAGTCGCCCCCGCCCTGGCTCTAGAATCGGCTTCCGGCACTGATGCCACCGACACTCCGAGGAGACGATATGAACGGATTACCCCCTTTGCGCACCACTCCGGCCCGGTACACGACAGGTCGTGGCTGGCTCTGGGTTCGCAGCGGGTTCGATATCTTCAACAAGGGTATGGGGATCAGCGTGGCCATGGTGTTGGTCTGGTTTATGGTGGGCATGCTGCTGGAGCAACTGCCGGCGGGTGGCCTTATCTCCCAGCTGCTCTACATGGTGTGGGGCGCGGGTTGGGTGGCGGTCGCCGCTCGGGGTTATCGGGGGGAGCCGCTGCAGTTTGCCGATCTCTTCGCCGGTTTTCGCCACAAGCTGACCCCGCTGATGCTAGGCGGTCTGCTGGTGTTGCTGCTGTTCAGCCTGGTGGGCCTCGTCTGTCTCGGTCTGCTCTCCATGTGGGGGCTGCTCCCGCTGCTGACGCAGGATCCCGAGAGCATGGTGGTCTCAGCCAGCCAGTTGCAACAACTGCTGCTGGTATTGCTGGTGGGTATGCTGCTTATCATTCCCGTGCTGATGGGGGTCACCTTTGCTCCGGCGCTGATCTACCACCACGATATCGGCATCATCCAGGCGGTACGGCTGAGCTTCTTCGGCTGCTGGCGCAATATGTGGCCCTTCTTCTGGTGGGGACTGCTCTCAGCCATGTTGTTGCTGTTTGGCGCTGTGCTGTTACTGGTAGGTCTGCTGGTGGTGATCCCGGCGCTCAACTACTCCATCTATGTGGCTTATCGGGATATTTTCCTCGACGAGAGTGCGCAGCCGGAAGCGCCGCACTCAGAACCATTCGGATTTGAAGCCTGATCAAGGGATCAGAGTGAAGAAGGGGCCCGCAGCGGCCCCTTCGTTATGTTTGGGTGTGCGGAGTGCTTACTCCTGCCAGATGGGATCCGCCGCCATGCGGGCCAGCAGAAAATCGAGGAAGCTGCGCAGCAGTGGCGACATCTGCTTGCGGGTGGCATACACCCCGTAGACCCCGAGGCGCTTGGGTTGCCAGTCGGTCAGCAGGGGCACCAGTTCCCCACGCTCCAGATAGGGTTGTGCCGAGTAGCGGGGTTGCAGGCTGATCCCGGCACCTTCAAGCGTTGCTTCCAGAAGCAGGTTGGAGATATTGGCGCTCAGGTTACCGCTGACCGGCACTGACTCGGGACCGTCCGGTCCATTGAACTCCCACAGGCTCTTGCCAAAGTAGGTGTAGGTGAGGCAGTTGTGCAGCGCCAAATCCTGCACCTTGTGTGGCATTGGATGACGGGCCAGATAGGCCGGGCTGGCACAGACTACCGAGTGGCAGGTGCCGAGACGACGCGCCACCAGATTGGGGTCGAGGTCGTTGGTGATGCGCACCGCCAGATCGATCCGCTCCTCCACCAGATTGACGGTTCTGTCGAGCAGCAGAATGTCGATGGCCGTCCCCGGGTATTGCGCCAGATAGTCGTTAGCAGCCCCGACCAGCAAGGCTTCCGACAGGGAGTAGCTGCTGGTGATCCGCAGTTGTCCCTTGGGGGCGTCATCCCCCTTCACGGCGATCTGCTCCATCTCTTCGCCGAGCGCCAGCATGGCGCGGGCCCGGTTCAGCGCTTCCTCTCCCGGTCCGGTCAGACTCAGACGACGGGTGGTGCGGTGCAGCAGGCGGGCGCCCATCCAGCTCTCCAGCTCGGCCAGATAGCGCGACACCATGGCGCGCGACATATCCAGTTTCTCTCCGGCGCCGCTCAGGCTCCCCTGTTCGACTACGCTGACAAAGACCTGCAATGCGGTCAGTCGATCCATGTATGGCTCTCTATATGTTCGATATGTGCAACAGTGATGCGCTTTTTATGCTGTATTTGCACCTTAAGTGATCCAATACACTGTGTCCATCAAATGAACCCCCGAATACTTAATGAGGAATAGATGATGAACAACACCCTGATCCGCAACTTGACTCTGGCGACCACCCTGTTGAGTGGCGCCGCACTGGCCGCCCCCCTGAGCGTGACCGTCTACAACCCTGGCGAGAAGGCGATCTTCCCGGTCTCCTCCTCACTGGTGACCGGTGACAAAGAGGCCATCCTGATCGATGCCCAGTTCGACGTGCAAAATGGTCAGGCGCTGGTCGACATGATCAAGAAGAGCGGCAAGAAGCTGACCACTGTCTATATCAGTGCCGGTGACCCCGACTTCTACTTCGGTCTGGAGCCGGTCATGGCGGCGTTCCCGGATGTCAAAGTGCTGGCCGACCAGCATGTGGTTGACCATATCAACAAGACCAAGGATGCCAAGCTGAGCTACTGGAGCCCGATCCTCGGCAAGGGTGCACCGAAGAGCCTGACCGTGCCGCAAGTGATGACCGCCAGCCACCTGACGCTGGATGGCGAGAAGATTGAAATCAAAGAGATGAATACCCCGAATGCCTACCTCTGGGCCCCTTCCATCAAGACTGCTTTTGGTGGTGTGCCGGTCTACCACGGGGTGCATGTCTGGATGGCCGACAGCCAGACCAAAGCGGCTCGCAGCAACTGGGTCAAGGCGCTGGATAACCTGCTGGCCCTGAAACCCGAGCGTGTGGTACCGGGCCACTTCCTGGGCACTGCTCCCAAAGGCACTGCTGCTGTGACCTTTACCCGTGACTATGTAGAGCGTTTCGAACAGGAGCTGGCCAAGGCGAAAAACTCCGGTGAGCTGATTGAGGCTCTGAAGAAAGCCTATCCGGCACTGCCGGTTGACGATGGTCTGGCCATCGGTGCCAAGGTCAATACCGGCGAGATGAAGTGGTAAGCCACTGAGCCTGCTTTCCCTGTGTTTTTACCGGGCCTAAGGGCCCGGTTTTTTATCCGAGATTGAAGTGAGAATGAAGATGAGCGAACAACAAACCACCCTCCATTATGTCTATGACCCGCTCTGTGGCTGGTGCTACGGTGCCGCCCCCCTGTTGCAGGCGGCAGCCACCATTGCTGGGCTCAAGATCGAGCTGCATGCGGGCGGTCTCTGGCTGGGTAGTCGCCGTCAGCCTATGGGCGAGGCATTGCGTGATTATGTGCGCCCCCATGATCAGCGGATCGAGGCGCTGACCGGCCAGCATTTTGGCGAGCGCTACTTTAACGAACTGCTGCTGCGCGAAGGGTGTCTGCTGGACTCCGAGCCGCCGATCCGTGCGGTTTTGGCCGTCACGGCTTTGGGGGGGGATGGGTTGGCCATGTTGCACCGGATCCAGCAATCCCACTATCGGGACGGGATCTGGATTGGTGAGCCGGCATTTCTCGCCACGCTGGCGGCAGAGCAGGGGGTCAGTGAAGACGCGTTCCAGCAAGCCTATCTGCAGGCCCCATTGCTGCAACATCTGGCAGATAGCCAGGGCTGGATGAAACGGCTGGGTGGTCAGGGTTATCCCACCCTTGGGCTGATGCACAAGGGGCGGGTCACGCCTGTACGGGTTGCCGATTTTCTGGGGGAGCCGGATGCTCTGAGCACGCATCTGCTGGCTCTAATGACATGATGGCTGTTATTTGAACACGAGACCGCTTCAGGAAAGGTGTCCAGGGCCGATAGGCAAACAATCACAGAAACGGTATGAAATCCTTCTGTTTTCCGGGTGCAGGCTATGCTCTATATGACCATTCCCGGTGGATGTTGCGGGAGTGAAGACTCATTTCAAGGAAGCCCTTATATGTTCAAAAACATGTCCATCGGCCAGAAACTGAGTGCCGGATTTGCCATCCTGGCCTTGTTGGTACTGGGCTTGGCCTGGTTTTCAATCAGCCAGCTGGCAAAGCTCTATGGTGATACCGAAACCATCACGGGTAATTTACTGCCTTCTACTCGTCTGGCGAGCCAGATGCATGTTGCCGTGCTGGATGCGCGTCGTTCAGAGTTGGCCCAGGTCATCGGTGGCCTGAACAAGGATGAGCAAGAGGTAAGCGATCGCACCCTGACCTTCAATAAGGCCAAGCAGGAATTTGAGCAAGCAGCCCAAAAATATGGTGCTTTACCTTTCACTACTGGTGAAGAGAAGCAGGTTTATGAGCAGGTGGTTGCGGCGGGGGCCAAGTATTTTTCGGTACATGACCAGCTGTTAAATGCCTTTGCTGCTGGCGATCTGGATAAAGTCAGAAGTCTGCGCAAAAACGAGACTCGTGCCGCATTGGAAGAGGTTGGTGCCAAGTCTTATCGTTTGCGGGAGATCAATAACGAGATTGCCGATGAGATGGTGAAAGACATTGCGGCCATGTATAGCAATGCCAGAACCATGAGCATTATTGTCAGCCTGGTGACGCTGGCTTTTGTGGTGGTGATTGCCTGGCTGTTGACCGCCCAGATCCGCAATCCGGTGATGGCCCTGCTGGAGCAGACCCGCCGTGTCTCCTCCGGTGATCTTACCTCCCGCATCGATATGCAACAGTTCAACAATGATGAACTGGGGACTCTTGCCAAAGGGTTTGGCGAGATGCAGACCAATTTGCGTACCCTGGTCAGTGAAGTCTCGGGCTCAGTGGTGCAACTGAGTTCGGCCACCGAAGAGATGAGCTCGGTAGCAAGGCAGTCAGCGGCCAACATGAGTGCCCAGCAGCATGAACTTAATCAGCTGGCAACCGCGATGAACGAGATGCAGGCTACGGTTCAGGAGGTTTCTCGCAACACCAGCGATGCCGCCAGTGCCGCCACCTCGGCCAGCGAAACAGCAGAGATTGGGGCCAAGACTGTTAATGACTCTATTTTGCGCATCGAGCGGGTGGCGGGGGCCATCGAGAGCACTGCAGTGGTGATCCGCCAACTGGGCGATGATAGCCGCAATATCGGCATGGTGCTGGAGGTGATCCGCGGCATTGCCGAACAGACCAACCTGCTGGCATTGAACGCGGCGATTGAAGCGGCCCGGGCCGGTGAGCAGGGACGGGGTTTTGCGGTGGTGGCTGATGAGGTGCGTACTCTGGCCAAACGAACCCAGGACTCCACCTCCCAGATCAATACCATCATTGCCGAGTTGCAGCAGCGTGCCGAACAGGCGGGCAGTACCATGCAACAGAGTCAGGAGCTGATGAACACCACGGTAGCTACCGCGCGGGAAGCGGGCGAGTCTATCTCCCAGATCAGTGGCTCGGTCAGCAGCATCTCCCACATGAACATCCAGATTGCAACGGCCACCGAAGAGCAGGGCGCGGTGAGCGAGGAGCTCAACCGTAACGTGGTCAATATCAGTCATGCTTCCGAAGAGGTGGCCGCCGGTGCCACCCAGATGGCTCAGGCGTGCAACGAGTTGAACCACCTGGCTACCCAACTGCAGGATATGGTGCGCCGTTTCAGGGTGTAATCCATCGGCGAGTCAAACAGCCTGATTACCGCGAGGTGATCGGGCTTTTCTGTTTTGGAGGGGCAGCCAGAGAGGCTCACTGCAAGTGGATGACTTGTCCCGCCGGACGATATTGTGCATGCTGATGGCCCATTTTCCAGGCAGGACTCTTGCTGTATGAATCTTCGCGATCTCGAATATCTGGTGGCGCTGGATGAGGAAAAACATTTTCGCAAAGCCGCTGAACGCTGCTTTGTCAGTCAACCCACCCTGAGCGGCCAGCTGCGCAAGCTGGAAGATGAACTCGGGGTCATTCTGATCGAACGTACCTCGCGCAAGGTGCTGTTTACTCCGGCTGGCGATGCCATGGCCCATCAGGCGCGTCGGGTGCTCAAGGAGGTGCGCGAGCTCAAGAGCATCGGTCAGCACTTCTCCGAGCCGATGTCAGGGGAGATCCATATCGGTTTTATTCCGACCGTGGGCCCCTACCTGTTGCCCCGCATTATCCAGACCCTGCGTGAGCGTTTTCCCCAGCTGGAGTTCTATCTCTATGAGGAGCAGACCCAAACCCTGCTCAAACGGCTGGAAGAGGGGGAGCTGGATTGCGTCATTCTGGCCGAGATGCCTGGGATGGAGGGGTTTGGTTCAATCCAGCTCTATCATGAGCCGATGTGGTTGGCGGTGCCTTGCCATCACCCCGAAGCACAGGCCAGACAAGTGCCACTCGGCAATCTCAAGGGCAAGAAATTGCTGATGCTGGCCGATGGCCACTGTTTGCGGGATCAGGCGATGGGCTTCTGTTTCGCTGGCGGGATAGGTGAGGATCAACGCTTCAAGGGGACTAGTCTCGAGACGCTGCGCAACATGGTGGCCGCCGGTAGCGGCATGACCCTGGTGCCAAAGCTGGCCGTACCCGCCGATCATGATGAGGGAGGGGTGAGCTATCGTCCTGTGGTTGACCCTGTGCCGGGTCGTACCATCTCGCTGCTCTATCGCCACTACTCGGTACGTCGCCCCTGTTTCAACGAGCTGGCCGCCTCGATCTCCACGCTGATGAGCAAGCAGTTGGCCCAATAAAAAAACCGGCAGCCAAGGCTGCCGGTTTTGTTGCTGCCGCGAGAGCAGCTTAGAAGATATCGTCGGTAGAGACAGGCCCTTCCACATCGGGGTTGTCGCCACCGTAGACCTGATTGCCGTCCGAACTGGGCGCGGCGTAACGGGTCGGCTCGGTCCCTTCCTTGAAGTATTCGTCGGTTCCGCCACTGGTCGCCAGCAGTCCGGTTTCGCTGTCAATCTTCACCGTCATGATCCCTTCGGGAACCGGCATCTTGTGCTCCGGCTGCTTTTTGAGGGCGACTTTCATGAAGTCGATCCAGATAGGCTGTGCAGCGCCACCACCAAACTCGGCACGGCCAAGGCCACGCTGGTGGTTGTCAAAACCGATCCAGGAAGTAGCTACGATGTCCGGGGTATAGCCGGAGAACCAGGCATCCCGCGATTCGTTGGTGGTACCGGTTTTGCCGGAGATATCGTGACGTTTCAGGTCACGGGCTGCACGCCAGCCGGTACCACGCCAGCCGTTGCCACCCCAGATGGCTGTGCTCAAGGTGTCGGTGATCAGGAACGCGCTCTGGGCACTGATGGTATGCGGGGCGATGGTTGGCGCGAGAGGGGTCTGCGTGCCATCTTGTGCTGCGCCATCAACAGTTGGCTCCGGCAGTGTGCTCTGCTCGGACGCCGTCTGCTGTTCGCAATTGTTGCAGGCAATGGCAGGATTGGCCTGATAGAGGGTGTTCTCCAGGCTGTCGGTGACTTTGTCGATGAAGTATGGGGTCACCAGGAAGCCACCGTTGGCCAGTACCGAGTAACCACGCACCACCTCGAGGGGGGTAAATTCGGCTGCGCCCAGCGCCAGTGACTCATGGGGCGAGATGAAGTCGCGGGGGAAGCCAAAGCGTGTCAGACCGTCGATATAGGTATCCAGACCGATGGCGCGCATCAGTCGAACCGACATCACGTTCTTGGACTTGGCCAAACCCAGACGCAGCGGGGTGGGGCCATCATAAACGGCCGGGGAGTTCTTGGGCTGCCACATGGGCCCTTTTGACGGATCCCACTGGTTGATTGGCGCATCGTTGATGAGCGACGCCAGGGTATAGCCGTGCTCCAGCGCGGTCGCATAGAGGAAAGGCTTGATATTTGAACCGATCTGGCGACGCGCCTGATCGACCCGGTTGAATTTGGATAGTTCGAAGCTGAAGCCGCCAACTACTGCTTCCAGCGCGCCATTTTTCGGGTTCATGGCAACCAGCGCGGCGTTGACGTCCGGGATTTGGGCCAGCAGCAACTCTTCGCCCTCTTCCCGCACCCAGATCTGGGCGCCGACTTTCAGTACATCGCGTGCCGATTTCGGGGCATAGCTTTGGCGGTCGTCGGTAATAAAGGAGCGAGCCCATTTAATGCCGTTCCAGCCCAGCTCTGCTTCCTTGCCATTTTTAAGTACCAGTGTGGCGCTACGGTCACCGAGCTTGGTAACTACGGCCGCCATCAGCGGATCATAAGTGGGTTGCTTGCCAAGGTGGGCCACGATCTGCTCGTAATCCCAAGCTGTTTCGCCTGCCTTCCACAACTGGGCCGTCGGGCCACGATAGCCGTGACGCATATCGTAGGCAAAGACGCCATCCAGCAGAGCCTGTCTGGCGGCCCTTTGGCGTTCGGCAGAGACGGTAGTGTAGACGTGCAGGCCCATGGTGTAGGCATCTTCACCAAACTGCTCTACCATCTTCTGGCGTACCATTTCACCCAGATAGGGAGCGTGCAGGGTCACTTCGGCGCCGTGAAAACGGGCCTTGATCGGCATTTTGGACGCTTCGTCAAACTGGGCCTGGGTGATCTTGCCGGTCTCCAGCATCCGACCAAGCACAACGTTGCGGCGCGCAAAGGCGCGCTCGGGGGATCGGATGGGGTTGAGCATGGAGGGGGCTTTGGGCAGACCTGCAATGATGGCGATCTCGTCCAGCCCCAGATCCTTGACCTCTTTACCAAAATAAACCTGAGCCGCAGCACCGATCCCGAAGGAGCGATAACCGAGAGGGATCTTGTTGAGGTACAGTTCGAGGATCTCGTCTTTTGAGAGATTCTGCTCGATCCGCCAGGCCAGGAAGACCTCCTTTATCTTGCGGATGATGGTTTTCTCATTGCTCAGGAAGAAGTTGCGTGCAACCTGCTGGGTAATGGTGCTGGCACCCTGACGGGCATGACCTGATACGGCCCAGACGGAGGCGGCGCGAATGATGCCGATGGGGTCAATGCCGGGGTGCTCGTAGAAGCGGGCATCTTCGGTTGCCAGTACGGCATCGATCATTGGTTGGGGGATTTCATCCAAGCGCAACGGAATGCGACGGATTTCACCATATTGGGCGATCAATTCCCCATCTCGGCTGTAGACCCTCATCGGGGTTGCCAGTTTGACATCACGCAGTGCGGTGACATCGGGCAGTTGGGGTTTGATATAGAAGTAGATACCGATGAGGCTGGCAACACCCAGCACAGCACCCAGCATCATGACAATAAACAGGCGAACGAGCCATTTCAGCATGGAAGAACTACCAATCGTCTTAAATTTAGCCAACGGGCGCAGAGTATAGCCCTTTTGCCATCTGGAATTCGAGGTTTTCCTGTGGCAAGTCACCCATCGACAGGATGCGAGAGGTTAGCACTACAGTGAGCAATAACCAAGGTGCCTCCCTTTATCTCAAGAAAGCGAGGTGGGTCACTTTTCGGTATAAACTTTATGACATTGATAGTTAGAGCATTTAGGATGGATCAAGCTCTCATCTGATTAGAGTGTCCTACACTCAATTCAGGTATAAAACCCAATAACGCATGGATGTGTATATGTTTGGGCTATTTAATAAGGGATCCCTCCTCCCCCTGGTGGGCATTGATTTCGGTAGCCAGACCATCAAGGCCGTTACCCTCACTGGTCGTCCCGGCAAGCTTCATATTGAATCTGTTGCCGAGGTCGCCACCCCGAAAGGTACGCTGGTTGATTACCAGCTACAGGATATCGAGCGGGTCAGCCCATCTTTGAAAACCCTCAAGCGCCTTATCTCTGGCCACAGCGATTATGCCGCGACAGCGGTGACTGGTTCCAATGTGATCACCAAGGTCATCCAGATTGATGCTCGCCTTGGTGACAAGGAGCTGGAGAGTCAGGTGCAGCTGGAGGCCGAACAGATAATTCCCTTTCCCCTCGATGAAGTCAGCCTCGATTTTGAGGTGCTGGACACCAGCGCCAGTGAAGATCGTCAGGATGTCCTGTTGAGCGCAGCCCGTACTGAGAGCGTCAATGGCCGGGTCAGCGCTCTCGCTGAGGCTGGCATTGCCGTCAAGGTAGTGGATGTGGGAGCCCATGCCTTGGGGCGGGCCGTTGTGGCCTGTTTGCCCGAGTTGCAGGAGAGTGAGCGACCGATCGGGGTGATCGACATCGGTGCCAGTGCCATGACCTTCGCGGCGCTGGTCAAGGGAGAGGTGATCTACTCCCGCTTGCAAAACTTCGGCGGCGATCAGTACAGCCAGGCGCTCTCCTCCTTTTATGGCATGACGCTGGATGAGGCTGAGCAGGCTAAAACCAAAGGTACCTTGCCTGTTGACCATGAGCTGGATGTGCTGATGCCCCACATCAACTCGCTGCTGCAGCAAGTGCGGCGCAATATCCAGCTGTTTTGCAGTTCATCCGGTTATCGCGACATCGCAAAACTGGTGCTGACGGGGGGAGGCAGTCTGCTACCCGGTTTGTTGGTACAGGTAAAAGAAGAGGTCAATTGCGAGGTGTTGCACCCGGATCTGTTCGCCCTGTTTGGCAAACCGAAAGGAGAGGCCGAGCTGGTACATGGCGCTAAATATATGACGGCATTCGGGTTGGCTCTGAGGAGTTTTACACCATGTCAAATATAAACCTTCTCCCCTGGCGCGAGGCTCGTGCTCAGCGGCAAAAGAAACAGTTTGGTGCCCTGCTCGGGCTTTTCGTGTTGGTCACTGTCGCACTGAGCCTCTTTGCCAACTGGCTGGTCGAGCGTCAGATTGCCGCCCAGCAGCAGCGTAATCAGCGTCTGGTTCAGGAGATGACCATCCTGGATGCACAACTGGGAGAAATCCGCCTGCTTAAAGAACGTCGCAAGGAGCTGATCGATCGGATGCAACTCATCGAACATCTCCAAATGCGTCGAAATGTGCCCGTTCGTCTTTTCAACCAGTTGCCCTCTCTGGTACCCAATGGGGTTTACCTCAATACCCTCTCGTTGCAGAACAATATTATCGATGTCAACGGCAAGACAGAAGCTTATGGTCGAGTTGCCAGCATGATGCGTCGAATCGATGGTTCCGGCTGGCTGGGACAGTCGAAAATAAGCACCATTTTTGCAGCGGAGGTCGCGCCGGTATCGTTGAGTCAATTCTCGATGATGTTCCTGATTGCCAATAATACCGCGGCTGCCGGGGATATGGCCAAGGAGAGCAAATGAACCTTCAGCAACTCAACGAGCTTGATCTGAATGACATCGCGAGCTGGCCAAAATGGGCGAAAGCTGTCTTTATCCTGCTGTGCTGTGTGTTGACTGGTGGCGCTATTTATTACTACGTGATTGCCAATTCCTTAGGCAATCTGACCAAAGAGAGCGCCAGAGAGACGGAGCTTAAAGGCCAGTTTGAAAGCAAGGCGATGCTGGCAGCCAATTTGGGCGCCTACAAGGCACAAATGATCCAGCTCGAGCAACTGGTCGATACCCAGCTCAAGCAGTTGCCCAATACCCATGAGGTCGCCGGTTTGCTGGACGATATCAGTTTTATTGCCACCGATAATGGCTTGAAACTCAATCGCATCAACTGGGAACCTGAGGTCAAGCACGAGTTTTCTACCGAATTGCCCATGCGGATCGAGGTGGTAGGTAATTATCATCAGATCGGCAAGTTTACGGCAGATATGGCAGCCCTGCCTCGTATCGTCATACTCGACTCCTTTACCTTGAGTCAGAGCAAGGATGAGGGAGACCTGATTGCTATGTCGATGCTGGCCAAAACCTACAAGTACAACGGTAAAACAGTGGAGCAGAAACAATGAGACGCATCTGCTGGTTGTTACCTGCCCTCTTGCTGACGGCCTGTGGTGGTCAGGAGGAGATGGATTCCTATATTGCCGAAACCAAGGCAAGACCCCCTGTACCTATTGAACCCTTACCCCAGTTGAAGCCGTTTTCCCCCATGCACTATCAACAACGCGATCTGCGTAGCCCCTTCATGATGCCGCAACCAGAAGCAAGTGTCGGGCGCGCGAATAGTGCCCAGGTGAAGCCTGATTGCGCACAGGTTATGATGGACAGAGAAAAAGAGGTATTGGAAAACTACTCTCTCGCCAGCTTGTCAATGCACGGCTCCTTGGGAAAGGCCGGGCAGTTGTGGGCCCTGATCAGCACACCTGATGGAAAATCAATACGGGTCGGGCTCAACCAGTATATGGGGCTCGATCAGGGTAGAGTCATCAAGATTACTCCTACGGCAGTGGATTTACTGGAAACCATTCCGGACGGGAAGGGGTGCTGGGTAACAAGAGAAACCCAGTTGGCGATGGCCAATATGCAAGAAAAACAATAATCAGGGACGAACAGCAATGAGAACAACCATAGACAGTGTAACAAAAGTGGCTTTGCTGTTTTGCGCCAGTGCCTTTGGTCAGGCGTGGGCAGTGGCAACCTTGCAAGAGATAAAAGTTAATCCATTGCTGGCAGACCAGTTGCAACTGGAGCTCAGCTTCAGCGAGCCTGTGAGTGGCTTTACCGATCGTCTCTCCTATCAACCTAACCAGCTCCTGTTGCATGTCCCCGGTGCTGTGGGCGCACTCAAGGTGAACCCGCTGCCTATTCAGCGTCAGGGAGTAGACAACATCAAGGTGGAAGGGAAGGGGGCAGGCCTTGATATCAAGATCGCTCTCGATCAGCTGGCTCCCTATCAGGTGCAGCAACAGGGTAATAAATTGCTGGTTTCCCTTGGTGAAGGGACCTCATCAGCTCTGATTAATGGCGAAAGCGCCCTGATTGCACCTGCCGCAACGGCTTCCTCAGCCATGGTGGCCACTCCAGCTCCTTCGGCACTGCTCAATTCTCAGGTTGTTGCCAAGTCAATGCCTGTTGCACCGGTAACCCCTCCTGTTGCGACGCCTGCTGCCAGCAAACCACTGCTCGGCAGCTATCAGAACAGTGGCGGTGGAGCCTATTTCAACTCGGTGACCGGGGTGGATTTTCGTCGTGGCAAGGATGGTCAGGGGGAGTTTCTGGTCACACTTGACAACAGCTCGGCTGCCGTCGATGTGAGCAGCCGCGGTCAAACTGTGCTGGCCAAGTTTCATGGTACTCGCGTGCCTGATGGTTTGCTTAATCTGATCAATGTGCAGGATTTTGCGACACCGGTCTCTCAGGTTGAGGTGTCCCGGCAGGGCAACGATACCCTGTTTGAGCTGTCGGTTAATGGCCAGTTTGATTACCGTTACGATCAGGCTGATAAACTGTTCATTATCGAAGTGAAAAAACGCACGGCGGCATCTGCGTCTTCAAAGCAGTATCAGGGCAAGCCCATCTCATTGAACTTCCAGGATATCCCGGTTAGAACCGTGTTGCAGCTTATCGCTGACTTCAACAACCTCAATCTGGTTACTACCGATTCTGTGGCAGGCAATCTGACACTACGTCTGGATGGCGTGCCCTGGGAGCAGGCGCTCGACATCATTTTAAAAGTGCGCGGTCTGGATAAGCGGCTTGATAACAACATCCTGCTGGTTGCTCCGGCTGAAGAGATTGCGGCACGGGAGAAACAGCAGCTGGAGAGCCGGAATCAGGTGGCTGATTTGGCCCAGTTATATACCGAATATATGCAGATCAACTATGCAAAAGCATCCGAAGTGGCTGCTCTGCTCTCATCCGAGAGTACCAAGTTGCTATCGCCACGTGGCGCGGTGAGTGTGGATGAACGGACCAACGTGCTGGTTGTGAAGGATACGGCTGAGGTTATCAGCAGTATCAAGCGGATGCTGGATATTCTGGATATCCCGGTCAAGCAGGTGGTGATCGAAGCGCGTATGGTGACCATCGATGACGGTTTCGATGAAGCGCTCGGGGTACGTTGGGGAGTGACCAAGAACGATGGTCACGGCAACAGCACTTCAGGCTCTATTGAAGGGAATGATTCGTCCGGTAATAACGACGGTAGTTCAACGATTACCAGACCCTCGGTCGATAATCGGATGAACGTCAATCTGCCGGTGACCAATGCTGCCGGTACCTTGGCATTCCAGGTTGCCCGTCTGGCCGATGGAACCCTGCTTGACCTTGAATTGTCTGCGCTGGAAAAAGAGAGCAAGGCCGAGATTATCGCCAGTCCGCGGGTGACCACTGCGAACCAGAAACCGGCGTTGATCGAACAGGGTACCGAGATCCCCTATGTGGAGTCCTCTTCCAGTGGTGCAACCTCGGTCACCTTCAAGAAGGCGGTACTGAGCTTGAAAGTCACGCCGCAGATCACCCCTGACAACCGGGTGATCCTCGACCTGACCGTGACCCAGGATACCAAGGGCGAAACCGTACCGACCGGTACCGGTGATGCAGTCTCCATCAACGCCCAGTCCATCACGACGCAGGTACTGGTTAACAATGGCGAGACACTGGTGCTGGGCGGCATCTATCAGCAGACTATCAAAAGCGATGTGACCAAGGTGCCCTTGCTGGGTGATATCCCCGGATTGGGCGCCCTGTTCCGCAAGACCACCAGCGAGAACAAAAAGCGTGAACTGCTTATTTTCGTGACCCCCAAGATAGTCACCGACGCCTTCTGAAGGCTTTACATGTGAAGGTAAAACACATATAACCTTACGCCCCAATGAGGCTGGGGCGTAAGGGCTGCGGTTGCCAGTCCCGATATCTATTGAGATAATCCCCCTCCTGATCCATCGCAAGATAAGGTTCATAGGTACCCCGATCCAGTATTTATCGGGGTCGTACAGTTTGTAATTACTAACGAAAAAACATGGCTGAGAAACGCAATATTTTCCTGATAGGTCCCATGGGTGCGGGCAAGAGCACCATAGGTAGACATCTGGCAGAACAACTGCATATGGAGTTTTTCGACTCAGATCATGAGATTGAGCGCCGCAGTGGTGCTGATATCGGCTGGGTGTTTGATGTTGAAGGCGAAGAGGGTTTCCGTATTCGCGAAGAGAAGGTGATCAGCGAATTGTCTGAGCAGCAGGGTATCGTGCTGGCAACCGGTGGTGGAGCCATCAAGAGCCGGGAAACCCGCAACAAGTTGTCTGCTCGTGGCATCGTGGTCTACCTCGAAACCACCATTGAAAAGCAGTTGGCGCGTACACAGCGAGACAAACGCCGTCCTCTGCTACAGACTGAAGAGCCGCCGCGTGAGGTGCTGGAACGTCTGGCACAAGAGCGCAACGCCCTGTATGAAGAAGTGGCTGACTTTGTTATCCAGACAGATGATCAAAGCGCAAAGATCGTTGCCAATCAGATTGTGAAGCTGATCGGTATGTAATCAAGAGGACGTCCATGGAACGGTTGAAGGTTGAACTGGGTGAGCGCAGCTATCCCATCGAGATAGCTGCCGGTTTGCTACAGCACCCCGAGGTGCTGGCAGCAAGCATCAAGGGCAGGCGGGTGATGATAGTGACCAATACGGTCGTCGCCCCGCTCTATCTTGAGAAAGTGACTTCCCTGCTGGCGGATTTTCAGGTGGAACACCTTGTTCTGCCCGACGGCGAGGCGTACAAGAACCTGGCGACCTTTGAGCAGATCATGTCTGCTCTGCTTGAAACCAACCATGGGCGCGATACGACACTGATCGCTCTGGGGGGCGGCGTGATCGGGGATGTGGTGGGCTTTGCGGCAGCAAGCTATCAACGTGGCATTCCTTTTATCCAGATCCCGACCACTCTGCTCTCCCAGGTTGACTCCTCTGTTGGCGGTAAAACCGCGGTCAACCACCTCCTCGGCAAGAACATGATTGGGGCTTTTTATCAGCCCAAACAAGTTGTTATCGATACCGAATGTCTGAGTACCTTGCCAGCCCGCGAATTTGCCGCAGGGATGGCCGAGGTGATCAAGTACGGCATCATTTGGGATGCTGATTTCTTCAGTTGGCTGGAGCAGAACATGGTGCGTCTGCAACAGCTGGAACCTGCCGCGCTGGCCTACGCCATCAAACGCTGCTGCGAGATCAAAGCCGATGTGGTCGGTCAGGATGAGACCGAGCACGGCGTCCGTGCGCTGCTCAATCTGGGCCACACCTTTGGTCATGCCATCGAGGCCGAGCAGGGGTATGGCAACTGGCTGCACGGTGAAGCAGTGTCCGCCGGCACCATGCTGGCTGCCTGGACTGCGCAGGCACGTGGCGATATGAGCGAAGCGGACGTTGCGCGAGTGCGCGCCCTGCTGCTGGCCGCCAATCTGCCCATTCATGCGCCTGCCGAGATGGATTTCGCCGCCTTTATTCGCCATATGCGCCGTGACAAGAAGGTGCTGGAAGGCAAGCTGCGTCTGGTGTTGCCGGTTGGCATCGGCCATGCGCAGGTGGTGGGGGATGTGTCCGATGCCGAGTTGCTGGCGGTGATCGAGTCTGGTCGTGACGAATAAACTGCTAAAACTTCCTTCCCAGCGGCAGCTGGTTGACCGGCTGCTGCATCTGATTGAATTCAATCACCCTTTCATTTTTCTCTCCGGTAAACCCGGTTGTGGTCGCGGTACCCTGTGCGAATCCCTGCTCGGCGTGTTGCCGGAAAAAGTGCGGGTGGTAAGCCTGATTGGTACGCCTGCCATGAAGATGGTGGATGTGCGCCAGCTGTTGCTGCCACAGGTGGTGGCGCGCCCGCTGTTCAATCCACAGGATGCGCTGGCGGAGAGCTTCTTTCGCATGCTGGAGGGGAGCAAGCCTGCCACCCTGTTGCTACTGATAGAGCGGGCCGACCAGTTGCCGGCCGACCTGCTGGGAGAGTTGTGGGCGATCATCCGTCATAACGATACCCTGGCGGCGCCCCATCAGCTGGCCATTATCGTCTCGGGCAGTGACGTCTGGTGTCGTACCCAACGGCCGCAGCTCAAAGGGCGAGCCATGCCAGCCCTTGAGCTGGAAGTGCCGCCACTGAGCCCGCCGGAGCAGCGCATCTTCTTGTATGAAAAAGCCAAAGAGCTCAAGATCCCGGCGACCCTCTTGCCCAAGCCGCAAGTGGAGGAGATCCTGAAAACGGCGAACGGACATCCGTCCACCATCATGCAGTTACTGGAGGATATCATGACCGACAGAAGGCCCAAGAAGCGTCAGGCGGAGTTGCCCGTCAAGAAGATTGCCACCGCTATCGCGCTGGTCGCTGGCGGCCTGCTGGCGTTGAGCTACCTGCTGCCTGCGCTGTTTGACAATGAAAGCAAACCGGCGCTGCAGGATCCGGCGCAGAACACGGCATTGCCGATCCCGGTAGCGGGAGGCGATCCCCTCACCGCAGGCGGTTCGAATACCGATGCCGCTGCACAAGGCGCGCAAAACCGCGATGCAGCCAACAATCCCAACGGGGTAGTGAAAGATTGGCAGCCGGAGGCGAAAGTGCTTCCCAAATCGGTGGAGAGCGAAACCGTGACCACCGAATCAACCAATTACGAAGGGCGTCGGGTGGTGATCTCTGACGAGGTCGTGCAAAAGCTGATGACCGAACCCAAGGTGAGCGGCGCTCTGCCTACTGACGTGGTGGACGAGCTGACCGGCAAGAACCCGAGTGGCACAGCCCCCAGTGGTGCAATCGCAACCACGGTGCCAGCCAGTACCGCCAAAGTACTGAATCCGGCGACAACCGCAACGCCTGCTGCTACCACCAAAACAGCCAGCAACGAGCCGGTTGCCGCGCCAGCACCCAAAGTGGCCCTGACACCGGTCGCCACCTTGAACAAGAAGCCGCGCAACCACTACAGCGTTCAGCTGATGGGGGCGAGCAACACCAAGGCGGTGGATCAATTTGTCGCCGAGCATAGTCTGGCGGGCAAGGTATGGGTCTATCAGACCAAATTCCGTGGCAGTCCCTGGTATGTGGTGCTGCAAGGAGATTATGCCGGTCTGACCCAGGCCAAGAGTGCCATTCGCAAGCTTCCGCCAGCCTTGCTGAAAGGCCAGCCCTGGCCCAAGTCGTTTGCACAGGTACAAAAAGAGCTGAAGCAATAGCCTTGATACCGGATAAGGGGGTAGAATCGTCCCCCTTTTTGGGTCTTGCCTTCTTACACACCGGATTTCCATGAAAAAAACACGCGCTTTTTTAAAATGGGCCGGGGGAAAATACTCCCTGGTTGAAGAGATTGCCGAGCGCCTGCCGGCCGGGCGTGTGTTGCTGGAGCCCTTCGTCGGGGCCGGGTCTGTGTTTCTCAACACCGACTACGACGCGTATGTGCTCAACGACATCAATCCGGATCTGATCTGCCTGTACAACCACCTCAAGCTGACGCCGGACAGTTTCATTGCCGAGGCGCGCAAGCTGTTTGTGGCAGAGCACAACCACAAGGCGGCCTATTATCGGCTGCGTACCCAGTTCAATCAGACCGAGACCACCTTCGAGCGGGCACTCTTGTTCCTGTTTCTCAACCGTCACGGTTTCAACGGACTGTGCCGCTACAACAAGAAGGGCGGCTTCAACGTGCCGTTCGGTTCCTACAAGAAGCCCTATTTCCCGGAAAAAGAGCTGTGGGCCTTTGCCGAAAAGGCGCAGAAGGCGACCTTTATCTGCGAGAGCTACGCCGACGCCATCAAGCGTGCCGAAGAGGATTGGGTTATCTATTGTGATCCACCCTATGCGCCGCTCTCCACTACGGCGAGCTTCACCACCTATGCCTCCGGCGGGTTTACCCTGGATGATCAGGCGATCCTGGCGCGACTGGCCCGTCACACAGCCGCTCACAAAGGGGTGCCGGTGCTGATCAGCAACCATGATATCGAGCTGACTCGTGAGCTTTATCGCGGTGCCCGCCTCGACGAGATCCTGGTCAAGCGCACCATCAGTCGCAACGGCGGCACCCGCAACAAGGTGGCCGAGTTGCTGGCGCTCTATCCCCCCGGAATCGAACCTGAGCAGGGTTACTATCCCAGCGACAGTGAACTGCTGCCGCTGACGTAACAGACCATGCGGCGCCCAGGGGCGCCGTTTTTTTATGGGCGCGCCTAGGCCCGTGCCGATGCCCCAAAACCTAGGTGGCTGGGGGAGGGGAGGCGATTGCCCCATTTACCCCGCATTCGAGTCGTTTTCGCCCGCCTTTTACGTTAAAATTGCGCCGCTTTTTCTCCCTGGCTGCCAATGGATGATGCTGATGAAAGACTTTCTGATTGCCCCCTCGATCCTCTCTGCCGATTTTGCCCGTCTGGGTGACGATGTAGCCAAGGTACTGGCTGCAGGTGCCGACGTGGTTCACTTCGACGTGATGGACAACCACTATGTCCCCAACCTGACCATTGGCCCCATGGTCTGTCAGGCGCTGCGTGACTACGGTATCGAGGCCCCCATCGACGTGCACCTGATGGTCAAGCCGGTGGATCGCATCATTCCCGATTTTGCCAAGGCCGGTGCTTCCCTCATCACCTTCCATCCGGAAGCGTCCGATCACGTTGATCGCTCTTTGGGCCTGATCAAGGAGATGGGCTGCCAGGCGGGTCTGGTTCTGAATCCTGCTACCTCGCTCTCCTGCCTCGAGTATGTGATGGACAAGCTGGATGTGATCCTGCTGATGTCGGTCAACCCGGGCTTCGGTGGCCAGAGCTTTATCCCCGGCACCCTCGACAAGCTGCGTCAGGTGCGTCGTCTGATCGACGAGAGCGGCCGCGATATCCGCCTCGAGATCGATGGCGGGGTGAAGGTCGACAATATCCGTGAAATCGCCGAAGCGGGCGCCGACATGTTTGTCGCCGGCTCTGCCATTTTCAGCCAGCCTGACTACAAGGCGGTGATCGACAAGATGCGTGCGGAGCTGGCTCATGTCACACGCTGAGCGCGCATTTGATTTGGTGCTGTTCGATCTGGACGGCACCCTGATTGACAGTGCCGCCCAGCTGGCGCTGGCAGTCAATCTGACTCTGGCAGACCTCGGTCTGGCACAGGCTGATGAAGTTGTGATCCGTACCTGGGTCGGCAATGGTGCCGACAAGCTGATCCAGCGGGCGCTCGCCTATCGCGAGGCTGACCCCGAGCTGTTTGCCAAGGCCAGACCGATCTTTTTCCAGCACTACAACGCCTGCCTGCTGCAAGGGCTGGCTATGTATGAAGGGGTTGCCCAGAGTCTGCGTCGCCTGCAAACCCTGGGTTACAAGCAGGCGATCGTCACCAACAAGCCGAGTGATTTCGTGGCACCCATCCTCGATGCCCTTGGCATCAGCGATTGTTTCGAACTTTGGCTTGGCGGCAACTGCGTGCCAGTCAAGAAGCCGAGCCCGGAGCCATTGCTGCACGCTTGCCAGGAGTTGGGGGTGAGCCCGGCTCGCACTCTAATGGTGGGCGACTCCGAAAATGACGTGCTGGCGGCCAAGGCGGCCGGCATGAAGGTGGTGGGCCTGACCTACGGTTACAACTATGGCCGCCCCATTGCCGACTCCCATCCAGACTGGGTATTCGAGCAGTTTGCCCAGCTCGATGCACTTTTGGTCTAATAGCGCAGCTGGGCTGGCTGAATAACAAGGATTAACACTCTCATGACTAAACCAATCGTATTGAGCGGGGCGCAACCCTCCGGTCAACTGACCATCGGCAACTACATGGGGGCCCTGCGTCAGTGGGTCAACATGCAGGATGAGTTCGACTGCCTCTACTGCATCGTCGACCTGCACGCCATCACCACTCGTCAGGACCCGGCTGCCCTGCGCAAGGCTTGTCTGGACGCAGCCGCCCTCTATCTAGCGGTCGGTATCGATCCCAAGAAGAGCACTGTCTTCATCCAGTCTCACGTGCCGCAGCACGCCGAGCTGGGCTGGATCCTCAACTGCTATACCCAGATGGGTGAGTTGTCGCGCATGACCCAGTTCAAGGACAAGTCCGCCCGTTTCGAGAACAACGTCAACGTCGGCCTGTTCGGTTATCCGGTGCTGATGGCAGCCGATATCCTGCTCTATCAGGCCAATCAGGTGCCGGTCGGCAACGACCAGAAGCAGCATCTGGAGCTGACCCGCGACATCTGTACCCGTTTCAACAACCTCTATGGTGAAGTGTTCACCATGCCGGAGCCCTTCATTCCGACCGAAGGGGCGCGGGTGATGAGCCTGCAGGATCCGACCAAGAAGATGTCCAAGTCGGATGACAACGAGGCCAACTTCATCGGCCTGCTGGAAGATCCCAAGCAGATCGTCAAGAAGATCAAGCGTGCGGTGACTGACTCCGACGAGCCGGCGGTGGTGCGTTTCGACCCGGAAAACAAACCGGGTGTCTCCAACCTGCTGACCCTGATGTCCGGCGTGACTGGCCGCTCCATCCCCGAGCTGGAGCAGCACTTCGAAGGCAAGATGTATGGTCACCTCAAGACCGAGACCGCCGAAGCCGTGGTTGCGCTGCTGGAACCGATCCAGGCTCGTTTCCACGAGTTGCGTCAGGATGAGGCCCATCTGATTGCGATTCTTGCCGAAGGGGCACAAAAGGCGCGTGAAAGAGCTGAAAAAACCCTGACCAGCGTATATGATGTAGTCGGCTTCGTTCCTCGAGCCTGACATACTGGGAAGGTGTAGTAGAAGAGAGCTGGGTATTTGCCTGGCTTTCTTTATTTTCCCACGTTGTATTTTGTTTAATTCTTTATTTCAACCCGGGTTATATCCCCAAGAGTACGCATGTCTGTTCAACCAAATATTTCGATTGAAGAGCTGAGTGATAAAGGTCACTGGCTGCGCAAGTTCCGCAAGGCGAAAAACCTCAATACCCTGCAATTGATGGTCTCCAATGCCATCGATAAACATCACAAGACTGCTGCCATCGCTGCCGCCATCTATCTGGCCGAGTGTCAGCGTGAACGGGAAATGGAACAGGGTCGTTATCTCGATCGTTAATTCTCCACTGTTGGTTATCTCATGCTGTTGTTGATCGATAACTACGACTCTTTTACCTGGAATCTGGTGCAATATTTCGGCGCCCTGGGACAAGAGGTTGTGGTCAAGCGCAATGATGAACTGACGCTTGATGCCATAGCGCTGCTCTCCCCCCGTTTTCTGGTGATCTCTCCCGGTCCCTGTACGCCCAATGAGGCGGGGATCTCTCTCGACGCCATCAGCCACTTCGCTGGCAAGCTGCCCATTCTCGGCGTCTGTCTCGGTCATCAGTCGCTGGCGCAGGCCTTCGGCGCCCGCGTAGTGCGTGCCCGTCAGGTAATGCACGGCAAAACCTCGCTCATCCGCCATCGCGGCGAAGGGGTCTTCTGCGGTCTAAAGGATCCCTTGCGGGTGACCCGTTATCACTCACTAGTGGTGGAGCGCGACACGCTGCCCGACTGCTTCGAGGTCACCGCCTGGAGCGAGCATGCCGATGGCTCGTTTGACGAAATCATGGGATTACGCCATAAGACACTTCCTGTCGAGGGTGTTCAGTTCCATCCGGAGAGTATTTTGAGCGAACAGGGCCATTTGCTGCTGGCCAATTTTCTGTCCTGTTCATAAAAATTTGTGATCATCTTCTCAAGTTTGAAAGAAGGTAAAAAATATTTCTCTGACACTTTATTCAGCCCCCTTCCAGCCCAAATTATCTCTTGCCAAGCCCCCCTGAGTCGTTATGCAATGCGGTTGCCTAAAATCTCAAGGTCAATCGAACATTGTTCCTCATAGGTCGTCTTGTTACAGACTTTTTACTTTATTTCTGTGATAATCCCGTCACGTTTACACGGATTTAACTTTTAGGCGGTGGATTATTCTGTCGCCGAATCTGAAGGAGAGCTATATGTCAGAGTTGTTGGCAGTGACACGTGAAGTGTTTGATGAAGTGATGGTTCCCAACTATGCGCCAGCCAAGATCATCCCGGTGCGTGGTGAAGGGTCACGTGTCTGGGATCAGGAGGGGCGCGAGTATGTCGACTTCGCCGGTGGTATCGCCGTCAATGGCCTGGGTCACTGTCATCCCAAGCTGGTCGAGGCTCTGAAAACCCAGGGCGAGAAGCTGTGGCACCTCTCCAACGTAATGACCAACGAACCGGCCCTGCGTCTGGCCAAGAAGCTGGTCGCGGCCACCTTTGCCGACAAGGTCTACTTTTGCAACTCCGGCGCCGAAGCGAATGAAGCTGCCCTCAAGTTGGCTCGCCGCTACGCCATCGAGAAGTTTGGCGAGCAGAAGACCCAGATCATCGCCTTCAATCAGGGCTTCCACGGTCGTACCTTCTTTACCGTCAGCGTCGGTGGCCAGGCTGCCTACTCCGATGGCTTCGGTCCCAAGCCCGGTGACATTACCCATGTTCCCTACAACGATCTGGCGGCACTAGCCGAGGTGATCTCCGACAACACCTGCGCCGTGGTGATGGAGCCGCTGCAAGGGGAGGGTGGCATCATTCGTCCTACCGACGAGTTTGCCAAAGGAGTGCGCGAGCTGTGCGACAAACACAATGCCCTGCTGGTGTATGACGAAGTGCAGTCAGGGGTCGGCCGGACCGGTGATCTCTATGCCTATATGGGGCTCGGCGTCACGCCGGACATCCTCACCAGCGCCAAGGCGCTGGGGGGCGGTTTCCCCATCGGCGCCATGCTGACCACCGACGAAATCGCTTCTTACCTGAAAGTGGGCACTCACGGCTCTACCTACGGCGGTAACCCGCTGGCCTGTGCGGTCGCCGAGGCAGTGATCGACGTGATCAATACTCCCGAGGTACTGGACGGGGTCAAGCGGCGCGAACAGCTGTTCCGAGATGGGCTTGAGGCGATAAACGCCAAATACCACTGTTTTAGCGAAGTGCGTGGCAAGGGGCTGTTGCTGGGCGCCGCTCTGAGCGAGGACTTCAAGGGGCGTTCCCGCGACTTCCTGCTGGCCTCCATCGACCAAGGGCTGATGGCACTGGTGGCTGGTACCAACGTGGTTCGTTTTGCCCCTTCACTGGTGATCCCGGAAGCGGACATCAAGGAAGGGCTGGCCCGCTTCGAGAAGGCGGTTGCCCAGGTGGTTAACGCCTGATTCCAAATTGAGGTGGGGAGCTCTCCCGGCAGGAGCCGGGACCCCACCTGTCGTCAATGAAAGGGAGTTGTCATTTATGTTGGTTATCCGTCCCATCGAGCAAAAAGATTTTGCCGGGCTCAAGACCTGCGCCATCGAGTCCGGCACCGGCATGACCTCGTTGCCCGTCAACGATGAACTGCTGCAGCGCAAGATCGATGCCTCTACCCAGACTTTTTCCGACAAGCCCGCCGGCAAGGGGGATTGCCTCTACTTTTTCGTGGCCGAGGATTTAGAGACCGGTGAGATGGTGGGCACCTGCGCTATCGATGCCGCAGTGGGTCTCTCCCAGCCGTTTTACAACTATCACATCGGCAAGGTGGTGCACTCATCACCCAAGCTCGGTATCTACAACGTCGTTGAAACCCTGACTCTCTCCAACGACTACACCGGCAACTCCGAGCTCTGCACCTTGTTCTTGCGCGAATGTGCCCGCGAGGGGCTCAATGGTCGCTTGCTCTCCAAGCACCGCTTTCTGTTTATGGCCGAGCACCCCGAGCTGTTTGACGAGACCGTCTTCGCCGAAATGCGCGGCGTCTCCGATGCCAACGGTCACAGCCCCTTCTACGAGTGGCTACAAACCCATTTCTTCTCGATGGATTTTCCCACCGTCGACTATCTGACCGGCATCGGCAAGAAGCGCTTTATCGCCGAACTGATGCCCAAGTACCCCATCTACGTCAATTTGCTGAGCAAAGAGGCGCGAGCCGTCATTGGCCAGACCCACGAGAAGACCCGACCGGCCATCAAGATGCTGCAGGATGAGGGCTTCGTGAACCGTGGCTACGTCGATATTTTCGATGCGGGCCCCACCGTCGAGTGCGACGTGAAGAATATCCGTAGCGTGCGCCGCAGCAAGAAGCTGCGGGTGCTGGTGGGCGAGCCCATCGGTGGCAAGACCCATCTTATCTGCAACAGCCGTTTCGAGCATTACCGCGCCTGCTACGGCAATATCCGGGTCGATCTCGACAAGCACGAAGCCATCATTCCGCCGAAGATGGCGGCGGCACTCAAGGTGCAGGATGGCGACATGGTGCGGGTGGTTGACCTCGACTGAGACAGACAGGACAAGCAAACCGATTATCAGACAGGCAGCCGAGGCTGTCTGCCAGCGACAGGGAGTGAATGGATGAGCCAGTCAGTACAATTTATCGACGGTAAATGGCTTGCCGGTGAAGGCAAGCCGTTCGAGTCAAAGGACCCGGCCAAGAATCAGGTGATCTGGCAAGGGGAGGCCGCCAGCGCAGCGCAAGTGGATGCCGCCGTCAAGGCTGCTCGCGCTGCTTTCTACCATTGGGCGGACATGAGCCTTGAGGATCGTCTTACCATAGTGCGTCGCTATGCCGACCTGCTGGGCGAGCAGAAAGAGGCGCTGGCGCTGACCATCGCCCGCGAAACCGGCAAACCGCTGTGGGAGACCCGCACCGAAGTGGCCGCCATGCAGGGCAAGATCGCCATCTCCATCCGCGCCCATGACGAGCGCACTGGCACCGTTGAAAATGCCATGCCGGGCGCCAAGGCGTTTGTCCGTCACAAGCCCCACGGCGTGGTGGCGGTGTTCGGCCCCTACAACTTCCCGGGCCATCTGCCCAACGGCCATATAGTCCCGGCCCTGATCGCGGGTAACGCCGTGGTGTTCAAACCCTCCGAGCTGACCCCCATGGTGGCCGAGGCCATGGTCAAGGTGTGGCAGCAGGCCGGATTGCCCAAGGGGGTGCTCAATCTGGTGCAAGGGGAGGTCGAGACCGGCAAGGCGCTGGCGGGCAATCCCGATATCGACGGCCTCTTCTTTACCGGCTCCTCCCGCACCGGCCATTTCCTCCATCAACAGTTTGCCGGCCAGCCGGGCAAAATTCTGGCGCTGGAGATGGGCGGTAACAACCCGCTGATCGTGAAAGATGTGAGCGACATCGATGGCGCCGTCCATGCCATCGTCCAGTCGGCATTTATCACCTCGGGTCAACGTTGCACCTGTTCCCGCCGTCTGTTTGTCGAGCGCGGTGAGCGGGGCGATGCCCTGGTCAATCGACTGATCGAGGTGGTCAGCCAGATCAAGGTCGGCCTCTACGACGCTGCCGAGCAGCCGTTCATGGGCTCGATGATTAGCGAGAAGGCAGCACTGGGCATGGTCGAGGCGCAAGCCAACCTGCAGCGCCTCGGTGGCGAGAGCCTGCTTACCCTCAAGCACCTGGAAGCGGGCACAGGCTTTGTCTCCCCGGGTATTATCGACGTGACCTCAGTCAGCGAGCTGCCTGACGAAGAGTACTTCGGCCCGCTGCTGCAACTCATTCGTTACGATGATTTCGATGCTGCCATCGATCAGGGCAACGCCACCCGCTACGGTCTCTCGGCCGGTCTGCTGGGGGACAAGGAGGCGGACTGGCACCACTTCTTCAAGCGGATCCGCGCCGGTATCGTCAACTGGAACAAGCCCATCACCGGCGCCTCCAGTGCCGCGCCGTTTGGTGGCATCGGCGCCTCCGGCAACCACAGAGCAAGCGCCTACTACGCTGCTGACTACTGTGCGTATCCGGTTGCCTCTGTCGAAGACAGCAAAGCCGCGATGCCGGATCAACTGTCGCCCGGCCTGCGCTTCTAATAACGACACGGGGCATCCAGCGGTGCCCCCATCTGTACCCGCAATCAAAGGAAAGAGAGATGCAAAAGGATATCGACACCCTGTTCAGCCATCTGTGGGACAACTACATCAAGGTGACCCCGAGCGCCCTCAAGGTGCACACCCTGCTGGGTGGCGGCGAGCCCATCGTCAACGATCACGTGGCGTTTCGTACCTACAACCTGCCCAAGCTGGGGCTGGAGAAGCTGGCCGCCCACTTTCTCGCGCTCGGTTACGAGCAGAAGGGCGAGTACGTCTTCAAGGCCAAGAAGCTCTACGCCAAGCACTTCGAGCATCAGGATCCGGACGCTCCCAAGGTGTTTATCAGTGAGCTGAAGGTGGAAGAGCTCTCTTCGGCTGCCCAGGCCATCATCCACAAGCTGGCCGATCAGGTGCCTGATCATCTGACCGATACCCCGGCATTTCTCTACACCGGCGCCCCCTGGCAGGTCTCCTATGCCGATTATCAGACTCTGCTGGCGGAGAGCGAGTATGCGGCCTGGATGGCAGCCTGGGGTTATCGTGCCAACCACTTCACGGTCAATATCAACAAGTTGAAGGATTTCGACACCATCCATCAGGTCAATGCGGCGCTGAAGGCGGCGGGTTTTGTGCTCAACAGCGTGGGTGGCGAGGTGAAAGGGGATCCGCAGGTGATGCTGGAGCAATCCTCCACCATGGCTGACAAAGCAGAGGTGCCGTTCAGCGATGGGGTGCGTACCATCCCGAGCTGCTTCTACGAGTTCGCCCTGCGCTACCCGCAGCCAGATGGCGTGCTCTATCCGGGCTTTGTCGAAGCGTCCGCCGACAAAATTTTTGAGTCCACCAATGCCATGTAACAACGGGTGTTGGCCAAAGTGCCACTGTTCATGATGTGACATGACGACAGCCCCATATCGGTGCTGTCGTCATTTGCATATCTGGGGGATATCTAGGGTGCGGGGTAGAGAGCACCCAACACAGCCGGACGGCTGGCGCCGGTGACGGCGGGCAGGTTGCCGGGTTTGTGCTTGATAAAGCGCTCCGCCAGCCAGGCAAAGGCTGCGCCTTCCATCCAGTCGGGCGCAATGCCCAGTTCGGCAGTGCTGGCGATGCGCCAGCCGGGCAGCAGGCCGGCCAATTCGCTCAGCAGCGGGGCGTTATGGGCGCCGCCGCCGCAGACAAAGAGCTCGGTCTTGGGTTGGCTGGCCCCGAACGCCTCGGGAGTCGCAGGCAGCTGGCGGGCGATGCTGTGGCAGGTGAGCGCCTGCAGGGTGCGCTGCACATCCGCCGGAGCATAGGGGCGGCCAGCCAGCTCACCATCGAGCCAATCGAGGGTGAACATCTCCCGTCCGGTGCTCTTGGGATGGGGGGCGGCGAAGTAGGGGTGAGCCAAGAGCTGCTCCAGCAGTTCGGGGATGAGCTGGCCGCTGGCTGCCCACTGGCCGCCGGCATCGTAACCGGCCCCCTTGGGGTGATGGCGGCGATACCAGCCGTCGAGCAGGGTGTTGGCCGGGCCGGTATCGAAGCCATAGACCCCGTTGGCATGGCCCGGCAGCACCGAGATATTGGCGATGCCGCCGAGGTTCAATACTACCCGCAGGGCGCCGGGGCGGGCAAAGAAGGCCTGATGGAAGGCGGGCACCAGCGGCGCCCCCTGACCGCCGAGGGCCATGTCCATGGTGCGAAAGTCGGCGATGACATCGATGCCGGTCAGCGCCGCCAGCAGGGCCGCGTTGCCGATCTGCAGGGTAAAGCCAAGCTGGGGGCGATGGCGGATGGTCTGGCCGTGACTGCCAATGGCGCGAATATCGGCGGGCGTGAGGCCCGTCTTGGCCAGCAGGGCGTGGGTGGCGGCGGCAAATTCGCGCGCCACCAGATTGTCGGCCACCCCCATCCGATCGATCTCGTTGTCGCTCGGGGTGCAGAGCTCATGCAGCTCGTCGGCGGTGGGCCAGGGGTGGCTGAGGGCCGCCTCGACCCGCAGTTGATCCCCGTCGATCACCACCAGTACAGCGTCGATGCCGTCCATGCTGGTGCCTGACATCAATCCGATATAGCGTTCAGCCATTGGCTCTCCTCACTCGCTGGTCGGGATAGTCCGCTTCCCGACACCGATGCAGCATGGCGCAGAGCCATGCGCAGGCAAAATAAAAGGGCTAACGGGGCCGCTCCCCCGCCAGCCCTGAAGGCTTTAGTTGCCGCGACTCTCCCGCTTGTTCTGGGCCAGCTGCAGCTCGGGGCTGTCGAGCTTGGCCAGTTGCGGTGTCGCCAGTTTTCTGAAGTTGGCCAGCTCGCGTCCGCTCAGGGACTCCGCCTGCGGCAGATTGAGGGTGCGCGGGTTTTTGTGTACGCCGCCCACCACGAACTCGTAGTGCAGATGGGGGCCGGTGACGCGACCGGTGCCACCCAACAGACCGATGGTCTGCCCCTGCTTGACCCGCTGCCCCTTGTTGACGGTGCGCTTGGAGAGGTGCAGGTACTTGGTCACATAGTTGCCGGCATGTTTGATAAAGACGTAGTTGCCGTTGAACTGGTTGTAACCCGCCGCCACCACGTTGCCGGAGCCTGCCGCCATGATGGGGGTGCCCACCGGCGCCACATAGTCGATGCCGTTGTGGGGGCGGATCTTGCCGGTCACCGGATGGAGGCGGCGCGGGTTGAAGTTGGAGCTGATGTATTTGAAGTTGACCGGCGCGCGCAGGAAGCTCTTGCGCATCGCTTTGCCTTCCGGGGTGTAGTAGTTGCCATCTTCATTGAGCACGGCGCGGTAGGCAGTGCCCTGGTTGACGAATTCGGCGGCCAGAATATCGCCGGAGGCAACCCGCTCGTCATCGCGGAACTTGTCCTCGTAGACCACCCGGAAGCTGTCCCCCGGCTGCAAGTCCTGCGCAAAGTCGATGTCCCAGCCGAAGATGGCGGCCAAGTCCATGATCTGATCCTCGGTCATGCCCGCCTCGACGGCGGAGCTCCAGAAGCTGGAGCGGATCTCCCCCTTGGTCACCTGTTCACGGGTGTCGAGGGCGATCTTGACGCTGCGGGCGACGAAGGTCTCCTCCTTGCGGCTCACCTTGAGCGCCTGCTCCAGACTGTGGGGGTAATAGAGGCTGTGCAGCTCGCCGTTTTCGGTGAGCTTGAAGGTGAGCTCCTGCCCCGGTTGCAGCATCCGCAGGGGATCGCTGCCCTCGAGCTGGTCGATCAGGTGCAGATCCGTGGTGCTCAGGCCAATGCGCTGGAAGATCACCCCCATGTTGTCGCCACGGCGCACCTTCACCTGCTTGGTGATATAGCGCGGCTTGGGCGGGGTAACGGGCTGGGCGGCCTCGGCTGGCAGCTCGTTGTTTAGCGCGTTGTCGTTGGCCGGTTCCCGCAGGGCAATTTCGTTGCCGTTTTCATCGACTCGTGTTGCCACCGCCTGTTCGCTTGGCCAGGCAGCCAGCATCATGATCATGATGCTCAAGATCAGCACCATCTTGCGGTGCCAGTGGGGGAGTGCGTTGAAGGCGTGCCAAATAACCATGAGAAGCAGATGAAGTCGGGCAGAATGGACGGATTTTACAGCCTTTCCAATTGGCCCGCCATTCCAGTAATATGTTTGGCCCTGTGGAATCGTGATGGAGAGTCAAAAAATGTCCCAGCTCGAGGTGGCGCTAGCCGAGATCAAGCGCGGAGCGGAAGAAATTCTGGTTGAAGAAGAACTTGTCGCCAAGTTGAAGGAAGGGCGCCCGCTGCGCATCAAGTTGGGCATGGACCCGACCGCCCCCGACATTCACCTGGGTCATACCGTGATCCTCAACAAGCTGAAGACCTTCCAGGATCTGGGCCATGAAGTGATCCTGCTGATCGGTGACTTCACTGCCATGGTGGGAGATCCCTCCGGCAAGAACGCCACCCGTCCGCCGCTCTCCGAAGAGGCTATCAAGCATAACGCCCTCACCTATGCGGAGCAGGCGTTCAAGATCCTCGACCCGGCCAAGACCCGCATCGAGTACAACTCGACCTGGCTGAGCGAGCTGGGTGCGACCGGCATGATCAAGCTGGCGGCCAAGCAGACCGTGGCCCGCATGATGGAGCGTGACGACTTCAAAAAGCGCTACACCGGCGGCCAATCCATCGCGATTCACGAATTCCTCTATCCGCTGCTGCAAGGCTATGACTCGGTCGCGCTGAAGGCGGATGTCGAGCTGGG
The DNA here is from genome assembly GCF_049173735.1 of Aeromonas sp. 602396. Taxonomy (NCBI): domain Bacteria; kingdom Pseudomonadati; phylum Pseudomonadota; class Gammaproteobacteria; order Aeromonadales; family Aeromonadaceae; genus Aeromonas; species Aeromonas sp. 602396. The sequence continues at coordinate 77,528 of NZ_JAAKSD010000003.1, read as the reverse complement.
TGGTACCGACCAGAAGTTCAACCTGCTGATGGGCCGCGAGCTGCAAAAAGATGCCGGCATGGCGACCCAGTGCGTGCTGATGATGCCGCTGCTGGTGGGTCTGGATGGCGTCAAGAAGATGTCCAAGTCCGCAGGCAACTACATCGGCGTCCACGACGCTCCGGGCGAGATGTTCGGCAAGATCATGTCCATCACCGACGATCTGATGTGGAACTACTACGAGCTGCTCTCCTTCCGTCCGCTGGCCGAAATTGAAGAGTTCAAGGCAGGCATCGCTGCCGGTACTCTCAACCCGCGCGACGTGAAGATCTGGCTGGCCAAAGAGATCATCGCCCGTTATCACGACGAAGCGGCGGCCGAAGCGGCCCACGAAGATTTCACCCAGCGTTTCTCCAAGAACGCCATTCCGGACGAAATGCCGGAAGTCGAGCTGGCTCTGGAAGGCGAAGGTCTGGCCATTGCCAACCTGCTGAAAGAGGCCGATCTGGTGGCCACCACCTCCGAAGCGCTGCGGATGATCAAGCAGGGTGCGGTCAAGGTTGATGGCGAGAAGCTGGAAGATGGCAAGGCACTCATCGGTGCCGGTACCGCCGTCTATCAGGTCGGCAAGCGCAAGTTTGCCCGCGTGACTGTCAAATAAGCAGTACCGTCAAATAAGCCGTCGCATCAGGCAAGCTGGCCATCAAACCGGTTCAAGCTTGTTCAACAGGGCCTCCTTCTGGAGGCCTTGTTGTATCTGGGCGGCACGGATCTGGGCGATAAAGTGCCGCAGCACGGCACTGCTTGGGTGTGGCCGTGTTGCCAGACTGATGCTGGTCATCATGCCGTTGCCCTCAATGGGGTGATAACTGACCCCGAGCGGGCGCAGCGCCGCCACCGAGCTGGGCACCAGAGTCACGCCAAAGCCCGCCTGCACCATGCCGACGGTAGAGATCACCTGCGGGCATTCGGGCCCCAATATAGGCTCGAACCCCGCCTCCCGGCAGAGACCCACGATGCCGTCATAGAGCCCGGGCCCGATGGCGTGGGGAAACAGAATAAAACTCTCGTCCTTCAGGCTGGCCAGTGGCAAGGGGCCCGGCTTGGCCTTGGGATGGCTGGTCGGCAGGGCGATCAGCAGCGGCTCCTGCTCGATAAGGTGGTGGGCAAAGCCCTCGCTACCGCGGCAGGGGAGCCGCAAGATGGCCGCATCCAGCCGATCGTTGCGTAGCGCCTCCACCAATGCCGGCATGGTGCCCTCCTGCGGGCTGAGGGCCACCTCGGGGTAGCGCTCCCGATAGTCGTGCAGCAGGGTCAGCACCGCGGGGTGGAGCACGGTGGACCCGGCAAAGCCGATCCGCAGTGCCCCCTGCTCGCCCCGGGCAATCCGCTTTACCTTCAGTTTTGCCGCATCGGCCAGCGCCAGGATCTGCGCCGCATCCCGATAGAGGCTCTCGCCCGCCTCGGTCAGCTCGACACTGCGGGTCAAACGGCGCAGCAGCGGGGTGCCCAGGGTCTCTTCCAGCTTGCGGATCTGCTGGCTCAGCGGCGGCTGGGCCATGTTGAGTGATTCGGCTGCGCGGGTGAAATTCTGCTTTTCAACAACGGCCATGAAGTAGCGGAGCGTACGAAGTTCCATATCGATTGAGTCTCAAAGTCATGGGATCAGCGTATTGGTGTTGAAATGTGAACCAAGTCACCATTGGATCCGAACGCTAACAGGATTCACGGTGGAGGTGAAACCCGAATGGAACATATTGCAACATCTGACAGTGCCGGGTGCAGCTGTGCCCTCGAAGTGAGCCAGCAGTTTTCCCGCTGGCGCAGGCAGCATGACGGTGGCGAGATCTACCAGAGTTCCCTGATGAGCGCCCTGCTGGCGGGGGTCTACGAAGGGGAGACCACCATGAGCGAGCTGCTGCGCCACGGCGACTTTGGCCTCGGCACCTTCAACCACCTCGATGGCGAGCTAATCGCCTTCGAGCGGCAGATCCACCAGTTGCGCTCCGATGGCTCGGCCCGGCCCGCCCGCGCCGGTCAGAAGACCCCCTTTGCGGTGATGACCCATTTTCGCCCCTGTCTGGAGCGTCGCTTCGACCATCCCCTGAGCCGTGACGAGATCCACCAGTGGGTGGATCGGCTGGTGGGCTCTGACAACGTCTTCGTCGCCCTGCGCCTCGACGGCCAGTTTGAGACGGCTAAGGTACGTACCGTGCCGCGTCAGGAGCCCCCCTATCGCCCCATGCTGGAAGCCATCGAACAGCAACCGCTGTTCCGCTTTGCCGCGGTGGCGGGAACCCTGGTGGGCTTTCGCTGCCCGCCGTTCGTGCAGGGGGTCAATGTAGCGGGCTTTCACGAGCACATGATCACCGCCGATCGCAAGGGGGGTGGCCATCTGCTCGACTACACCATGGCCCACGGCACCCTGCGACTTTCTGTGGTGCGTCACCTCAATCTGGCCCTGCCATCGGATCCCGCTTTCCGGCAGGCCGACCTCAACCCTGCCGATATCGATCGCGCCATTCAGGCCGCCGAAGGCTGATAGACAAGGAGCAATATCATGGAAAACAGACAGTGGAAGTGCGGTGCCGAGCTGGTGGTTCGTCATCTGGAGGCGCAAGAGGTCAAGCAGGTGTTCGGTATTCCCGGCGCCAAGATTGACCGGGTGTTCGATGCGCTGGAGGACTCCCCTATCGAGACCATAGTGGTGCGCCACGAGGCGAACGCCGCCTTTATGGCGGCCGCCGTGGGGCGTCTCACCGGCAAGGCGGGGGTGGCGCTGGTCACCTCGGGCCCCGGCTGCTCCAACCTCATTACCGGGTTGGCGACTGCCACCTCGGAGGGGGACCCCATGGTGGCGCTGGGCGGTGCGGTGCGCCGTGCCGATGGCCTCAAACTCACTCATCAGAGCATGGATACGGTCAACCTCTGCCGTCCGGTCACCAAGTTCAGCGCCCAGGTCAACAGCGGGGCGGCAATCTCGGAAGTGATGGCCAACGCCTTTCGCGCCGCCGAGCTGGGACGGCCGGGGGCGGCCTTTGTCAGCCTGCCGATGGATATCATCAACAAGCCGGTGCAGGGAAATGTGCTGGTGCCCCACGAGGTGCCGGAGCCGGGCTGCGCCGATGAGCAGAATATGGAGCAGGCATTGACCCTGCTGCGCAACGCCGAGAATCCGGTGGTACTGCTCGGCCTGATGGCCAGCCGGCCGGAAAATGCCGAGGCAGTGCGTGCCTTCCTCGACAAGGCGCGGCTGCCGGTGACCGGTACCTATCAGGCTGCGGGGGTGGTGGACAGCTGCCACTTCGATGACTTTGCCGGACGGGTGGGGCTCTTTAACAACCAGCCTGGGGATCAGCTGCTGGCAGGGGCCGATCTGGTGATCTGCATCGGCTACAGCCCCATCGAGTACGACCCCGTGCTGTGGAATGGCGACAGGGAGCGGCGCATCCTCCATATCGACGTACTGCCTGCCGATATCGACAGCAGCTACTGCCCGACCGCCGAGCTGGTGGGGTCGATCCGCGCCAACCTGTTGCAGCTGACCCGCATCATGGGCAATCCGAAAATCCGTCCCCCCGAGGTGGATCGGCTGCTGCAAGGGGTACGCCAGCAGCGACTGCGACTGGCGATGCGGGCCGACGATCTGCACGGCAATCCGGTTCACCCCTTGCGTATCGTGCGCGAGCTGCAGGATCTGGTGCGCGACGACATGACACTCTGCGTCGACATGGGCAGCTTCCATATCTGGATTGCCCGCTACCTCTACAGCTTCCGCGCCCGTCAGGTGCTGATCTCCAATGGTCAGCAGACCATGGGGGTGGCACTGCCGTGGGCCATCGGTGCGGCGCTGGTGCGGCCGGGTGAGAAGGTGATCTCGGTATCGGGGGATGGCAGCTTTATGCAGTCGAGCATGGAGCTGGAGACGGCGGTGCGGCTCAAGAGCAATATCGTTCACATCATCTGGGTCGATAACGGCTACAACATGGTCGCGATGCAGGAGCAGCAGAAGTATTGCCGCACCTCCGGCGTCTCTTTTGGCCCCATCGACTTCAAACGCTATGCCGAATCGTTCGGGGCGGCCGGTTTCGCGGTGCGTTCGGCCGACGAGCTGCGCGCCACTCTGCGGGCCGCGCTGGCAGTGGAGGGGCCAGCTGTGGTGGCGATCCCGGTGGATTACTCCGACAACCCGGGGCTGATGGCCCAGCTCAGGCCAGAAGTATTGGCATAAGTGTGGCAGCGGTGTTGGCCTGAATCCCTGTGTAAGAGCAGGCAGACCCGCCCATATAGCAAAAACCGGCATCAATGGATGTCGGTTTTTTATTGTTTTGCGGGATTGGTGGCCTTAACGGGCCAGCTGGACGGCGGCGCGTGCGCGGGCCGGTTGTGGGCGCTGTTTGGCTTTTGGCGCGCAGGCCATTTTCAGGCGCAGCCACTCGCGCCACAGCAGCCAGCAGAGCGGCAGGGTGAGCAGCAGCACGGTGGCGGGCTGGGCCATCAGCACCCCATCACGACCCCACAGTTGCGGCAGCAGGAAGATGAGCGGCAGCAGCAACACGGTTTTGGCGATGGAGATGACCAGCGCCTGACGGGTACGCGCCATGGATTGCAGCAGCACGATGCCGAACATGATGATCCCCTCCAGCGGAATGGCGCCGAGGTTGAGGATCAGGCTGCTGATGGCAGCGGCCAGCAGCTCGGGATCCTTGTCGCCGGTATAGAGCATGGCGACCTGTCCCGGCAGCAGCTGGATGGTGAGCCACACTAGCATGCCGTAGATAAAGGTGAACTTGAGCCCCATCTCCATCAGGTACTTGAGGTTGCGATGGCGCTTGGCCCCCGCCGCCTTGCTGATGAGCGGCTGAATGCCGAACGCCAGCCCCTGCAGAATGACGATAAAGACCGCTTCGGTGTAACCGGCCACGGTAAAGCCCGCCAGATCCTTCACATTGCCATACACCATCAGCTGGCTGTTGTGCAGCATCAGCAGCAGGCCGAGGTTGAACTGGGCAATCAGGCTCGGCAGGCCGGTAAAGAGCAGGTGCGGCATGGCGGGAAGGTTGGGCACCAGATCCCGCCAGCTGAGGCGCAGCCGCGCCCAGGGGGTAAAGAAGTAGCCAAGGCCGATCAGGCTCACCGCACCCTCTGCCATCAGGGTGGCCTGCGCGGTACCGATCAATCCCAGCCCCAGCCGACCCACCATGATGTAGTTGAGGATGATATTGAGCACGGCGCCGCTGCTCACCAGCACCATGGCCAGTTTCGGGCGGCCATCGTTGCGCAGCAGATAGGGGACCGCCAGATTGCTGGCCAGCAGCAGGGTACCGCCGCCAATCCAGGTGAGGTAGTCACTCGCCTGTTTCCAGGTCTCGGTGCCCTGTTCAATCCCCAGTCCCAGCAGGATATCGGTGTGGGTGTAATAGAGCAGCACCGGCGCAACTACCCCGAGACCGGCCAGCAGCCAGAGGGCGTTGACCAGTGCCTGACGGGCCAGCGTGTCGTTTTTCGCCCCTTGCTGGAAGGAGATGGCGGTGGCCGCCCCCATGCTGATCATGGCGGCCAGGCCGATCAGCACCATGATGACCGGATAGACCAGGTTGATCCCGGCGAGGCCAGCGGCACCGACATAGTGGCCGACGAAGATGCCGTCGATGAGGTAGTAGGCCCCCGAGACCAGCATGGCAAGAATGGAGGGGAGGGCGTAAGCCCAGAAGCGACGGGTCATGGCCCTTTGCCGCAGTGTTAAATAGGCAGACATATCTGTTCTCTCGGGGAGTTCGATTATCGAACAGCTAGTCTAGATTAATACTTATTTGGTGATAATTAGGGTTTCACTTGATGAATTGCTGAGTATTACTCACTAATCCGGGGTTTTGGTAGTGGGCCTTGAGCATGTCGATCAGGATGCGCAGGCCGCTGCCCAGCTGATGCCGACTGGGATAGAAGAGATAGAAGCCGGCAAAGGTGGGGCACCAGGGCTCCAGCACGGTGAGCAGTTTCCCCTCCGCGACCTTCTGGCTTACCTCCTCTTCCAGACAGTAGGCGAGCCCCAGCCCCGCCTCGGCGGCGCCCAGATAGAGGGCCGGGGTGCTGGTGGTGAGCGGCCCGGTCACTTCGATCTCCAGCATGGTGCCATCGGCGGCAAAGGCCCAGCGATAGTGGTGGTGCGGGGTGAGGCGATAGCCGATGCAGGCGTGGCGGCTCAGCTCGCTCGGGTGCTCCGGCGTACCGTGCTCCGCCAGATAGGCCGGGGAGCCCACCACCAGATAACGCTGGGGTGGGCCGAGGGGGATGCCGATCATCTCCTTGGGCAGCAGATCGCCATAAAAGAGCGCGGCATCGTAACCATCTTCAATCAGCCGGGGCATCAGCTCCTGCTCCACTACCTCCACCTGCATCCGCGGATAACGGGCCAGATAGTCGATCAGCACAGGTGCCAGCAGGCTGTCGATGGCGCCGCGGGGGGCGCAGAGCTTGAGTCGACCCACCGGTTCATCGCTGTTGCGGGCCAGCTCGCAAAGCGCCTCTTCCAGGGTATTGAGGGTGGGGAGCAGTTGCTTGAGCAGCCGCTGGCCCGCTTCGGTCGGCACCACGGCGCGGGTACTGCGGTTGAGCAGCCGCACCCCCAGCCTTGCTTCCAACCCCTTCAGGCTGTGGCTGAGGGCAGAGGCGGAGACCCCGAGTTCGAGGGCGGCCTTGCTGAAACTGCGGTGACGGGCGACGGCGGCAAACACTGCCAGTTCGGCGAGATCGGTACGGGTAATGGTCATCATCAATCAACAAAAAGGCGTGAGTCACAAGGGTACGCCAAGGCCGTGCTGCACACAATCCGCGCTAAACGGGTGGCTTGTTGCAAATATGTAGCTGCTCGCAGGCCATTGATTCCAGTGAAACTAAGTTGAATTGTTAAAAAAAACTTACAATAAGGCGCTTTGAGTGTGATCTTGGTCGTCCGAAAGGCGACCAAAATCAAACTTTGGTTGATTAATTCAAAAAAACGCTGTGATTAATAAGGGCATTTAATTAAAGTCAGCCCATCAAGAGTGGCGCACGTTAATCGGTTGTTAAGTGAGACGGGCGCCGACCCTCAGGGTCAAAATCTCGCACTGTTGTTTGTTGCAATCCTGTTGTCACAAGGAGTGATGGCCAGGTTGCCGGGGGGCGAGAGGTTAATATCAAGGACGGACAGCAGGCGTTCCAGGGAGATGGAACCGGGCCAAGGCCCGACCAAACAAGAATCCCATTTTCCTAGATGACAGGAACAACGTATGTCTGACATGAATATTGCAGCTGATGGTCGTTTAGCCAGCAACACCTCCCGCGGCGTCAACAAGGCCGATGTGGTCTGGATGCTGGGTCTGTACGGTACCGCGATCGGTGCCGGTGTGCTCTTCCTGCCAATCAACGCCGGTGTAGGTGGCCTGTGGCCGCTGGTTGCCATGTTGATCCTGGCGCTGCCGCTGACTTTCTTTGCTCACCGTGGTCTGACCCGCTTCGTGCTGTCCGGCTCTACCCGTGATGGCGACATCACTGAAGTAGTAGAAGAGCACTTCGGCAAGACCGCAGGCAAATTCATCACCCTGCTCTACTTCTTTGCCATCTACCCGATCGTGCTGATGTATTCAGTCGCCATCACCAACACCGTCGAGAGCGTGATTGTTCACCAGCTGGGCATGTCTGCACCTCCCCGTGCCGTTCTGTCACTAGCCCTGATCCTCGGTCTGATGGCGGTTGTTCGTCTGGGCGGCCAGGTTATCGTCAAAGCGATGAGCGTGCTGGTATTCCCGTTCGTGCTCACCCTGATGGGTCTGGCGTTCTACCTGATCCCGCACTGGAACGGTGCCATCATCACTGAAGCTCCGGCCCTGTCCGACGCCTTCAACGGTGACTTCATCAAGACCCTGTGGCTGGCTATCCCGGTAATGGTGTTCTCCTTCAACCACTCCCCGATCATCTCCTCCTTCGCGGTGGACAACAAAGGTCGTTACGGTGAAGGTGCCGAGAAGAAGTGCAGCAACATCCTGCTGGGCGCCCACGTCATGATGGTGATGACCGTTATGTTCTTCGTATTCAGCTGCGTACTGAGCCTCTCCCCGGCTGACCTGGCTGCTGCCAAAGAACAGAACATCTCCATCCTGTCCTACCTGGCCAACCACTTCGATAACCCGGTTATCGGTACTGTGGCTCCGCTGATCGCCATGGTTGCCATCAGTAAATCCTTCCTGGGTCACTACCTGGGGGCGCAAGAGGGCATGAACGGCCTGATGGCCAAGGCGCTGCGCGAGAAGGGCAAGAACGTTGACACCAAGCAGCTGAACAAAGTCACTGCCGTGTTCATGATCCTGACCACCTGGGCCATTGCTACCATCAACCCGAGCATCCTCGGCATGATTGAAGACCTGGGCGGCCCGATCATCGCAATGCTGCTGTTCCTGATGCCGATGTACGCCATCACCAAGGTTCCGGCCATGCGCAAATACGCTGGCAACATCAGCAACGGCTTCGTGACCATCATCGGCCTGATCGCCATGTCCGGTATCATCTACAAGCTGATTGCCTGATAACTCCGGTTACCAAGTTGAATGAAGAAGCCGCCTCGCAAGAGGCGGCTTTTTTATGGCCGGGATTCAGGATTGGGCATTGTCGATATTTTCCGACTGCCAGAGGGCATAGCCCTTGCCGGAGGCCGTGGTAGGCAGATCAATCTGCATCAGGTCGTTGCCGATGACAAAGGGGCCCGAGTAGCGGGCGCGCAGATCCTGCGCCAGATCTTTGACCCTGATCTTGCCGTTGAGGCCGATATGGCTGAACACGGTCAGCGCCGGTTTGGCTTCGTTCATTACCCGGGCCGCCTGCTCAGGGGAGGCGAGGTGACCGGCGATCGCCTTGTAGCCGGGGTTGGCCTTCATCTGCTCGGCAGAGGTCATGGAGACGCAGTGCACCAGCAGATCGGCCCCTTTGGCCTGCTTCACCACTTCGGGGCTGTAGCGGGTATCGCCGGAGAGCACCACGCTATGGCCGTGATAGTCGATGCGATAGCCGAATGACGGCTTGATGTTGACCCCGTGGTCGTTGTCAAAGGCGGTTACCTTGACCCCGTCATGGTTGTAGACCACCCCGGCGGTAACCTCGTGGCTGTTGATCTCCACCCCATCCAGCGGCGTACCCTCATCCTTGACCCGGGTGGCGATGTCGGTGGCGTAGGCCTGCTGCAAGCCACGGGCGAGAGCTGTGGTGCCTTTGGGGCCGTAGAGTTCCATCGGCGCGTGGCGCTGGCCATAGGCCGGTTGCAGCCAGCCGGTCAGCCAGAGATCCGCCAGCCCGTTGGTGTGGTCGGAGTGAAAGTGGGTGAGGAAGAAGGCGTTGACCCGGCCGATGGGGATATGCAGCTGCCACAGGCGAGTGGCGGAGTTGCGGCCAAAATCGAACACCAGCTTCTGGTTGCCCGCCTCGACCAGAGTGCTGTAACCGCCACGACTGATCTGGGGTACCGGAGTGCCGGTGCCGAGCAGGCTGACCCGAAAGATATCGGGCCGGGCTTGAGTTGCTGAGGCAGGGGCATGATCGTGGTTGCTGATAAAGCTGCTCTCGGCAGCCTGACTGGCGCCGCTGGCCAGCAGACCGACCAGTAATGCGGCCAGATAGGTGCTTTTCATGGGAATTTATCCTGTGGGGGAGGGACGGCATCACTGTATTGGTAACTAAAAGTTGAATAAATTGGCTAAAATCCATTTATTACTAAACTTTTGGTTGTGAATAGGGGCCCTGTCGCGGGACAAACGGCCTTGAAACGGGCAAAAAGGAGGGGTTGTGGACCGATTGACCAGCATGCGAATCTTCACCCGGGTAGTGGATCTCGGCTCCTACAGCGCGGTGGCGAGCGAAGAGGGGATCAGCGCCCAGATGGTGGGCAAGCATGTGCTGGGGCTGGAGCAGTGGCTGGGGGGCAAGCTGTTTCACAAGACCACCCGCCAGCAGACTCTCACCGAGCTGGGCCAGCTGTTTTTGGCTCGCTGCCAGCGGGTGCTGGAGGAGCTGGCACTGACCGAGTCGCTCACCCAGAACCTGCTGGCCGAGCCGGCCGGACGGCTGCGCATCGCCGCTCCCCTCAGCTTTGGCCACCACCGGCTGGTGCCGCTGCTGCCCGCTTTTCTCGACCGCTACCCCAAGCTGGATCTGGATCTGCAGCTCACCCCGCGCTGGGTCGATCTGGTGGAGGAGGGGTTCGACGCCGCCATCCGCACCCTGCGCCCGCAGGATGAGGCGCTGATCGCCCGTCCGCTGCTGACCCAGCACTACCGCCTCTGCGCGGCCCCCGACTACCTCAATCGCCACGGCGTGCCCCGTCATCCGGCCGATCTCGCTCGCCACCAGTGTCTGCACGGCAACTGGGGCGAGCACGAGCGCTGGCAGTTTGTCGGTGAGGATGGCCAGAGCGAGGAGGTGCGGGTCGCCTCGCGCCTGCGCATCAATCACTGGCCAGCCTTGTTGACGGCGGCGCTCTCGGGGGCTGGCATCACCTTGCAGCCGGCCGAACAGGTGCGTGACCATATCGCTGCGGGGCGTCTGCTGCCGCTGCTTGGCCACTATCAGAGCCCGGCCAAGACCCTCTACTTCATCTATCCGGCGGCGCGGCGGCAGGTACTCAAGATCACCCTGTTGGGGGATTTTCTGGCCGAATCCCTGCAAGCTGGGCCCGAGCCCGAATAAAAGGCTGCATATTCTCGCAGCCGCGATTAACCATCGTGCTTAACAAAGGGGCGGAGCAGGCCTAACATGGCGGGATGTTTTTCTAGTCGGGACAAAAGGATATGTCTGGGTTGAAAAAGGATCTCGGGCTCTGGCAGGGGATGGGGCTGCTCGCCACCTCGCTGCTTGGCACCGGGATCTTCGTGGTACCGGCGACTGCCGCCTCGCTGGCGGGGGGGGCCTCGCTCTGGGCCTGGTTGCTGCTGATTGCGCTGGTGCTGCCCATCGCCTTTACCTTCGCTCGCCTCGGTCGTCGCTATCCCCATGCGGGCGGCGCGCCGCACCTGATTGGCCTCGCCTTTGGCAACGGCGCCGAGCGTTTCTCCGCCTTCCTCTTCCTGGCTGTGCTGCCGGTGGGGCTGCCCGCAGCCCTGATGATTGCCGCCGGTTTCTGGCACGCCCTGTTCGAGATGGGGGAGTGGACCCTCTGGGCCATCCAGCTGCTGACCCTGCTCGGGGTATTCCTGCTGGGGCTGCGCGGGGCGCGCTCCTCCGGCAACCTGCAACTGTTGATAGCTCTGGCTATTCTGGGGCTCACCCTGCTGATCTGGTTCAAGGGAGAGGTGAGCTGGCGCGATGCGGCCCGGCCGCTGCCGAGCGCGGATGAGTGGCCCCCTATGGCCACCGCGCTGGCGGTGATGTTCTGGTGTTTCGTCGGGCTGGAAGCCTTCGCCCACATGGGGGAGGAGTTCAAGCGGCCGGAGCGGGACTACCCCATCGCCCTGCTCGGCGGGGTGCTGCTGGCGGGGCTTATCTACTGGATCCACTCGCTGGTGGTGCTCAAATACGGCCTCTACGGCGATGAGGCGACCAACGCCACCGCCATTCCGGCCCTGCTCTCCCTGCTGTTAGGCCCCACCGCCAAGTGGCTGGTGGCGGTGCTTGGCTACCTCTCCTGCTTTGCCAGCATCAACATCTACATTCAGGGCTTTGCGAGGCTTATCTGGAGCATGGCGCGTGAAGGCAAGCTGCCCCCCTCGCTGGCGGTGCTTACCGCTCGGGGTGCGCCGCTGCGGGCGCTCGGTCTGGTACTGCTTATCTGCCTGCTCTGCATCACCCTTATCATCTGGTTGCGACTGCCCCTCGATGAGCTGATCCGCTACGCCAACGGTAACTTCGTGCTGGTCTACCTGCTCTGCATGGCGGCGGGCTGGCGCCTGCTCGGCGGGGTGGGCAAGGGGCTGGCAGGGATAAGCGTGCTGCTCTGCGCCCTGGTGCTGGTGGCGCTCGCCACTCAGGTCCTCTATGCGGTGGTGCTCAGTCTTGGCTACGGCAGCTTCTCGTTGTGGCGGCGTCATCTGCGCCGCAGTCGTCAGCAGGATGCGCTCCCGCTGGCGAAGTAACGTCTCCCCGATAGTCGAAGAAATGAGAAAGCCCTGATGTTCAGGGCTTTTTGATTCCGGTATATGTGATGTTCATATGAATACTAGTTGGCACGCTATTTGCCGAAAAGTGCGGTGTCGGATCAACTCAACGGCGATTTATAGCCAAAAAAAGTGGGATCCAGCTCCCGTTTTGCTTAAAGTGATCCCTTCCGATCCCGGTGGTCGGAATGCCCGCAAGGATGCCCTTCAGACGTAAACAGGATGGCCTGGCCAGACTGACTCTCAGAGATGTGATTGCTTCGGTTCTCTTTTTATCTGTCACCTGTGGTGATAGCGCCTTGTTCCGTTCAGTCAGCCCGGGTTTTGCGTCTCTCTCATCGTGCATTGTCACCATCTGCAGCGAGTGAATCATGAGCGAATCGGTTTTTGAGATCCACGACTGGACCCTGAGCGTTGACGACAACATGCTGTGTCGCCCCGACCGCGAGGTCTACCTCGAACCCAGACTGGTCAACCTGTTGCGGTTTCTGGCCCATAATGCCGGCACCGTGTTTGGCCGCGATGCCCTGATCAACGAGGTGTGGGATGGCGCCGAGGTGACCGATCAGGTTGTGACCCAGTCCATCTTCGAACTGCGCAAGATCCTCAAAGATGGTCGCACCGATGCGACCGACTATATCGTCACCGTACCCAAGCGCGGCTACAAGCTGGTGGCACCGGTGCGGCCGCTGCAGGTGGTTTCCGTGGTGATGGCGGACGAGCAACCCGTGCCCGCGGTCAATACCGCTCTCTCCGACAACCCGACGCTCTCCGATCTGAGCCCGCCCGCGGCTGAGCAGGATGATGATGCACAGCCCAATGTCGCCCCTTTTCCCGCCGGGCCCCTGACCCGCGCCATCTCCACCCATGCCAAGGATGCTCGCAGCCGCTGGAAGATGGTGAGTTTCGATATCTTCGTTGCCATCGTGCTGATCGCCATTGTCAGCATGCTCAGCTACCAGCACACCAGCCCCCAGGTGCATGCCATGCTGGATCCCAATCTGCTGGTGTTCCGCTTTCACTCCGGCATGGATGACAACAACGAGAACGTGCGCCTCGCCGATGGCATTACCCGCGCCCTGATGGGGGAGGTGGCCGTGGCTACGCCGCTGCGGGTGCAGTACGGCGCCACCACTCTGATGGGGGGCATCATGCCCGGCAAGGAGCTGAGTGTGCGGGTCACCCGCCAGCCCCGTGGCACCTATCTCGATCTGGAGTATCGCAATATCAATACCAACCGGGTGCTGTTCAGCCATCAGTACCAGCTCAGTCGCCACAGTGTGCACGGTGTGTTGCAGGCCAGCAGCCAGGATCTGCTGCGCGCCCTCGACCAACCCGATGCCGAGCCGGGGATGGGCTGGCCGACCGATGATGCCTCCCTGATGGCGATGATGGAGGCGCAGTACTACATCAACAGCCGGGATCCGGTCGCCCTCAAGCGTGGGATTGATCTGCTGGAGCAGGCGCTGATTGTCCATCCGGATCAGCCGCTGCTGCTGGCGGAGCGCTATCTGGCAGGCGAGGCGCTGGCCACCCTTGCGGGCAAATCCGAGAGCGAGCGGCTGCAGGAGATTGGCACCCATCTCGCCCGCGTGGTGCAAAACAGCGGCGCTCTCCCTGCTCGGGTGTGGGAGGCGTTGACCCTGCAGGCGATCCTCAACGGCCAGCAACAGCAGGCCAACTATCTGCTGGAGAAGGCGGCGAGTCGCGGCCGCTCTGTGCTCTATTACATACTGCAGGGCAAGCTGGCGGAGCTGGACGGTCGCCCCGAGGCGGCGGGTGATGCCTACAGTCAGGCCTTCCTGATGGAGGCGACCGAGCAGACCTATCTGCTCTGCCAGCAGCTCGGTTTCTACAGCAATATGGAGAGCCTCACCCCGGCCCTGTTCAATGCGCTGGGCCAGAGCAAGGTGAAGCTCTTCTAACTCCGTAGTGTTGGTTTTCCCCCGGTCGGTGCGGTTGCCGACCCCATCCACAGGCTGCCTTCGGGCGGCCTGTGCTGTTTCTGCTTGTTTCAATCCTGCTTGTTTGTCACCGGGGATAGTTGCTCTGGTGTGGCCCGATTTATCCCCCGCCGCTCCCCACTATCCCCACTTGCCTTTGTCTTGCCCGCGGCATTCGCTGCACTCGCGTTTGTTCGGCTTCACGCCGCGCGCAGCTTGTGACATCTGCTCGTTGTTGGCGGCGGGATAAGCTGTCTGTCTCGACCCATTTCTCATTGCTTACCGGTTATCGCCGTTGCGCTTTACCTCTGAGTTTGGATTGTGATGAGCCGAGCTGAGGGGCGAACAGGAGGTGAGTGTCCACTCAGGGTGATGATCAGCAGGGCTTCCAAATGGCCGCAAGGGCAGGGGGGCGCAATGGGCGCTGCTTTATCCCGGGTTTATCTGACCAAAAATATCAAGACGGCGAGATAAGGGAGTTATCAAGGGACAAAAACGGGTTGGCCGGATATCAAGGTTTTATCAAGAAGGCTGTGTGATGTGATGTCAATTTACTGTTTTTAAATGGTTTTTATCAAAAGTGACGAGGCGGCGAAAAAAGTTGCCTCATATTTTTATCCGTTAGCTGGTCTTTATGTTTTCCGGGGATGAGAGGCCTAGTCTGTGCCCATTCTTTGGCGGGGCGTTCCGCCAAATGTGTATGTGACGACCCGACCTTTTATAGAACCGGAGATCTTATGTCCCTAGATACGAGCAAGAAGATTGGCCTTATCGCCTGTACAGGTGTGGTGGCCGGCAACATGATGGGGAGCGGTATCGCACTGCTGCCTTCGGCACTGGCCACCATCGGCTCCATCTCTGTCTTTAGCTGGGCAATCTGTCTGGTAGGCGCCATGGGCCTCGCCTTTGTCTTCGCCCGCCTTGCTACCAAGAACCCGCAAGAGGGTGGCCCCATTGCTTACGCTGGCGAGATCTCTCCGGTGTTCGGTTTCCAGACCGGTGTGCTTTATTACCATGCCAACTGGATCGGTAACCTGGCCATCGCCATTACCGGCGTCTCCTACCTCTCGGTCTTCTTCCCCATTCTCAACAGCCCCATTCCGGCCGCCGCAGCCACCATCGCTGCCGTCTGGATCTTCACCTTCGTCAACCTGCTTGGCGGTAGCTGGGTGAGCCGACTCTGTACTCTGGGTCTGGTGCTGATCCTGCTGCCGGTTGTCGGTACTGCGGTGATGGGCTGGGGTCATTTTGATGCCACTGTTTACAGCCAGAACTGGAACACCACCAGCGGTAGCGACCTGCATGCGGTCATCAGCGCCGTGCTGATCTGCCTCTGGTCCTTCGTCGGTGTTGAATCTGCCGCCGTCTCTTCCGGCATGGTGAAGAACCCCAAGCGCACCGTACCGCTCGCTACCATGCTGGGTACCGGTATTGCCGGTGTTATCTACATCCTCTCTACCCAGGTGATCAGCGGCATGTTCCCGGCCGGTGAAGTGGCAGCCTCCGGCGCCCCGTTTGCCATGGCCTCTTCCGCCATCTTCGGTAGCTGGTCTGCACCGTTTGTCTCTGCCTTCACCGCCCTGGCCTGCTTCACCTCGCTGGGCTCCTGGATGATGCTGGTGGGCGAGGCGGGCAAGCGTGCCGCCAATGACGGCAACTTCCCGAAAATCTATGGCGAAGTGGACAAGAACGGCGTAGCCAAGAAGGGTCTGATCCTGGGCTCCCTGAAGATGACTGCCCTGATGGTTGGCCTGACCGCCTTCACCTCCCAGTCCGCTCATGCTGCCGATCTCTTCAACGTGCTGACCACAGATGCTGTGCTGCTGACCATGCTGCCCTACTTCTACTCCAGCATTAACCTGATCCGCTTCGAGGGCATGACCTCCCGCAGCATCGGCGCGATGATCTTCTCCGGTGTGGCCTGCGTCTTCTGTCTGGTAGCCCTGATGGGTGCCAAGGGTTCCAACCTCACAGCTACCTTCGTGGTGTCGCTCATCATCCTGATGTTCTACGCCAAAAAACTGGGTCTGCGTCAGCACGATGCCCTGCTGAACGAACAACCCAGCAACTGATTTCCCCTTTTATCTTCCGAGCGCTCTTCACTCACCATCCCTGATGGAGAGCGCCCCTTTACGTGTGGAGCATTACGATGAATATCATTGCCATCCTCAACCACCTCGGCGTTTTCTTTAAAGAAGAACCCATTCGCCAGCTGCAAGCCTCCCTCGAGCGCAAGGGTTTCGAGGTTGTTTATCCGGTCGACGTCGCCGACCTGCTGAAACTGATTGAGAAGAACCCCCGTGTTTGCGGCGCCATCTTCGACTGGGACAAATACTCTCTGGGCCTGTGCAAGGAGATCCACGATCGCAACGAGAAGCTGCCGATCTTCGCCTTCGCCAACGACCAGTCCACCCTCGATATTCACCTGACCGACCTGCGTCTGAACGTGCACTTCTTCGAGTACCGTCTCGGCATGGCCGATGACATCGCCCTCAAGATGGGTCAAGCCACTCAGGAGTATCAGGACGCCATCCTGCCGCCGTTCACCAAGGCACTGTTCAAGTACGTGGAAGAGGGTAAATACACTTTCTGTACTCCGGGTCACATGGGCGGTACCGCCTTCCAGATGAGCCCGGCCGGCAGCATCTTCTATGACTTCTACGGCCCGAACGCGTTCAAGGCTGACGTCTCCATCTCCATGCCGGAGCTGGGCTCCCTGCTGGATCACTCCGGTCCGCACAAGGAAGCCGAAGAGTACATCGCCCGTACCTTCAACGCCGATCGCTCCTATATCGTCACCAACGGCACCTCCACTGCCAACAAGATCGTCGGCATGTTCTCCGCGCCGGCTGGCAGCACTGTGCTGGTTGACCGCAACTGCCACAAGTCGCTCACTCACCTGATGATGATGAACGACGTGACCCCGATCTACTTTCGTCCGACCCGTAACGCCTACGGCATTCTGGGCGGTATCCCGCAGAGCGAATTCAGCCGCGACACCATCGCTGCCAAAGTCGCTGCGACGCCGGGTGCCCAGGCTCCCCGTTACGCCGTCGTCACCAACTCCACCTATGATGGCCTGCTCTACAACACCGGCTTCATCAAGGAAGCGCTGGATACTCCTTACATCCACTTCGACAGTGCCTGGGTGCCTTACACCAACTTCAGCCCGATCTACGAAGGCAAGTGCGGCATGAGCGGCGAAGCGATGCCGGGCAAGGTGTTCTATGAAACCCAGTCCACCCACAAGCTGCTGGCGGCCTTCTCCCAGGCCTCGATGATCCACATCAAGGGTGACGTGGAGGAAGAGACCTTCAACGAAGCCTTCATGATGCACACATCTACCTCGCCGCAGTACGGCATCGTGGCATCGACCGAGATCTCCGCTGCCATGATGCGTGGCAACACCGGCAAGCGTCTGATCAAGGACTCCATCGATCGCGCCATCTCCTTCCGCAAAGAGATCAAGCGTCTGCGTGATCAGAGCGAAGGCTGGTTCTTCGACGTATGGCAGCCGGACAACATCGACACCGTCGAGTGTTGGAAGCTGGATCCGAAAGATGACTGGCACGGTTTCAAGGACATCGATGACAACCACATGTACCTGGATCCGATCAAGGTCACCCTGCTAACCCCGGGCATGGGTCGTGATGGCAAGCTGCTGGAGAAGGGTATTCCTGCTTCACTGGTCTCCAAGTTCCTGGACGAGCGCGGCATCGTGGTCGAGAAGACCGGTCCTTACAACATGCTGTTCCTTTTCTCCATCGGTATCGATCAGTCCAAGGCGATGCAGCTGCTGCGCGCCCTGACCGAGTTCAAGCGTGGTTACGATCTGAACCTGACCATCAAGAACATACTGCCGAGCCTCTATCGTGAAGACCCTAGCTTCTACGAAGGGATGCGCATTCAGGAGCTGGCCCAGAGCATCCACGATCTGACCTGCAAATACCGTCTGCCGGAGCTGATGTTCAAGGCGTTCGACGTGCTGCCGGAGATGAAGATGACCCCGCATGCTGCATGGCAGCAAGAGCTGGCGGGCAATCTGGAAGAGGTGCCGTTGCGTGACATGGTTGACCGCATCAGCGCCAACATGATCCTGCCGTACCCGCCGGGAGTACCGCTGGTACTGCCGGGCGAGATGGTGACCCAGGATTCTCTGCCGGTGCTCGAGTTCCTCGAGATGCTGTGCGAGATCGGCGCCCACTACCCGGGCTTCGAGACCGACATCCACGGCCTCTATCGTCAGGCCGATGGCAGCTACACCGTCAAGGTGCTGCGTTAATCGACAGTGACAACAGTCGAAAGTGACAACAACGGGCCGCAAGGCCCGTTTTTCCCTCCGGAATTCCTGTTCTTATTGCGTGAGTCGCCAACCATGAAGCGAGTGCTCTCCATTCAATCCCACGTAGTCTTTGGCTGTGCCGGCAACAGCGCCGCCGTTTTTCCCATGCGTCGCCTCGGGATCGAGGTGTGGCCGATGAACACGGTGCAGTTCTCCAACCACACCCAATACCGTGAAGGCTGGCAGGGGATGGTGATGCCCGGCGGCCATATCCGTCAGCTGGTAAACGGCCTGGCGGAGATCGGTGTGCTGGCCGAGTGCGATGCGCTGCTGAGCGGCTACCTCGGCTCGGCCGAACAGGGGGAGGAGATCCTGGCGGCGGTGGCTCGGCTCAAGGCGATCAATCCGGCCGCCCTCTACTTTTGTGACCCCGTGATGGGTCACCCCGACAAGGGCTGCATAGTGGCACCCGGCGTCGCCGATTTTCTGAAAAACCGGGCACTGGCCTGCGCCGATATGCTGGCCCCCAATCTGCTGGAGCTGGAACAGCTCACCGGCCGCGATATCCGCAATGTGCCGGAGGCCATCGAGGCGTGCCAGCAGCTGCGCGCGCAAGGGGTCAAGCTGGTGATGGTCAAGCATCTGGGCAAGGCCGGTTTTGCCATGGACCGCTTCGAGATGCTGCTGGTGTGCGAGGAGGGGACCTTTCATCTTTCCCGCCCGCTCTACCCTTTTGCCCGCCATCCCATCGGGGTGGGGGATCTGCTGAGCGCCACCATGCTGGCCAATCTGCTGGCCGGTTGTACCCCGGTAGCGGCGTTCGAACTTACCAACGCCAGCGTGGATGCGGTACTGGCCCGGACCTGGCTGGCGGGGGCCTACGAGCTGCAACTGGTTGCTGCCCAGCACGAGATGGCGCTGCCGCAGGTCTCCATCCGGGCGACCCGCCTCTGAGCTGTTTGTACCAACAGCAGAAACAACAAAGCCCTGATCATCAGGGCTTTTTATATTTCAGATTCGGGGAGAGGGCTTAGTCTTGCGGGCTTTTGAGCGCCTTGACCACATCCTCTTTGGGCTCCAGCTCCTTGACCTGATTGAAGATCTCCAGCTCCCCTTGCGGGCTGACGGTGTAGGCATCGGCATCCTGATAGCTGCCGCTGCCGGCGCTCTCGATGATGACCACCAGCTCGGGCTGCTTGTCGCCATTCAAATCGACCAGTTTCAGCTCCCGGATAAAGCCGTTGCGAGCCATCACCTTGCCATCCTGAAACTCATCCAGTGGAAACTGGGCGTTCTGACCCGAATAGAGTCGCACGTCATAGCTGCCGATGGAGGCAGGTTCACCGACCCCCTGCGCCACCCGGATCACCTGCCCGGAGGGCAGGGTCAGTTGCTTGTTAAATCCCTCTTCGGCTTGTGCTTGCGCCGCCAGCGGCAGGGCCAGCAGCCCTGCCATGATCAATGCTCTGTTCATCTTGCAACCTCTTGCTGTCTGTTGAGGGCGGGCTCCCGGGGAGCCCGCCCTGATGCTGTTACCAGATCTTCACCCGCTTCTGGGGTGGCAGATAGAGCTTGTCCCCCGGCTGGATGTTGAATGCCTCGTAGAAGGCGGGAATGTTCGGCACCACGCCGTTGACCCGGTACTCGGGGGGCGAGTGGGGGTCGGAGCGCAGCAGCATCTGCATCAGCTCGGGGCGATACATCCCCTTCCACACCTGCGCCCAGCCGAGGAAGAAGCGCTGTTCGCCGGTGAAGCCGTCCAGCACCGGTGCCTCCTTGCCATCCAGCGACAGCTCGTAGGCCTTGTGGGCGATGGTGAGACCACCGAGATCACCGATGTTCTCCCCCAGGGTAAACTGGCCGTTGACGAACTGGCCGTTGATGGGCTCGAAGCGGTTGTACTGGGCCACCAGACGGCTGGTGCGGAAGCGGAACTCCTTGAGATCTTGCGGTGTCCACCAGTCGCGCATCATGCCGTCGCCGTCGGATTTGGCCCCCTGATCATCAAAACCGTGGCCCATCTCGTGGCCGATCACCCCGCCGATGGCGCCGTAGTTGACAGCGTCATCCGCCGTCATGTCGAAGAAGGGGGGCTGCAAAATGGCCGCAGGGAAGACGATCTCGTTGTTGCTCGGGTTGTAGTAGGCGTTCACTGTTTGCGGCGACATGTGCCACTCGTCCCGGTCGACCGGCTTGCCGAGGCGCGCCAGACTGTCTGCATATTCAAAGGCTTGCGAGCGTTGCAGGTTGCCCACCAGATCATCCGGTTTGATGGCGATGGCGCTGTAATCCTTCCACTTGTCGGGGTAGCCGATCTTGGGGCGGAACTTGGCCAGCTTCTCGAGGGCCTGCGCCTTGGTCTCGGGCGACATCCAGTCGAGCTCCTTGATGCTCTGGCCGTAGGCGGTGCGCAGGTTCTCCACCAGCTGCTCCATCCGCTCCTTGGCCGCTGGCGGGAAGTAGCGGGCCACATAGAGCTGGCCGACCGCTTCACCCAGATGATCGTTCAGCACCCCGAGCGCCCGCTCCCAGCTGGCGCGCTGCTTGGGCGTGCCGCTCAATGTGGTGCCGTAGAAGGCGAAGTTGGCGCGGTCGGTCTCGCTGTCGAGATAGGGGGCGTAGTCGGTCAGCAGTTGCCACTTGAGGTAGGCCTGCCAGTCGGCGATGGGGGTCTGGGCCATCACCTGATCCAGCGCGCTCAGATAGGTCGGCTGACCGATAATGAGCTCCGGCTGGGAAGCAATGCCCGCGGCGTTCAGATAGGCCTGCCAGTCGAGGTGGGGGGCGAGCCGTGCCAGTTCGCTGGCGGGGCGCTTGTTGTAGTTCTTCTCCCGATCTCGCAGGGCGACGTTGTCCCACTGGATGGTGGCGAGCCGGGTTTCGAGGGCCAGAATCCGTTTGGCCTTGCCGCTCGGGTCAGATTCCCCGAGGCGGCTCAGCATGGCGGCGATATGCTGCTGGTACTTCTGGCGCAGGGCCTGACTCTCGATATCCTGCTTGAGGTAGTAGTCCCGATCCGGCAGCCCCAGTCCACCTTGATAGAGGTAGACCGCATAGCGGTCGGGGGACTTGGCATCGGCGTCGATCCAGATGCCAAACGGCGCGCCGCCGCCCATGCGGCCCGACTGGGCAAAGGCACGGGCCAGTGCTGCCTGATCACCGATCCGGTCGATATCGGCCAGCGCCGGCGCCAGCGGGGTGAGCCCCTTGGCGTCACGGCCTGCCTGATCCAGATAGCTGGCGTAGAGATCGCGGATCTGCTGGGTCGGCGTGCCGGTGGCGGCCTCCTGCTTGGCCAGCCCCTCGACCAGCACCCGCACATCGGCGAGGGATTTGTCCCGCAGCATGTAGAAGGCGCCATCGGCGGGGCGATCGTCGGGGATCTTGGCGGTGGCGAGCCACTTGCCATTGACGTAGCGGAAGAAGTCATCGCCGGGTTTGACCTGGGGGTCCATATTGGCCAGCGCCAGCCCGGAGTGTTTGGGGGAGTCTTGCGGTGCCTGACTGCAGCCAGCCAGCAGTGCCAGTCCAATCAGGCCGGCCAGTAAGCTTTTCTTATTGTTCATCTTGTTTGATTCCAATTCGGATTGTTTGCTTCCCTGCCCATCTTCCTTGCTCCAATCAGTTGTGCGACCGCCTTGCGGCCAGCCTGGTGGAGAGGGCGGGCGAGCCTCACTCTAGCAGCAGGGTTGCAGCTTGATAAGCCCGACTCTGCTAAGATCGGCCGGTCCGTTTTGGGGAAGCCTATGATTTCTCATCTTTATTCTCGCTTTTGTCTGACTATGCCAGCACCAGAAGGTTCCACCGGTCTGCTGGTAGCCTTCAGTGGCGGCCTCGACTCTACCCTGCTGCTGGTGCTGGCGGCACAGTATGCCCGCGAGCACAGCCTGTCACTTCGCGCCCTGCACGTGCACCACGGCCTCAGTCCCCATGCCGATGAGTGGGTCGCTCATTGTGACGCCGTGTGTCAGCAATTGGCGGTGGAGCTGCTGGTCGAGCGAGTGACTCTGGCCCGTGGCAATGGCGAGAGTCTGGAGGCGCAGGCTCGCACCGCCCGTTATCAGCGGCTGACCGCCCGGATGCGGGAGGGGGAGTGGCTGCTCACCGCCCACCATCAGGACGATCAGCTGGAGACCCTGCTGCTGGCCCTCAAGCGCGGCGCCGGTCTGCGCGGCTTGGCGGGGATCTTGCCAAGCCAGCCCTTTGCTGGCGGCCTGTTGCTGCGGCCGCTGCTCAATATGAGTCGCGCCGAGCTGGCCGAGGCGGCAGCGAGCCTCCCCTTTGGCTGGGTGGAGGATGAGAGCAATCAGGATGTGAGCTATGACCGCAACTTTTTGCGCCAGACGCTTATCCCCCAGCTCAAGGCGCGCTGGCCCGCCATGGCCCAGACCGCTGCGCGCAGCATGGCCCTGTGCGCCGAGCAGGAGGCGCTGCTGGAGGAGCTTGCCGAGAGCGACTGGCAGCTGGCGGGCGAGGGGGAGGCACTCCATATCGGCCCGCTGCACGCCCTTTCACCCACCCGGCGCAACAACCTGCTGCGCTACTGGATCCGCCGTCAGGGGGGGGAGATGCCATCCCGTGAGCAGCTTGCCCGGCTCTGGCAGGAGGTAGCGCTGGCGCGCGGCGATGCCAATCCCCAGCTCAACTGGGGGCGCCAGAGCTGCCGCCGTTATCAGGAGCGGCTCTATCTGGTGAGCCCTGACCTGCAACCCTGTCATCAGGTATTGCCGCTGACCGTGGGCGAGCCGCTGACCCTGCCGGACGGGTTGGGCGAGCTGGTGGTGCGCATGGCGGAGCACGGCGAGGATCTGCTGCGCTCCCCCCGAGCGGATGAGCCGCTCTCGGTGCGTTTTCAGGTGACGCCCGGGATCCCCCTCAAACCGGTGGGGCGGAGCGGCAGTCGGCGGATGAAAAAGTTGCTGCAGGAGTATGGCGTGCCTTCGTGGCAGCGGGGGCGCATCCCCATCCTCTACTATGGCGAGCAGGTGGCGGCGGTGGTGGGGCTCTTTGTCTGCGACGGCTTTATGGCTGAGGGAACTGGTCTGGTCTGCCACTGGCAGGGAAGCGGTGCCGCCCCCATCATGCCCGAGCAGGATCTTGCCTGAGGTGATCTCGGCGTAACCTCAAAAAAAGAAGCTCCGGTCACATGGCGCGCATGTGCCGGAGCAAAGAAGAGTTCGGGATTATTCGTTAGGGCTGGCCTTGCCTGCTTTCTTGCGGGCGTAGAGGTGGCTGTCGGCCGCCTCGTAGAGGCTCGGCACATCGACCCCGGATTGCCAGCTGGCGGCGCCAAGGCTGCATCCGACCGAGAAGGTGCTGAGCTCCTTGTTGGTCATCAACATATGCTGCAGTCGCAGCCAGACCGGGCGCCACGCCTCGGGTTCGGCCGGTTGCAGCAGCAGGGCAAATTCATCTCCCCCGAGCCGGAAGGCTTGATCCGTGCTGCGGATACACCCCTTGAGCAGCTGGGCGAAGCGGCTCAGCACCAGATCCCCCACCGGATGACCCCAGGTGTCATTGATCTGCTTGAAGCGATCGAGATCCAGCAGCACCAGCACCAGACCGTGGGGCTCTCGGCTGTGCTGCTCGATGGCGCGACCGATGGCCTCGTCAAAGTAGGAGCGGTTGCCAAGGCCGGTCAGGTGATCGAGCCGGACCAGCTGATCCAGTTTTTCCAGCCGCAGATAGAGGGGCAGCAGCAGGCAGAGCAGCTGATGGTATTGCATCAGGACCCGTTGCTGGCTGCCGCTCAGCGGATGTTCCAGCTCGTAGTGGAGCTGGCCGAGCAGCTGGCCATGCTGACCGCGCAGCTCGAACGGATAGTTGTGCAGGTTGAGGGTGGCCAGCGGCGGGTGCTGGATCAGCACATGGGGCTGGCCACAATCGAGGTAGAGACCGTGGATCCTGACAATTCTTGCCGCACGATCGGCAAAAGTTGTCAGCAAACCGCCGAGATCGCTCTGCCCCAACAACTGCTCGAGCAACTGGTTGCGTTCAATGCTGGGAAACGGCGTGAGCCGCTCCATCTGGCGAACCCACTGCTCGATGCCATGGCTAAAGCCATTAAGTGACGACGTATTTTCCATGGTCTTCCATCTGTAACACCTGACTACTGTCTCCTCCCTGCAATTGGCATGCCCAATATATCTTTCCTGCCCGCCAGATCGGCTGACTAAGCTTAAGTCGATAAAAGGAGAGGAAAATTTGTACACCGACCTGTTGATCCTGCTGTTCGCCGCCGTCCTGCTGGTGGCAACTTTCCGGCGCCTCGGCTTGCCGGTCATCCTCGCTTACCTGATTGCCGGCGTCTTGCTCGGCCCCCACGGGCTGGCGGTGATCACCGGCCAGTCGATCATGCAGACCATTGCCGAGCTCGGGATCGTCTTTCTGATGTTCTCGTTGGGGCTGGAGTTCTCCCTGCCGAAATTGCTGGCGATGCGCCGGTTGGTGCTGGGGGTCGGGATGTTGCAGGTGCTGCTCACGTCACTGATCTTTTTCGCAATCGGCTGGTGGTGGGGGTTGGGTCTGGCCCAGTCGCTGGTGGTGGCGGGAACGTTGGCACTCTCCTCCACGGCAGTGGTGATCAAGCAGCTCGGCGAGCAGAAGCAGCTCCATACCCGCCGCGCCCAGCTGGGGGTGAGCGTGCTGCTGTTTCAGGATCTGGCGGTGGTGCCCCTGCTGGTGATGATCCCGATCCTCGCCCAGCCGGAAGTGCAGGGCAGCGCCCTGGCCGCCGAGATCGCCTGGGCCACCCTCAAGGGGCTGTTTGCTCTCTTTACTCTGCTGGCGGTGGGCAAGTGGTTGCTGCCGCTGCTGTTTCACGAGGTGGCGCGAGCTCGCTCCGACGAGTTGTTCGTGCTGAGTGCCCTGCTGGTGGCGCTGCTGGCCGCCTACATGACCCATTCGCTGGGGCTGTCGATGGCGCTGGGGGCGTTTCTGGCGGGGATGATGCTGGGGGAGTCCCACTACCGTCATCAGCTGGAGGTGGACATCAAGCCCTTTCGCGATGTGCTGATGGGGCTCTTCTTTATCACCATCGGCATGGCCATGGAGTGGGAGCTGGTGGCGCGGGCTTGGTGGCAGGTACTGATCTGCGTGGTGCTGCTGGTACTGTGCAAATCCCTGCTGGTACTGCTGGCCGGGCGGCTGATGGGGGAACGAAAGCGCGACAGCATGGCCGCCGGTATCATGCTCAGTCAGGTGGGAGAGTTTGGCTTCGTGCTGCTGGCACTGGCACTGCACCACGGCTTGCTGGATCAGCAGCTGGTCTCACTGCTCATCGGTATCGGCATCATCTCCATCGCCATGACCCCCTGGCTGGTGACCCAGGCCCATTCGCTGGCCCGTAGCCTCACCGATCCGGCGCTGCTGACCCGCTCCGAGGTGGCACAGTCGGGCCTGAGCAAAAACCAGCATGTCATCATCGCCGGGTTTGGCCGGGCGGGGCAGACCTGTGCCCGCTTTCTCAAGATCGAGGAGATCCCCTTTCTGGCCCTAGACCTCGACCCGGAGCGGGTGAGCGAAGCCAAGCTGGCGGGGGAGCAGGTGGCCTTCGGCGATGCCAGTCGCCGCGATATTCTGCTGGCCGCCGGCTTGTTGCGGGCGCGGCTGGTGATCATCACCTTCGATGACCGCAAGCGGGTGGAGGCTATGCTGGCACTGATCCGCGAACTGGCGGGGGATCTCAAAGTGCTGGTGCGTACCCGGGATGACAGTTTTCTGGAGCAGTACAAGCAGGCAGGGGCTTTCGAGGTGATTCCCGAATCCCAGGAGGGAGCCCTGATGCTGGTCTCCCACCTGCTGCTCAATTGCGATATCCCAATTGGCCGGGTGATCCGTCGGATGGAGCTGGAGCGCAGCAGCCAGTATCGCTTCCTGCACGGCTTCTACTGGGGGGATCAGAGTGCCAGCAATCTGGAGGAGGATCAGCTGCTTGAACGTCTCCACCCGCTGCTGCTGCACGATCAGGCGTGGGCGGTAGGCCGTGAAGTGCGCGAGTTGCCGCTTGATGAGGTGCGGATCAAGGAGGTGCAGCGCGGGGATCAGAGTCTGGAGCCCAGACCCGAGCTGGTGCTGGCGGCTGGCGATCGGCTGATCCTGTTTGGTACCGTGGTGGCGATGGAACAGGCTGAGCAGCGTTTGCTGGAGGGGCGCTGAGTCCCCTTGCACTCATCGGCCGCCCCCTTTACTCCCGCTCTTTTGGTAGCCCTTCGATATCGAGGAAGGCGACGACCCGCTCCCGCTCCCTCAGGGTGTCCTGATAGCCCAGCTTGATCAACTGCTGGCAGTAACCCGGATAGAACATCAAAAAGCTGGCCAGACTGCTGGTCTCATCCCCCTTCACGCCCAGCACCCGCAACAGCCGGCGCAACTTTAGCGGCAGTTTGCGCAGATAGGCCAGTGCGATGGTGTCGAGATCCTGACTCGGTTTCAGCACACAGGTCTCCACCCGCTTCAGCTTGAGGCGGTTGCGCTCCCGCTCCGGGATCAGATCCAGAGTCTGGTTGATGCGCCACAGCCGCTCCAGATCGGAGTTGAGGGTGTCAGTAAAGACCGTATCGAGCAGATGGCTGGCAATATTGGAGCTGGTGAGGTGGCCGTGGTGATGGGTCGGTGCCGAGTGCGCTGGCGGATCCAGGGCGATCAGAAGGATCCGTTCACCCCCCAGATGGATGGCGGGGCTGAGCGGGCTCAGCTGGTGGATGGATCCGTCGCCGTAGAACTTCTCGCCGATCCGGGTGGCCGGAAAGACGAAGGGGAGCGCCGAGGAGGCGAGCAGATGCTCAGATGTAAGCACTGTGCGCACCCCGCGCCGTCTGGCCCGCTCCCACGGATGGTGGTCGGCACGCCCCTGAAAGAAGGTGGTGGAGAGGCCGTCATCGTAATCCGACGCCGTGATGGCGAGCGCCTCCAGACTGCCGTAGAGGATGTTATCATCGATCCGATGATAGTCGATGAGCTGATCCAGCAGGCGGTGCAGCGGCGCGTTGTCAAAGAGGTGAAAGGCGTGGTTGGTGTGGGGGTTGATCAGCCCCGCCGACCCCTCGTACAACAACCGCCACAGCAGGCGCCCCGGGTGAAAATCGAAGATGTGGTGAGTCTCGAAGCGGCGCCAGACCCACTCCAGCTTGCGCACTCCCAGATGGAAGCAGGAGGCGTAGCAGGCCAGTGCAGTGACATTGATGGCCCCCGCCGAGGTGCCACAGAGGATGGGAAAAGGGATGCCGAGATTGCGCGGGTAGAGCTCCGCAATCGCCTTGAGGGCACCGACCTGATAGGCGGCGCGAGCACCGCCACCGGTGAGCAACAACGCTGTATTGGGTCTGGCCATATGCTGGCGCCTTATTGTGTACTGACAAGAATGTTCCCACTGACAAGTTAACTATAAGGCGCTGTATCAAATATAAAAACGGGCGCTCGCCCGTTTTTTCATGGCCCCATGTCAAAGGGCGCGGTGAGGATTTTCCGGCCGCGCCAGCTGATCGAAGGCGGCGAATACCGGGGCGCTGGCGAGGATGCGACCGTGGCCCAGACCCCGGGTGCTCACCAGCCGGGTATGACCATCCTGACTGGCCCGCAAGGAGTCGCTATGGGGGGCGAATCTGTCCTCCTCGTCATGCACGATCATTGCCGCACCGCTGCGACTGGCGAGGCGACCCAGCGGATCGACCGTGCTCAAGGGGTGCTGGTACTCTTGCTCAATTTCCTTGACCACCGCATCGAACAACCGGATGGAGTAGCCGGAGCGCGCCACCATGCCGTAGAGCTGGGGCACATAGTCGAGCACCGGCGAAATCAACAGCAGCGGCAGGGTATCGATACCCGGCTGACGGCTGGAGAGGGTGACGGCGCCTCCCATGCTGTGGGCGATGACCCCGTGCAGCGGGCCTGCTTCGCTGGCCAGCTTGGTCGCCAGCTCGTCGAAGGCGCGCACGAAACGGGGCAGGTGACCAGTGTTGCCCGCGCTCTGGCCGTGGGCCGGATGATCGTAGGCAATTGCGGTGAAACCCTGCGCGGCGATATGGCTCATCAGCGGATAGAACTGGCTGGCGCTGCCGGACCAGCCGTGCATCAGCAGCCACAGCGGCCCCTGACCGAGCCGATAGCTCATCAATACCCCTTCGCTGGTATGGACGGCCTGCTTCACCAGACCGGCTGGTTCGTGGCCACCGCGCTGGTTGCGCTGGGGGGTGAGCAGCAACTTGCTGGCGGTGCGCTTGGCATGGGTGGGGGCGAGTCTGTGGTGCAACCGGGTGCCGATCCCCAGCAGCCATTTGCTCGGGCTGAAGCGGCGGGTGTTGAAGTAGATCTTGCTGCTCATGGTCATCCTGTGGTTTTTATGTGCGAACGGTCGTGCTTTTTTGTCGGTTTTTAAAAAGTCTTGTTGAACGGATGCTAAAACATCAGCGCCAGCTGGCGAGCAGAGCATCCACTTCGGGCCAGAAGTGGCGAGCCGGATCCTGACACAGTTCGAGATCGTTGAACACCTGATCCGCCAGATAGAGGCCATAGAGGCGATAAACGGCGCGCCAGGGATCCATCTCGCGTCGCCACTCGCCTGCGGCCTGACCCTGCACCACCTGACGGGCCAGATAGTCGAGCCAGAAGCGCACCAGTTGCCGGGCGGCTTGCTGCACCTGGCTCTTTTGCTCATGGCCATCCTGCACCGAGGTCCAGGCGTCGAGGAACATGCAGCGTCCGGCAAAGCAGTGGTTCCACGCCTGCCAGGCGCGCAGCAGAGCGATCAGCTTGTCGTGCTGGCTCTGGTGCTCCTGCTGACGTACCGGTTGGATCACCCGCAGCCGAAATACCTCGGCGGCGTACTCCAGCACGGCGATCTGCAGATTGTCTCGGGATTGAAAGTGGGCAAACAGGCCGCTTTTCGACATCTCGCAGGCGCTGGCCAGCGAGCCGATGGTCAGGCTCTCCAGCCCTTGCTGGCTCGCTTGCTCAAAGGCTGTCTGCAAAATGTTTTCCCGGGTCAGGCGCCCTTTGCTCATCACTCTCTCCTCGTTGGCGCTGGCAGCATAAAGTACGATCGTGCTAATTGTCGAGCAACAAATAGCCAGCATGGCTGGCTATGTCGTCTCGCGCGTGTCACTGCGCGCGGGTTTCAGCTCTCCTTGATATCGAGCTGTTGCAGGGCGATGACTGCCTGAGTGCGGTTTTTGACCCCCAGTTTTCTGAAGATGGCGGTGATATGGGCCTTGATGGTGGCCTCGGAGACGTTGAGCTCCCAGGCGATCTGTTTGTTGAGGCTGCCATCGCGCAGCATGATCAGCACCTTGTATTGCTGGGGGGTGAGGCTGGCCAGCTTGCTGGCGAAATCGGGGCCATCTTCCGATTCGGGATGAAGCGAGATGCCTTCCGGCACCCAGTTATCCCCCCCGATCACCGTATTGAGGGCGTTGACCAGCTCCTTCATCGGTACCGACTTGGGAATGAAGCCGAGCGCCCCGAGCCGCAACACCTGCTGGATGATGGCCGCATCTTCCGAGGCGGAGACCACCACGATGGGCAGGTCGGGATATTGGCCACGCAGGTGGGCCAGCCCCTCGAAGCCATTGGCCCCCGGCATCTTGAGATCGAGCAGCAACAGGTCAACTTCGGGATGCTCGCCGAGCAGGCTGGTCAAGCTGTCGATGGAGTCCGCTTCCAGCAATTGAGCGTCGTTGATGGCCATGTGCACCGCTTGGTAAAGGGCGCCCCGAAACAGGGGGTGGTCATCTGCGATGACGATGGTAAATTGGCTGTCCATATTTCGGTTAATGGCTCACATTGTTGCTAACTGATTGTTTTGAAAAATCAAACTAGCATCGCTCACCAAGAGGGTCAAACCCGCCGGTGTGCAAATGTGAAGCGACCATCGGATGTTTTGCCATCAAGGGCAGATCGGCCGGTCGCAGGCAACTCATGCAGGAGGCAGCAGATGGGATCCTTGGTATTGGCGGTGGGCACCGGCTCCACCTGGGCGATGCGGGCGGCACTGGTGCTCGCCATGAGCGGGCTGACGTGGCAGGAGCAGGTGTTCGATCTGGAGGATGCCAAGTCGCTGGCGCGGCTCAAGCGGCTGGCACCGGCCGGTCTGGTGCCCTGGCTCGAACACGATGGCGTGCGGGTTCATGACTCGCTGGCCATTGCCGAATATGTTCACGAGCTCTGTCCCGACCGCCAGCTCTATCCTGTTTCGCTTGCCGAGCGGGCACAGGCTCGCAGCCTCTGTGCCGAGTTGCACGCCGGATTTCGGCAGATCCGTTCTCTGCTCCCCTTCTTTCTTGGGGCGCCAACCCGTATCGATCCCCCGGTGGAGGCGGTCGGCGAGCTGGCTCGCTTGCAGGAGATCTGGTCGCAGGCGCGTGGCCCCTTCTACTTTGGCGAGGCGGGCATTATCGACGCCTTCTATGCGGTGATGGCCTATCGGCTGGCCAGCTACGGCATCCTGTTGCCCGGTCAGGCCGGAACCTATCATCAGGCGCTGCTGGCCTGGCCCCTGTGGCAAGAGATGTTGGTCAAAGCGCGCCTGCAGTGGCCGGTGGCGGCGCGCCTGTCACAGTGAGCCTTGGTAGATAGATAAACGAGAGAGGGGAGCCAGTGGCTCCCCTCTCTGTTGCTGGTCAATGTGGCTCAAGAGTTACTTCTGCCGACCGGCAAAGACCACCACCACCTTGTCATCCCCCTTCTCCCGCACAAAGGCGTAGGGAGCATCAGAGAGTTTCTGGTGGCTGCCTGCCGCAATGGCCGGATGGGCTGCGCGGAACTGGCCCAGTTGCTGCCAGTGCTTGACTAGCTCAGCCTTGTCGCCGCTGGCCAGCTCCTGCCAGTTCATGTCCGAGCGCAACGCCTGATCGAACACCCCCCCATCCTTGGCCAGCCCCCGGCCGGACTCGTCGCCATAGTAGAGCTGGATACCGCCTGGCAGCAGCATAAAGCTGTTGGCGACCCGGCGCTGTAGCGGCACATCCTGATAGTCGCCAAAGAACAGCTTGGTGTCGTGGGAGCTGATGTAGCTCAACACGTTGAACTCGGGATCCTGATTGATGCGGCTGGCGTAGCTGGCATAGGTGGGCTCGGCGCTGGCCATGCACTGGGCCTGGGGCAGGGCGAACTCGCGCTGATAGTCGAAGTTGATCAGGGAATCGAAACCGTTCTGATACCAGAAATCCTTGGCCACCCCGTGATCCCACACCTCGCCCACCATGTAGAAGGGCAGATCGTCGAGGGCCTTGCCCGGGTTGTTGGTCTTCCACTCCTTGAGTGCAGCGGTGCCCGCCTGCTTGAGCTTGGCCCACACCTCGGGCTCCAGATGCTTGACGGTGTCGGCGCGGAAGCCGTCGATGCCAAAGCGGCGCACCCAGTCGGTGTGCCAAGCGATCAGGTAGTCGCTCACGGTAGCGTCGGGCAGCGCCTTGGCGAGGGTGTCTTTTTTCGCGGCCAACAACGGCGGCAGCCCTACCGGTTTGGTCGATTCGGTCAGAAAGTCCGGCAGCCCCGCCACCGAGCCGGTGACATCGTCGGTGCCGGGCTGCGGGTAGCCGGGCAGACCGGCGCGCACCCAGTCACCACTCCACCACTTGTTCCACGCGGGTGATTGATAGTCGATGAACTGGTTGTAACCATGCCAGTTGAGGCCACCGCTCGGGCGCCACTGGTTCCAGACGGTCGGCAGTTTGCCGCTGTTCTGGGTCAGCTCGGTGAGCCCCAAATCCTGCAAGTCGGCGAGGGTGGCGTAACCGGCGTGGTTCATCACCACGTCGAGGATGATCCGCATGCCGCGCTTGTGGGCCTCGTCCACCAGGGTTTTCAGGCTCTCTTCATCGCCGTAGTTGGGGTCAATCTTGGTGAAGTCGAGCGCCCAGTAGCCGTGGTAGGCGTAGAAGGGGAAGTTGCCCTGCTCACCACCGCCGATAAAGCCGTGAACCTGCTCCACCATGGGGGTGATCCAGATGGCGTTCATGCCGAGGCTCTTGATGTAGTCGAGCTTCTCGGTCAGCCCCTTGAAGTCGCCGCCGTGCCAGGTGGCCACCTCGTCTTGACCATCCTTCTGGCGGCCGAAGCTGTGGTCGTTGGCGGGGTCACCATTGTGGAAGCGGTCGGTCAGCAGGAAATAGACGCTCGCCTGATCCCAGCTGAACGGTGCTGGCT
The DNA here is from genome assembly GCF_049173735.1 of Aeromonas sp. 602396. Taxonomy (NCBI): domain Bacteria; kingdom Pseudomonadati; phylum Pseudomonadota; class Gammaproteobacteria; order Aeromonadales; family Aeromonadaceae; genus Aeromonas; species Aeromonas sp. 602396. The sequence continues at coordinate 45,069 of NZ_JAAKSD010000003.1, read as the reverse complement.
TGGCTGCCTTGACCGGCTCGAGCAGCAGCAGGCCGCCGCTCTCTTTGCTCGGGCTCAGGGTCAGCTTGCCCTGTTTGACCACCGCCTCCTGTTTCGAGTAGGCATCCCTCAGTCGGGTACCCTCGGGCCAAACCCCTTTCAGGGATACCGTGACCGGGCCGCCATCCCAGCTGATGCAGGGCTCTTCTGGTGGCTGTCGTTTGAATTCGCTCTTCTTGGTCGCCCGCAGCACCTTGAGGCTGGGGGTATCCGGGTTGAAGGTGAACTGATACTCCCCGGCCAGCATCACCCGCAGGGTAAAGCTCTGATCCTTGCTGCATTTGTCCATGGGCTGGGCGGTGCCGAAGGGGAGCGGCTTGCTCTCGCTCGGGCCAAAGCTGGTACCGCAACTGTTGTCTGCGTCGCTGATGCGGATCTGGTGGCTCCCCTTGGCAAGAGGGTGAGTCAGCTCCACCGTGCCCTTGTCCAGCGCGATCGGGGCCGCCACCGGTTGACCATCTACATAGAGGCGAACCTCGGGGGCAGCCATCGCCTGTTGGGTGAACAGAGGGGCGGCCAGCAGGGCGAGCCAGAGAGGGGATAAGTGATGAGCACGACGCATAAGCCATTCCTTGAGCAGGGCAGTTCGGACAAGGGCCCATTCTAGGAGCAGCAAAGCGCGCCTTGGATCGGCAAAATGCCGATTTGTGACATCAGTTCAAATGGTTACGTTTTCAAGCCGAGGAAAGTGTGACGGAGAGGAGATGGGACGCTCTGTCGATAAAAATAGCGCCCATAAAAAATGCCGGTCAGGTGACCGGCATTTGGTGTATCAGGCTTTGTCGTCACATCAGACGGTGAAGAACTTGAAGTTGACGAAGGCCACCGCGATGAAGGAGGCCACCATGCCGCTGATGCATAGCACAGCAGGGCGGATGGCGGGCCAGCGATGGGTCAGCAGAATGATGGCCAGCAGGGTAGGGTAGAGCCCGAACATGTAGCGTGGCATGGCGTTGAGGCCGGTCATCAGCGGGATGGTGCAGCAGATGAACATCAGAGTCGCTTCAGCCCAGCGTTTCTGGCTGAACAGGTAGCCGTTCAGGCACCAGCCGAAGATCACCATGATGGAGAGGTAAGCCTTGCGGCCGCCCAGCTCGAAACCACTCAGCCACCAGTCCAGCGGGCTGTCCATGTAGCGACCCCAGGCCACCTGAATGTGCTTGAAGGCGAAGGCATCGCCGGTCAGGTGATAGAGATAGACCATATAGGCAAACAGGCCAAAGGGGATCATCCAGAGGGTGAAGACCACCTTGAAGGCGCGCTCGGTGAAGCGGAAAAATTCCCGCCAGCCGTAAGCCTGCAGCGCCAGGATCAGCACCGGGAAGACCATCATTACCCCCAGGTTGCGGGTGGCGGAGATACAGACCCCCAGCACGGCCACCATCAGCCACTGCTCCCGATAGGCGAACAGGAACATCCCCAGCATCAGCGCCATAAAGGTCGACTCGGTATAACCGGAGACGAAGTAGGCGGAGAAGGGGGAGAAGGCGAGCAGCCAGACGCCGAAGCGGGCGGTATCGTCCCCCAGCTTGAGCTGACGCAACACCAGCAGCATCAGCGGCAAGCTGGCGAAGAAGGAGAGATTTGTAACAATGATGAGGCCGATCAGGCTCTCGACATTGAACAGGTTGGAGATGGCACCGGAGACCATCGGGTAGAGCGGCATAAAGGCCCAGTTGGCCGCATTGCCCTTGCTCAGCCAGCGGGGGTAGAGGTCGTAGCCGTTTTCGATGATGCGCTGGAACCAGACGCAGTCGAACTGACAATAGGCCTGCAGCGGGCCGATGTCGGGGGAGCCATAGAGCTGGACACCGAAGTAGCCCATGCCATACAGCGCCACCCGGCTCAGCATGAAGGCGGCGATGATCATCAGCCAGTCACGACCGCTGATGCGCAGTGACGGGCGATACGGGAGTGCAGCCCCGGTTAGCGGGGCAGTATTGGTCATATCATTCATCAGGCAAAAACCCAGACGCGAGAGAGAACGTAAGTGAGGACGGTAACGGTCAGGGTGGCGATGACCACCGGCAGCAGACCGGAGAGCCCCGTAAACAGCAGGCCGCTCAGGATCAGGTTACGCACCGCCAGCGAGAAGAGGGCGACCAGCAGAAACTTGCTGGCGGCTCCCTGCTTCTGGAAGGTAATGTAGCGGTGACCAAAGAAGGAGAACCAGAATGCGATGGCAAAAGCCAGCGTGGTAACTAGGTGCTCCGAGATGGTGGGCCAGGTATGAAACAGTGCGATGGAGGTGCCAAGGTCGACGAGAGTAGCCCCCCCGCCGACAAAACCGAAACGTACCAGCCGCCAGAATTCCTCGCGGGAGATCATTGAGGCGCCTGCTCCTGCTGCTCTTGCGGGTTGCTGTCAGCGCTCTGCGGTTTGGCCGCATCCTGCTTGGCATACTGGCCATAGACCCCTTCAATGAGGTAGACCGGGCGCTGTTTCACTTCCACGAACATGCGGCCGATGTACTCGCCGATGATGCCGAGTGACAACAGCTGGATACCGCCGAGGAACAGCACCACGGACATCAGGGAGGCGTAACCGGGCACGTCGATGCCGAAGAAGATCACCTGGGTGATGATTTTCAGGATATAGAGGAAGGCCACCAGCGAGACGCTGACACCCACATAGCTCCAGACCCGCAGCGGCCAGCTGGAGAAGCTGAGCAGACCGTCGAGGGCGAAGTTCCACAGTTTCCAGTAGTTGAACTTGGTTTCACCGGCGTGACGAGCCGGGCGCTCGTAGGGGACGCCAACGGCACGGAAACCGGCCCAGGCAAACAGCCCCTTCATAAAGCGGTTGCGCTCCGGCAGCAGCTTGATCGCCTCGACCACGCGACGGTCGATCAGGCGGAAGTCACCGGCGTTCTCCGGCAGCTTGGTGCTGGTGGAGAGGGCGTTGAAGAAGCGGTAGAAGCCACCGGCAGTCAGGCGCTTCATCGGGGTATCGGCGCTGCGATCGACGCGGATGCCGTAGACGGTGTCATAGTCACCGGTCTGCCACAGTTTGACGAACTCCAGGATCAGGGCAGGAGGATCTTGTAGATCCACGTCCATCGGCACGATGGCATCCCCTTTGGCCTGATGCAGACCTGCGGTCAGGGCCGCTTCTTTACCGAAGTTGCGTGCCAGGTTGACCAGGGTCACGCGCGGATCGCGGGCGATGGCCTGCTCGACCACTTCACGGGTGCGGTCACGGCTGCCATCGTTGACGAATACAATTTCAAGCTGGTCTTTCAGCAGGGCCAGTTCGTTGTCTATCGCGTTGATGAAGGCATCGATGCTCTCTTCCTCGTTGTAAACGGGAACGACCAGAGAGAGTCGAAAATCTGGATGCGACATAAGAACGTCCTTATTTGGGATAGTTGTTTTTATAAAATGGTATTCGGGGCAAGGATCACTGGGCTACGGTCAAACGTACCGACTGCACATTGATGGGAGTAGGTGCCGAGAGCGCCAGAAAATTGGGGTGCTTGGGATCTGCCGTGAGCGAGTCACCGGGCAGACTGAGGCGGATTTCGTTGATGCCCGCTTTGGCCAGTTTCACCGTGGTGGTGAAGTCGTGACCCAGCGCTACTTTCAACAGGGCTCCGGCTTCCGGGCTGTTGATGCGGGCCTGTACGGTCAACTGATCCGGATTGGCCGCCTGCTTGGGCAGCACAAAATAGAGGCCGCCCTGACCGCTGAGCAGGGTACCTTCATCGCTCGGCTTCTTGGCCCAGCCTTCGCTGGAGAGAAAGCGGCTCGGCTTGGTCAGATTGAGCTCGTTACCCGGCTGATAGGTCATGCTGGAGTTGTGTTCCCAGAAGCGGGTTTTGCCTTCCAGATAATAGAGTTTGTAGGCCAGGCTCACGTTGGGGTGAGCAGCCAGATAGAGGGTGTAAAGATAAAAACCGCTTAACGCCAGAATGGCAGTCAAAAAACCGAACTTTTTGTACGTCATATCACTCTCTATGCCTGACAGAATGGGTAGGCCGATGTCGCGCATATGCTAATCCAATTGCAAAAAAAGCATAGTGGATCACAAAAAAATATTTGGTCACATATTAACCCCTTTTTACCCCTGTTCCAAACGTTGCTGTTTCCCGGTTAAACAGGTCTCGCGGGGTGCAGGTTGCCAGTGGCGCTCCGGCGGAGCAATTGGCAAATAGACGTGCTTTGCTGCGTCATTTTCTAGCGGATGCGATAGTCATCTGGCCTCTATCGCCATTTTGCAGGGGGCGATTTATGATGACTCACTTATTCGTCAAGGATGACATATGAAGTGGATCTCTTGCTGTCTGTTGCTTGGATTATGGGCGCCAATGGCATTGGCCAAGGCCCTGTGTCCCGAGCCCATTCAGGTCGGTTACGATAACTGGCCCCCCTACCATTATTACGAAGCCGATTCACCGCAAGAGGTGCGCGGTTATGCCGCCGAGGTGCTGACGGCTGTGCTCACTTCCATGCACTGCAAGGTCCATTATGTGGAGCTGCCCTGGAAGCGGGTACTGCACGAAATGGAATATGGTGAGATAGACATGGCGATGGAGGCGAATATCAATGATGAGCGCGCTCGTTATGCCTGGTTTTCCGACTCCTACAACCCGGGGCGCACCTTGCTGTGGATCCGCAAGGGCAGCCACTATCCCGAACAGGATCTGACGAGCTGGCTGGCCAGTGGTTACTCTCTCGGCGTTACCAAAGAGTACTTCTATGGTGAGGAAGTGATGTTGCTGCTCGCTCGCTATGCCAAACAGGTGAGTGCGGTGAGCGACCAGCAAAATTTTGAGAAACTGGCCCGCGGGCGGATCGACGGTTTCCTCGGTGACATGCTGGCTACCCCCAGCGCCCTTAACAAGGAGGGGATGAGCGGTCTGTTCACCAGTCACCCCATGGTGGTATCTGAATCGCCGAGCTTCTTTATGTTGGGCAAGCGCAGCTTTTCGCCGCAGTTCTTGCAACAATTCAATCAGGCGTTGGCGCGGTTCAAGGAGACAGATGCGTATGACATTATCTGGCAGCGTTATGCCCCCGGGCGCTAGCAAAGTATTGGCCGTTCACGCATCATGAGCGGCCTGAGCATCGGGTCAGCTTGTCAGGCCCGACAGAGTGAACAAACCGTTTTGAGGTACCCATGGGGATGAAGTATTGGCTGGCCCTTGCCAATCTGGTGTGGCTGGGATGTTTGCCCGCTGGCGCGGTACATGCGACCGAAGCACAAGTTGTGGTGTCGGCCAGTGAAACCGGACACGACTGGTATCAGGGCAGTCAGGCCGAACAGGCCCGTGTCGAGCTGGAGCAGCAGTTGCAAGAGGCTGTGCTTGCCCAGCTGCATCCCGATTTTTTCACGCTGTGGAAGCGTCTGCAGGCCACCCCTGCAGACAAGCGTGGTGCCATCTATGACGACATTTTTACCAAGTTGAGCCGTTTCCAGCACGCCTGGCGGGGTATGGATCTGGTCTCGCGCGAGCAGATGAAGACCCTCAAGCTCGATTTGAACCGCCCTGTAGTGACCCCACCCAGCGATGATGACCTGCTCACCCAGGTGAAATCCCTGCGCCCTCAGGTGGCGGAATACGAGGCGGTGCGGGCCAAGGTGCACAAACTGCTGGCGATGCCGATGGCCAGCAAGTGGCCAACCCTCGATATGCCGACCCTGCGTGCCGGAGAGAGCTCCGCCGAGCTCGGCCAAATCCGCGCCATGCTCAACGAGCTGGGCGACAGCGCCCCGAGCCATGGTGATCAGATTTACGATGGTGATACCGAGCAGGCCATCAAGCAGTTCCAGCGTCGTCACGGTCTCACCGCGGACGGCATTATCGGTCGTCAGACCCGCTCCTGGCTCAATACCGGCCCGCAAGTGCGCGCCAGCCTGCTGCTGCGCAACCTGTGGCGTCGCGATCTGGTGGATCAGCTCGCCGGTGGCCGGTACGTGCTGGTCAATATTCCCGACTACCGTCTGAGCGTGGTGGAGTCCGGCAACGAGGTATTCACCAGCCGGGTCATCGTCGGCAAGGAGCAGCGCGCCACGCCCATCCTCGCCAGCGAAATTCGCTCCATCGTGCTCAATCCCTCCTGGCATGTGCCGCGCTCCATCCTGAGCAAGGACATCCTGCCCAAGCTGGGTCGCGATCCCGCCTATCTGAGTCGCGAGCAGTTCGAGGTGATCGACAGCGAGGGTAATCCGGTGCAGTTCACCGAAGAGGGGTGGCATCAGGCGCTGGCCGCCGGTTTCCCCTATCGCCTGCGGCAAAAGCCGGGTGATCACAATGCCCTGGGGCGCTACAAGTTCTACCTGCCCAACAATGACGCCATCTATCTGCACTCCACCCCGCGCAAGGCGCTGTTCGAGCAGGGGGCACGCGCCTTCAGTTCGGGCTGCATCCGGGTGGAACATGCGGACGATCTGGCCGAGCTGTTGCTGGCAGATTCCCGCTATCAGCCGGACAAGGTGGCCAATATCCTCAAGGAGAGCCAGACCAAATGGTTGCCGCTCACCACGCCGATCCCGGTCTTTACCGTCTACTGGAGCAGTTGGATCGACGAAAATGGTCGTCAGCAACTGCGCAACGACATCTACGGATTTGATCGGGTCAGCTTCCAGAGTCGCCTGCTGTGATCCCTGCCACAGAGTGAAAAGCCCGGCCTGTGCCGGGCTTTTCTATGGGCGATTGCGGTTTGACAGGGCCCCCCGCCGGAGGGTAGTTTCAAGCGCCTGTATCACATTCAATCAGTGATCTTATTCAACTATTTTCGCTTGAATCTGCGATGGACGAACCCCTTATGCTGGAACAAGAGATAAGTCGACGTCGCCTGTTGCTGGGAGCCGGTTGCCTGTTGGGCAGCTCGCTGATCTCCTTCCCTGCACTGGCCAGCCGCAGTACCACCGGGCGTGAACTCAGTTTCTTCAATCTCAATACCGGCGAGCGGGTGCGCGCCAGCTATTGGGAAAATGGCCACTATCTGAGCGACGGGTTGGCCGAGCTCAACCACATCTTCCGCGATTACCGGCGCAACGAAGTGTTCAACATCGACAAGAAGCTGTTTGATCAGCTGTTTCTGTTGCAGCACAAGCTGGGGCGGCGCAGTGAAATTCAGCTGATCTCCGGCTATCGCGCCCCGGCGACCAATCGTCAGAAGCGCCACAAGAGCCGCGGCGTGGCCAAGCACAGCTACCACACCCTGGGGCAGGCGGTGGATGTGCGGATCCCCGGCGTACAGCTGGCCCATCTGCGCAAGGCGGCGCTCCAGCTCAAGGTGGGTGGGGTTGGTTACTATCCCCGTGACAACTTCGTTCACCTCGATACCGGCCCGGTGCGCAGCTGGTAAAGGGGTTGGCAAACTGCCAAGCTCTTCCCACCAGAGAGGAGATTGCGATGAAAAAGATAGTGATTGGCGGCCTGATTGCCCTGTTGTTGACCGGTTGCAGCAAGCTCAACCGTGAAAATTACGACCAGTTGAAGATGGGGATGAGTTACGCCGAGGCCAGCACCATTTTGGGCAAGGCGGAGCGTTGTGACGATGCGCTGGGCACCACCAGCTGCCTCTGGGGTGGGGAAGGGAAGAACATCAAGATCCGCTTTATCGCCGACAAGGCGACCTTCTTCAGCTCGGAAGGGATTAACTGAGTCGCAGACCGTCCATGAAAAAAGCGCCGCTCGGGCGCTTTTTTGTTGCTCGCAATCCAACCCGCCTCGCCAGAAGCTGGCGTACTCAGTGGGTCGCGTATTGGTAGTTGAAGGTGGGTAGACCCCACTTGAAGCGAACCGCCAGCAGCCGCAGTACAAAGCCGATCCCGATGGAACCGAACGCGGCCCAGTTGGTCGGCAAGCCCTGGTCCAGCGCCAGACAGTAAAGCGCTGCGGTGATCAGCGAAATGGCTGCATAGAGCTCGCGACGAAACACCAGCGGAATTCGCTGACAGAGCAGATCCCGCAGCACACCGCCAAAGACCCCGGTCACCACCGCCATGATGCAGGCAATACCGGCGCCGTGGCCCATATCCAGCGCCCGGGCCGCACCGAAGATGGAGAAGACCACCAGTCCCAGGGCATCAAGGGCCATGAACAGCTTGCCGAGGTAGCGCATCAGGGGGGCGGAGACCACACCCGCCATCGCGGCTGCGGCAACCAGCAGCACGTATTCCGGATGCTCAATCCAGAGCAGCGGATAGTGGCCCAGCAGCACATCGCGGATGGTGCCACCACCGATGGCCGTCGCCGAGGCGATGATCACCACACCAAACAGATCCATCCGTCGCCGACCCGCGGCCAGCGCGCCGGTCATCCCTTCGGCCACCAGGCCCACCAAGAAGAGTGCATGTAACATGAGTTATCCCAGGGAACGAGAAAGGCCAGAATCCTACCAACTCGTGTCATATCGGACAAGCTATCGAATGCATGCATTAATTTAATTCATGCTAAATGCGAAAAAGGCACCGTTTCGGGTGCCTTTTTCTAATCAATGTTCAAGGGTTAGCGTCCCAACTGCTCCTGCCGGTAGTGATCGACCCACATGGCGGTGGCGCCACAGATGGCGACCGGCATCACGAAGAGGTTCACCACCGGAATGGCGGAGAAGAGGGTCACCAAAGCGCCGAAGCTCAGACACTTGCCGCGGCGCTGCTTCAAGGCGTCGCGCATGGTGATGAAGTCGATCTTGTGGTTGTCGAACGGATAATCCACATACTGGATCGCCATCATCCAGGCGCTGAACAGGAACCAGAGCACCGGCGCCAGGGTCTGGCCCACCACAGGGATCAGGAACAGGATCAGGCAGCCAATGGCCTTGGGCAGGTAATACTTCAGCTTGGTCCATTCGCGGCCGAAGGTGCGTGGCACATCCTTGACGATATCCAGCATGCTGCCGTCATTGGCGGGCTGACCGGTGAGGATCTGCTCCACCTTCTCCGCCAGCAGGCCGTTGAAGGGGGCGGCTACCCAGTTGGCAACCGAGCTGAAGATAAAGGAGAAGACCACCAGTATGGTGATGAGAGCGATGGGCCACAGCAGGTAGTCCAGCCAGTCGAGCCAGGCGGGGATCTGCTGGTGGAGCCAGGCGAACAGGCCGTCCAGTTGCAGCAGCAGGGCATAGAAGGCCCCGGCAAACAGCACGAAGTTGACCAGCAGGGGGATCAGCACAAAGGTGCGGATGCCCGGTTGGCGAATGAGGGAAAAACCGCGCAGAAAGTAGTCTGCACCGCTGATTGAATCTTTGACCATATGGGGTGATTGGCTCATGTGAGCTCCATCTATGCATGGGAGAACTGCCAGCATATTACAAACAAGCCTTTGATTTGGTAAAGTCGCCGACTATTCCTTATTTCGTGCCGTGGCGACCAAAAATCGGGCATGAATGGGGATGATGCCTGCATATTACAAACAAAGCCGGGTCTGGATTTGGTAAAGTCACCTGCCCGCATCCTCTTTATTTAGCCACTGATACAGGTCGCCATGCGTCTGAAACTGATCAAACTCGCCGGCTTCAAGTCGTTCGTCGAGCCGACCCGCATCGAACTGTCGGCAGACATGACCGCCGTGGTGGGCCCCAATGGCTGTGGCAAATCCAACGTCATCGACGCGGTGCGCTGGGTGCTGGGGGAGAGCTCCGCTCGCCATCTGCGCGGCGAGAACATGACCGATGTCATCTTCAACGGCTCCATCAATCGCAGTGCGCACGGGCGCGCCTCGGTGGAGCTGGTGTTCGACAATCCCCATAACCGGGTGCCCGGCGAGTTCGGCCGCTTTACCGAGATCTCGGTGCGCCGCGAAGTGCTGCGCGACGGCTCCAACCACTATCAGATCAACGGCCAGAAGTGCCGCCGCAAGGATGTGACCGACCTCTTCCTCGGCACCGGTCTTGGCCCCCGCAGCTACGCCATCATCGAACAGGGCACCGTCAGCCGACTGGTGGAGTCACGTCCGGCCGATCTCAAGCTCTTTATGGAAGAGGCCGCCGGGGTTTCCCGCTACAAGGAGCGGCGCCGCGAGACCGAGCAGCGCATTCGCCACACTCAGGAGAACCTGGAGCGCCTCGGCGATATTCGCGGCGAGCTGGGTTCGCGCCTTGACCACCTCAAAGCCCAGGCCGAAACGGCCGAGCGCTATAAACAGCTCAAGAGTCGTTCGCGCGCCGCTCGTGCCGAGCTGATTGGCTCCGAGTTGTGGGCGCTGGAGACGCGCCTTGGCGAGGCTAAAACCGAACTGGCGCAGGCCGAGCAGGCGCTGGCGGCGCTCGATGCCAAGCGCACCGCTGATGAGGGGCGCCACGTCACCCTGTCGGTCGCCAGACAAGAGGCGCAAGCCGAACAGGCGAGCCGCCAGCAACAGATTTTTCTCGGCGGGCAGGCCATCGCCCGTCTCGAGCAACAGCAACTGCACCAGAGTGAACTGGGGCGCGACTGGCAGGCCCGTGCAGAGGCGCTCGGTGAGCGGATTGCTACCCGCAAGGCGCAGCTTGCCAGCCAGCAGGATCAACTGACCGAAGGGGTATTGCGCGCCGAGCAGGAGAGCGCCCGGCTGGAGCAGTGTGAGCAGTTGCTCACCGAGCAGCAGGAGGCCCGCCAGCACGCCAGCGAGCAGCTGGAACAGGCCCGCTTGCGCCAGCAGCTGTGGCAGCAACAGTTGGCCGGGTTGCAGGGGCAGCTCAACCAGACCCGTACCCGGTTGGGTGGTCTGCAGGAGCTGCAGGCCAAGACCCGGCTGGCCCGCCTCAAGCTGGAAGATGAACGCGCTGGCCCCCTCGGCACAGAGGCCGACGATCTGCAACCGGCCCTCGATGCCCTGAGTGGTGAGCTGGAGCTGACGCGGGCGGCCAATGGCGAGCTAACCCAGCAGCTGGCACAGGCGGTCGACGCCCATGAACAACTCAAGCAGCAGCATGGCCAGCAGTTGAGCCTGCAACGGGAGCTGGAGGCGCGGCTGGCGACCCTGGATCAGATCCTCGGCGAACAGATGGAGGGGGCGACCCTGGCGGATCGACTGCAGGTTGCCCCCGAGTGGGCACAGGCACTCGACAAGGTGCTGGGTCGCTGGCTCACCGCAACGCCGGCGGACGAGTGCGATCTGATGCAAGATGGGCTCTGGATTGGCCCGGCGCAACCGGCGGTTGCCGGTACGCTGGCGGCGCAACTGGGCGGCGAGCACATTCCTGCCTTCCTCAATGCCATCTGGCTGGTCGAGAGCCGGGAGGCCGCATTGGCCCGCCAGCCAAGCCTTGCGGCCGGTGAGTCGGTACTGACTCCTGCTGGCGACTGGCTGGGGCCAAACTGGGCAGATCTGGGGCATGGCGCGGCGCTTGGCACCATGGCGCTGCTGGGTGAGCGTGAGCGGTTGCATACCGAGCAGGAGAAGGTTGCCGCGGGGCTGGCACAGCTGAGCGAGCAACTTGTGGCTGCCGATGCCCGGCGTGCCCAGCTTGCCAGTGCGCAGGAGTTGTCGCAGCGAACCTTGCGCGAGCAAGAGCAGAAATGGCAACAACTGCGCGAAGCCTGGAGTCTGCAACAGGGTCAGCGGCAGGAGCGGTTGCAGCGGCTCGGTCAGCTCGGCGAAGAGCTGATCCGGCTTGATCAGGAGCAGGCCGAAGAGGCAGAGCGACTGGCCAGCGCCCGCGAACAACTGGAACTCGATGAGGCGCGCCTTGCCGAGCTGCAGGAGCAGGGGGAGCCGCTGACGCAAGGGGTGCAGCTCGCGCAGGAGCTGCTGACTCGCTGCGAGCGGGCGGTCGACGAGGCCCGTGCGCGCCGCGAACAGCAACAAGCGACCTGCCAGCGTTTGCAACTGGAGTTGGGCAATCTGCGCCAACTCATTACCTTGGGCGAAGAGGAGTTGGCGAGGCTCGGACTGGAGCTGGCCGGGTTGAAAGGGCCGGATAGCGAGGCAGTGCCGGATCTGGCGCCCCTGCTGGCCGAGCAGCGCAATCTGGAGGCGCAGCAGCTTGCCTGCCATCAACGGCTTGCGGAGCTGGAGCGCCAGCTCGGTGAGCTGGAACAGGCCAGAAGTGCCGATCACAAGCAGCTGGTGACGTTGCAAGAGAAGCTGGCGACCCTACGTCTTGAGCGCGAACGCAACCTCACCCGTCGACAGGGGCTGCACGAGCAGTTCGAAGAGCTGGGGGTTCGACTGGTCGATCTCGATCAGGCGGTGCTCATCGCCGCTGATCGCAGCAAGTTGCGGCAGGAGATCCAGACCCTGGAGGGGCAAGTGGAGGCGCTCGGCGCCATCAACCTGGCGGCGCTGGAGGAGTACGAAGAGGCGAAAACCCGGGCAACCTATCTTGAAAATCAGTGTCAGGATCTCGAGCAAGCGCTGGAAACCTTGAGCCAAGCCATTAAAAGAATTGATAAAGAGACACAAATACGGTTCCGGGACACTTTCGATAAGGTCAACGAAGATTTAAAATCCCTGTTTCCGAAAGTGTTCGGTGGGGGCAGTGCCTGGCTTGAGCTCACCTCTGATGATCTTTTGGAGGCCGGAGTGAGCATCATGGCGAGACCTCCGGGTAAGAAGAATGCTACCATTGCCCTGCTTTCCGGGGGGGAGAAGGCGTTAACCGCGCTTGCGCTGGTTTTTGCCATCTTCAGACTCAACCCAGCACCTTTTTGTCTGCTGGATGAGGTGGATGCACCGCTCGATGAAGTGAACGTCGGTCGCTTCTGTTCTCTTGTCAAAGAGATGTCGAGCACAGTACAGTTCGTTTACATCAGTCATAATAAGGTCTCCATGGAGATGGCTGAGCAGCTGGTTGGCGTCACGATGCAAGAGCCCGGGGTTTCTCGCATTGTGTCGGTCGATATCGGTGAAGCCGTCGCTTTGGCTGAGCAAAACTAGAAAGAGAAGCAGCTAATGCAGGAATTGCGTTACATCTTGGTTGCCCTGGGCGGTATTGCTATTGCGGCATTGCTCATTCACGGGTTGTGGAGCAACAAAAAGAATCGTCAGGCACCGATCAAAGAGAAACCGATTGGACGGATGGACTCCAAGTCGCGGGATCGTGATAACGACGCCTTCGACAGCGATGGCATCGGCCAGGTACGTGTGGTCAGTGGTGGCCGTCGTGCCGAGCCCAAGCTGCGCAGTGAAGAGAGCCGCCAGCCGGAACTCGGTCGTCGCCCTGCCGTCCCCGCCTTTGATGATGAAGATGACGAGGACGATCTGCCGCCGCCCGTAGTGCGCAAGCCTGCTGCCCGCCCGGTTCCGCCGCCTCCTGTCTATGAAGAGGAGGAAGCGTTCGACGAACAGCTGCCCGAGGAGATCGACGAGGCGCCCGCCGCGCCGGTGCGCAAACCAGCTCAGGTCAATCGTCGTACCCCGGTCTACCGTTCCCGTCCCCAGCGCGAGCCCATGATGCAGTCGCTGGATGACGAGCCGCTGGTCGAGCCCGCTTACGCGACCGCCCCGACTTTTGGTGCCCGTGCAGAGACAGTCCGTACCGCCGACACCGTTCGTGCCGAACCGGTGCGTGCACCCGAGCCGGAATATCAGCCGCAGCCCCGTCATGTGGCTCCCGAGCCTGTTTATGAAGAGCCGGCCTATGTGGCACCTGCACCTGTGGTTGAAGAGCCGCGCATGGCGCCCCAGCCGGTCGAGAAGATCTGGCAGGATGTCTATGTCATCAACCTGATGGGCCGTCCGGGTCACGACTTGCAAGGTGCGACCCTGCTCTCATCCCTGATGGCGCTGGGCTTCAAGTTTGGCGAGATGGATATTTTCCACCGTCACGAAGATCCCAACGGCAAGGGTGAAGTGCTCTTCTCCATGATCAACATGGTCAAGCCGGGTACCTTCAACCCGTACCGGATGGAGCAGTTCACCACGCCGGGTGTCTCCCTGTTCATGCAACTGCCGCTGCGCAGCAATGCCGCGTTTGCCTTCGAGGATATGTTGCAGGCTGCCGATCAGCTGGCCAGCGATCTCGATGCCATGCTGACCGATATGGATCGCAGCCCGCTGAGCGACGAGACCATTGCCCGTTACCGTCACGAGCTGGCTGCCTACGAGGCCAGTCGCGACTAATACGCCATGCGGGTCGAGTGAAGAAAAAGTGCGGTACCCAGGTACCGCATTTTTGTTTCTACCCCGACCGTATGTTCAATCACACTTCGAGACTTTTTCATGAGCGACACCCTCTCCCGCCACCGTCAATTGTGTGAACTGCTTACCGAATATGGTCACCAGTACTATGTGCTGGATAACCCTACAGTGCCGGATGCCGAATACGACCGTCTGATGCGCGAATTGATCGCGCTGGAGGCTGACCACCCCGAGCTGAAAACCCCGACTTCGCCGAGTGTGCGGGTCGGCGGTCAGCCGCTGACCGCCTTCAAACAGGTGCGCCACGAGATCCCCATGCTGAGTCTGGATAACGTCTTTAGCAGCGAAGAGTTGCTGGCGTTCGAACAACGGATGAGCGATCGCCTCAAGCGTGACGTGCGTTTCACCTTCTGCTGCGAGCCCAAGCTCGATGGTCTGGCGGTGAGCCTGCTCTATGTAAATGGTCAGCTGGTGCAGGCGGCCACCCGGGGTGATGGCGCCACCGGTGAGGAGATCACCGAGAACGTGCGCACCATCAAGGCCATTCCGCTCGCGCTGCGTGGCACTGGCTGGCCAGAGCGGCTGGAAGTGCGTGGCGAAGTCTTTATGCCCAAGGCCGGTTTTGAGGCGATGAACGCCAAGGCGCTGGCCGCAGGCGAGAAGGTGTTCGTCAACCCGCGCAACGCCGCCGCCGGCAGCCTGCGTCAGCTCGATTCACGTATCACCGCCAGCCGTCCCCTGAGCTTTTACGCTTACGGTGTCGGTGTTGGCGGCGAGCAACTGGGCGACTCCCACTTTGGCCGTCTCACCCAGCTCAAGGAGTGGGGGCTGCCGCTCAGTCCCGAGGTGAAGCTCAAAGAGGGGGCAGCCGGTTGTCAGGCGTTCCACGACGACATTCTGGCCCGCCGTGGCGAGCTCCCTTACGAGATCGACGGCGTGGTCTACAAGGTGGATGCTATCGCTCTGCAAGAGGAGCTGGGCTTTGTGGCCCGCGCCCCGCGCTGGGCGACCGCCCACAAGTTCCCGGCGCAGGAGGAGATGACAGAGCTTGAGAACGTCGAGTTTCAGGTTGGTCGCACCGGCGCCGTGACGCCGGTGGCCAAGCTTAAACCGGTGTTTGTTGGCGGCGTCACCGTCTCCAATGCCACTTTGCACAATGCCGACGAGATCGAGCGCCTTGGCGTGATGGTCGGCGATACCGTGATCGTGCGCCGGGCAGGGGACGTGATCCCGCAGATCGTGGCAGTGGTGGAGGCACAGCGCCCTGTTGATGCGCGTGAAATTCTCTTCCCGACCGAGTGCCCGGTGTGTGGTTCGGCAGTGGAGCGGCTGGAAGGGGAAGCGGTTGCCCGCTGCTCCGGTGGCCTGTTCTGCGAGGCGCAGCGCAAGGAGGCGATCAAGCACTTCGCCGCCCGTCGCGCCATGGATGTGGACGGCCTTGGCGACAAGATTGTCGAGCAGCTGGTGGACAAGGGGCTGGTGAAGACCCCCGCCGATCTCTTCAGCCTCAATGCCATCCAGCTGGCCGGTCTTGAGCGGATGGGGCAAAAATCGGCCCTCAATCTGGTGGCTGCTATCGATGCTGCGCGCAGTACCACCCTGCCGCGCTTCCTGTTTGCCCTGGGGATCCGTGAAGTGGGGGAGGCGACTGCGCTCAACCTTGCCAACCACTTCCTCACCCTGGATGCCCTGCGCGCGGCCTCGGTGGAGCAACTGCTCGAAGTGGCCGATGTGGGTGATGTGGTGGCCAAGCATGTCTACTACTTCCTGCGTCAGCCCCACAACGTGGAGGTGCTGGAAGCCTTGCTGGCTGCCGGCATCCACTGGCCGGCCATCGAGAAGAAAGAGGCCGCGGAGCAACCCTTTGCCGGCAAGACCTTCGTGCTGACCGGCACCCTGACCACCTTGTCGCGCAACGACGCCAAGGCGGCATTGCAGGCGCTGGGGGCCAAGGTGGCGGGTTCGGTATCTGCCAAGACCGATGTGCTGGTCGCGGGGGAGGCGGCAGGTTCCAAGCTGGCCAAGGCACAGGAGCTTGGCATTACCATCTGGAGCGAAGAGGAGTTGCAGCAGGCGCTGCAAGGTCAGAGCTGAGTTCGTCTCTCTGATAAAAAAATAACCCGGCATTCGTGCCGGGTTGTTTTTTATTCCCCCGCTATCACCATTTTTTGCGGGGGAGCAGCAAGCGCCTGAGCAATATTTCCCGAGTGCTCAGTTTGCTCAATCAGTATGGCAACACTCTACAAGGCCACCTGATGCATCAAGCCATCCTCTCTCGAGGCTTATTCCTGTGGCTTGAGGAAGTTGCGATAGAGCATGTAGAGGTGGGCCGAGCTCCAGCTGAAGTTGCTGGCTCCCTGCATGGCGCCGGTCTCCGGATTGTAGTTTTCGCGGATGGGGCCGCTGCCCGCCAAGCCCTCGGCGTTGTTGAACAGCTTGTTGACCAGAGCCTCGGCATCGCTGCGATAGCCGTAGTTCTCCAGCCCCTTCACCCCGAAGTAGAACTGATCGAGCCATACCCGGCCTCGCCAGTAGATATTGGGGTCGTAGGCCGGGTTGGTCAGCGCGGCGGTGCCCAGCGGGATCCTAGTGTTGAACTCCTGGGCGTTGAGCATCACCTCGCGCACCCGCGCCGCTTTCTCCTTGTCGGCGACCTCAGCCCAGAGCGGGCTCCACCCTTCCGGGCCACGGCCGCGGGCGGTCAGCAATTTGCCGACGCAGCCGTTGCCGTCAGCAACATCCCCCTGAGCAATCTGGCGATCGTAATAGAAGCCTGATGCCTCATCGAACATGCAGCTGTTGATGTAACCAGCCAGCTGGGTCGCGCCATCGCGGTAGCGGCTCGCGTCGTCCGGCTTGTCAAGCAGGTCGGCCATGTCTGCCAGAATGCGTTTCTCCTTGGCCAGGAAGGCGTTGAGCTCCACTGACTCCTGATCGATGGAGAAGCCGATCAAATCGCCATTGTCCTGATGGTTTTCAAAGAAGGCGACGTTCCAGTCCTGACGTGCCTTGGCCAAATCTCCGCCATAAGTCTTGTCGGCATAGCGTTGCAGCTGGCCCGGTTCGATAAAGCCGAAGCGGGCGGCGTTGTCCATGCCGGACTCCCAACCGGCGCCGTGCTGGGCACCGATATCCATGTCGCTGTAACCGCCCACGTTCAACACCTGTTGATAGAGCGGCATACCGGCGCAGGCATACCAGCCATCCCCCTCACTGGTACAGCTTGAGAGATCCAGCCCGGCGGGAATACCGTTGGAGTACTGCACCTTGAAGGTGATATTGCCGTACTCGTCATTGTGCTCCACATGCTTGGTGGCGCCATATTCGATGATGCCGTTGCGGTTGTTGTCCCGCGCGCGGTACCACCAGTCGTGGTAGGCCTGCAGCTTGGGATACATCTCGGCGATAAAGGCCTTGTCCTTGGTAGCGTTGTAGATTTCCCAGATGGCCCAGGCGGAGAGGGGCGGCTTGGTGTCGCGCTCGTTCCAGTTGCCGCCATCGCCACCGCGATCCGCCAGCTTGTTGTAGAAGACGGCATCGATCACCATGCCCGCATCCTGCGGTCGCACCGGATCATCCGGCTGCACCTGATAGTCATACATGGCGCGCACGTTGTTCTTGGCCACCTCAGGGTTGAAGTGCGCCATGGCATAGGCGTGCTTCCAGCTATCCCAGGCCCAGACGCCGTCGAACCAGCGGGCGGTATTGGAGGGGGTTACCCCGTCGTGGAGGATGGCGCCAGCCGGGGAGCGCCAGTTGCCATTGAGGGTCTCCATCGCCTTGACGGCGATGCGACGCTCCGACTCGGGGATCCCCTGATTGGAGAGACCCTTGGCAAGGTAGCCCTCCCAGCGGCGGATGGAGTCGGCAAAATAGCTGGCCGGGTCAGCCAGCAGGGCCTGACGGCTCTGTTGATGGCGGCTGGCGTCATCTGCGGAGTGGAGATAGCTCTGCAGGGTGTAGATATCCTGGCTCCCCTTGGCGGCCAGGGTAATGCTGGCGTCACTTTGGTAGCCCAGTGTCTTCTGGTCGAGGGTGGTGCGGCTTGGCAGGGTGCGGTCGATGCGATAGCGGGCGCTGCCGCTCTGCATGATGTTCCAAGTGCTGCGCAGTTTGCCGAACTGGAATTCGATTCCTTTGTCGCTCTCGCTGATGGTGCGAGTCCAGCCTGGATATTTGCTGGCAATCGTATCCTTGGCATCCCATTGATTGAGCAACTCGCCCTGCCAGTTGAGGTTGAGGGTGAGCGGTGCATCGGTCTGGTTGATGAGTCGGGTGCGGATAAGGGCGGTGCGGGCATCGCCATAACGCAGCTCCAGCTCCAGCGTAAAGGGCTCGAACTCGAAGCGTTGCACCAGTGCGCCCGGAATCGCGTACACCTCCTGCTTGCGGGCGCTGGTGAGCGGGAACGGGCGGCCGCTCGCATCGCTGAGGGTGAGCTTGTCCAGCTCGCTGGCAAAGAAGAGGCTGTACTCCTCGGAGATGACCATGGGGCCGGTAAAGCCCCCCCACTCCTTGTCGCTGGCAGGCAGCAGGAAACCGTGCCATGCCCCCAGATCGAGCAGCGGGTTGTATTTGAGGTTGGAGTAGCTGTCAAAGTCGCGGAATTGGGTCGGTGTTCCCCGACGGTCGATAACGTCCTTGTACTGGATGGCCTGCTCCGGTTTGGCGACTGTGCTGCTCTCAGTCTGGTTATCGTTGCAGGCGGTCAGTCCGAACAGGGCGGTGCCGAGGGCTACCGAGAGTAAAGTTTTACGAAACATTTCTCGCTCCAATTCCGTTTATGTAGGTTAAAAGGAAGATTTTTTACGCTTATTTTTAGTGAAAAGGTGTTCGGTAGCCATTGTATGGCAAGGGAAAAGGGAGCGCTGGCGCGAGATCACACTCTGAAGAGGTGGCAATGTGAGCGGGATCACCGGGTTACATCAGGTTACACAGAATTGGTTTTAAGTAATATTTTACTTGCCGTTGCTCGCCAATCTGGCAGGGCAAGTGTGCAGGTATTGGTGGGGCGTCAGGCCAAACTCCTGTTTGAAGCGGGCGGCAAAGCGGCTGGGGGAGTCATAACCGCAGGCGAGGGCTACCTCCAGCGGGGTCAGGCCCTGTTGCAACAGGTTGAGGGCGTGGCTCATGCGTACCTGAGCCAGCAACTGGCGAAAACTGCGACCTTCGACGGCCAGCTTGCGCACCATGGAGGCGCGGCTCATGGAGAAGTGGGGGGCCACCGCCTCCAGGGTGTGAGCGATGCCGGGTTCGACCGCCAGGTAGCGTGCCAGCCGCTCTGCGAGGGTCATGGTGCTGGCGGGAAAGAGCAACCCGAGGGCGTTGGCGGCCCGCAGCTCGGCATAGAAGCCGCGCAGCAGTTCGGCCTGTGTTGCTTCGCTCAGTCCCCGTTCGGCCATGGTGCTGATGAGTTCAAAGCAGAAGGCGAGCCCGGGGGTGACCTTGACGGTGGGTTCCTCCAGATCGGCGTGGTAAGGGGCTGACTCGGCCAGCCATTCTGGTGGCGGCGGAGTGAGCAGCGTGATGGCGTGGGAGCGAAACTTGCCCTGCTCCGGCTGATTGACGAAGGTGAGCTGGTGGCCTGCCGGGATCAGCAGCCAGCGCTCCCTGTCAAACGACAGACGCCGCTCGCGCCACCACAGTTGCTTGCTCCCCTGGGTGACCCAGATGAGGGTTGGGGCGTAGATGAGCACCCGGTGCAGGGGCTGCTGGCGGATCCCGAGATAGTGGCTCTGTTGCAGCAGGGAAGTGCTCATCCGGTTGGCTCCTAGGGGGTGACGAAGGTGGCGGTCAGGGTGGCTTTGCCGAGCGCCATGCTGTTGAGCATGTAGCCTACCATAGCGGGCGGGGTATCAGCCTTCACCTCGAGATCATGGGGCAGGGCCCAGGCGGTGAACTGATAGCGGTGCATGCCGTGACCAGCGGGCGGGCAGGGGCCGCCGTAACCCTGGCTGCCAAAGTCGGTGCGGATCTCCAATCCCTGCTTGAGCTTGCCGGAGGCATTGCTGGCCAGTTCGCTCTGGGTGGCAGGCAGGTTAACCACCAGCCAGTGCCACCAACCGCTGCCGGTAGGGGCATCGGGGTCATAGGCGGTGATGGCAACACTCTTGGTGCCTGCCGGCAGATCCTGCCAGCTAAGTTGGGGCGAGTGGTTGTCGCCGCTACAGCCAAAGCCGTTGAAGCTGAACTGTTTGGCCATCAGCTGGCCTTCGTGAATATCCGTGCTCTTCAGGGTCATGGCAAAGGCTGGCATGGCCGTCAGGCAGAGCAGTGGCAACAGGGCACTCTGTTTGAGCAATTTCATCGGGTGACTCCTCGTGTGGTAACGGGTTCACTTTAACGAGGGCAGGGTAGAATGTTATTGCATAACTGCTCAATGTGAGGTCGATTGGTGAGTTAATTGAGCCTTTTGGTGGTTTTATGGCAAGAAGGTAAACGGCAGCCATAAAAAAAACCGGCATCAGGGATGCCGGTTTTTTGTTTGACGATGAGAAATGCGGCTTAGCGCAGGATCATCTCGTCACGGCCCGGGCCGACGGAAACCATCGGAACTGGTACGCCGAGCAGCTCTTCGATACGCAGCACGTACTGCTGGGCAGCGCGCGGCAGCTCTTCGAAGGTGCGGCAACCGGTGATGTCTTCGCTCCAGCTTTCCATCTGCTCGTAAACCGGCTTCAGGGCTGCAGTTTGCGGCCAAATCGGGTTCTCGGTGTGGGCACCTTCGTAGGCCACGCAGATCTTCAGATCCGGCAGGCCGGTCAGGCAGTCCAGCTTGGTCAGTGCCACTTCGGTGGCGGCTTGCAGCTCGACACCGTTCTTGGTGGCGACGGCATCGAAGTAACCGACATCACGGGGACGGCCAGTGGTGGCGCCGAACTCGTTGGTGATCTTGCGGAACTCGTCCTGGTTCTCCATGGCGGTCAGCAGGGTGCCGGTACCGACAGAGGAGCTGAATGCCTTGGCCACAGCGATGACGCGCTCCGGGCGCAGACCCGGCAGACCGCCACCGATACCGGCGTAGGCGCCAGATACGTGGGAGGAGGTCACCCAGGGGTATTCGCCGTAGATCAGGTCACGGCCAGCGCCCAGCTGCGCTTCGAACAGCAGGGTCTTGCCTTCGGCCTGCAGCGCTTTGAGCGGCATGCTGACGTTGCACACTGCGTCGATCCAGGGTGCAGAGACTTCCAGCAGCCAGTCGGCCATCTCCTGGGCAGTCTGGGTGAATTCGAAGGAGGGGTAGATAGCCTTCATCTGCGGCAGTTTCCAGTCCAGCATGAACTGGATGCGCTCGACCAGCACGTCCGGCTGTTTCAGCCAGCCGACCAGGATCGCTTTCTTCATCACGCGATCGCCGTAGGCAGGAGCGATGCCCTGACGGGTGGAGCCATAGGCGCCGTCACCCAGACGTTGCTCTTCCAGGGTATCTTCGAGTGCGTGCAGCGGCAGGCAGAGGGTTGCGCGGTCAGAGATGGCCAGCTTCGGAGTCACGCCGGAGGCTTTGACTTCCTCGAGCTCGACGGTCAGTTTCTCGGGGCTGATCACCATGCCCGGGCCGAGGACAACCAGGCAATCCGGGTTGAATACGCCACTCGGAACCTGGTGCAGCTTGAAGGTGCCAAGGTCGTTGACCACGGTGTGGCCAGCGTTGTTGCCGCCCTGGAAGCGAATGCTGGCGCCAGCTTGACCTGCCAGATAATCCACGATGCGGCCTTTGCCTTCATCACCCCAGTTAGCACCTACGACTACGATAGACGACATGACTCTTTCTCCTAAGACGTTAGGCGTCCATCCTAGGAGCCTGATGCGGATTAGAAAAATTAATTATCTTTATAATTCCGATAAGAGAACCATATAATTATGGCCAATTAAGCGGCAAACCGTCCGATTTTGCCTGGCAAGCCCCGCGCATCGCGGGTTGAGGGACTCTTATGCTGGATATTCACTGGCTGCAAACCTTTGTCACCCTGGCCCGATTACAACATTTTGGCCAGACCGCCACCGAGCTGCACATGACCCAGCCCAATGTCAGCCTGCATATCAAGCGGCTGGAGCAGGCGACCCGGGTGCGGCTGATCGAGCGCAGCCCGTTTCGCCTGACGCAGGCGGGGGAGCGGCTGCTGCAAAGCGCCGAGCGCACCATTGCCGAGTTGCAGCTCTGCCAGTCCGATCTCAATGCCCTCAACCAGCTGAGTCAGGGGACGCTGGCCATCGCCGCCAGCGACATCATCTCCCGCCTGCTGCTGATCCAGCCGTTCCAGCGCTTCAAGCGGGAGTTCCCCGGCATCGACCTTACCCTGTTCAACACCACTTCGGATCAGGCCGCCGAGCTGGTCAAGGCGGGCAAGGCGGATCTGGGTTTTGTCATGGCGCAAAAGCGCAGCGAGCCGCTCTTCTATACCGAGCTGCAACAGGTGACCTGGTGCGCGCTGGGGCACGGCCTTGCCCGCTGGCAGGCGCGGGCGGTGGCGGGGGAGAGCGACCCCCTCGACGAGCCGACCCTGATCCTGCTCGGTCACGACACCCGCACCCGGGCGCTGATCGACCCGTCCCTGCCGCTGCTGGCGCTCCCCCCTTGCCGCATCATGGAGGTGGGCAGCGTGGACGCCCAGCTCGATTGGGCCGAGGCGGGCTTTGGTGTCGCCATCGTGCCGGACTTCTCCCTGCATCCGCGCCTCAACCTCACCGCGCCGGTCACCAGCCTCGGCGACTTTCCCGGTACCAGTCTGGGCTACGTGGTGCGCCAGAATCAGGTGTTGTCGCGGGCCATCAAGCAGTTGCTGCACTGGGTGGAGGAGGAGATCCAGAAGCCCAATCCCTATCTGACCCGGGTGATAGAGCCGTAGCGGGGCGGCAAGGTGAGCAGGCCTATCGGGGAGACTGTGCCGCTCTCAATTGCGTCACTATCGAACGCGCGTAAACAATCAGGGCAGCCTCGGCTGCCCTGATGCATTTGTGGGAGCTGACCATTCAGGGTTGCAGCGGTGTGGCTGCGCTGGTGGCAGGGGAGGGAAGTATATCGGTTTTATCCTGCGGTGGGGTTTCGCCACTCACCGCGCTGCTGGCCGGCTCGGCTGCCTGCTCTTGCGGCGCAGTTGCCGCCGAGGCGCTCTGTGGCAACTGAGTCGACACGGCAGCCGATGGTGATGGAACCGTTGACACTGCAGAAGAGGCCGAAGGGGCCCCGCTCTCACCCTCGGAGGCTGGCGCAGTGAGCTCAGAGGTGACCTCGAGCGCCTCTTCGGGCAAGGGATTAACCTCTGTGGCTTCTGTGGCTTCTGTGGCTTCTGTGGCCACTGTGGCACTGCTGGTGGTGGTCGCGTCAGAGGGCGCTTCAAGGGGCGCAGTTGTCCCGTTGGCGGCACTCACCTGCTCTGCCGTTGGTGCCGCCTCCGAGGCCGATGGCGCTGGTGTTAACGGCTCCGGCGTCAGCTGTTCCGCGGTTAACTGCTCGGGGGTCAGTGACAAGGGAGCTGGCGGTTGATCCGACATCCCAGCATGGAGGGGCAGCTCGGTTTGCGCCTGCAACTGCTCGGGGGTCACCTTGCTCAGGGCAGGATGCAGCCGACTGAACTGTTTGACTCGGGCCAGCAGGGTATCGCGCACGGTACGGACGATGGGGTCCGGCAGGCTGGCCAGCGCCACCAGTTCGGCACTCATCCCGATGTTGTTGATGGCGGTGGTCTGCCCCGGATAGAGGTTGGCGGCGATGCGGCTGCGCTGGTAGTAGGGGTGTTGCTTGAGCAGCCTGTCGATCTGCTCCCCTTCGATGGGGATGAGGCGCACCTTGCAGCGGCTGATCAGATCGCCGACCGCCAGACTGGGGTGACCGGCAACCACAAACGCGGCATCCAGCGAGCCATCGCACAGCCCTTCCAGCGGTTCGCTGTCCGATTTGAGCTGATAGGCAGCAAACTGCCCGGGTTGCCATCCCATGGCCGCCATCAGGGCCTGGCTGGTGATCTGCTCACCGGCGCCCTTGTTGCCGGGATAGACCCGCTTCCCTTCGATATCTGCCAGGGTGGTGATGCCGCTATTGGGGGCAGCCAGCAGGGTCAGCGACTCCTGATAGAGGCGAAACAGGCTGCGCAGCTCATTGTTGGCCCCCTGCCCGCTGAAGGGGCCGGTGCCGTGCAGGGCGTGGTGCAACACATCGGACTGCACCAGCGCCAGCTGTACGTCCCCCTTGTCGAGTGCCTTGAGGTTGGCCATCGAGCCACGGGTGCTCTGCACGGTGCAGCTGTCCCCATGCAGGGCATGGCCGGCATTGAGCACCCGGCAGATGGCGCCACCGGTCGGGTAGTAGACCCCGTTGAGCGGGCCCGTTCCGATAGTCAGCGCCTGGCTGCCAAAGGGGAGCAGCGCAGAGAGTGCACAGAGGGGGAGCAGAAGGTGATGCAAGATCCGTAGAGACATAATTGACCGTTGACTGAGTTGACCGCTGGCTGATGACACAGGGGAAAAGGGATGGGGCTTGCCCATCCCGTTGCTGGCTGATCAGGGCTTGTTGTGGTTGAGGATTGCCCGCTCCATCCGCGCCAGTGCGTCGGTCAGTCGTGTCCTGGTGCAGCCGAAGTTGAGCCGCACAAACTGACCATCGCCAAACTGGGCGCCGGGGGAGAGACCAACGCCGGCCTGCTCGAAGAAGGCGATGGGATCGGCAAGGCCAAGGCCGCTCACATCAATCCAGGCCAGATACGTCGCCTGATGGTTGGCCAGCTTGACGCCGGGCCAGCGGGCAACCGCCTGCTGGATCAGGTCCAGATTGGCCGCCAGATAGTCGAGTTGCTCGGTCAGCCACTGTTCGCCACCCTCATAGGCCGCTTCGGCGGCGACAAAGCCCAGCAGATTGACGTCGGCGCTGATGCCGCGCATCGCCTGTTGCAGCCTGAAGCGCAGACGGGCGTTGGGGATAATGGCGAAGGAGCAACAGAGACCAGCGATATTGAAGGTCTTGCTCGGGGCCATCATCACCGCGCAGCGCTCGGCTGCTTGTGCACTGATGGCGCCGTAGGGAATGTGGCGGGCATTCTTATCCAGCAGCAGATCGCAGTGGATTTCATCGGAGCAGATCACCAGATTGTGGCGCGCAGCGATGGCATCGATGGCCAGCAGCTCGTCACGGGTGAAGATGGTGCCGCCCGGGTTGTGGGGATTGCAGAGCAGCAGGAGATCTGCGGCGGGGGCCTGACGCTCCAGCTCTTCAAGATCCAGCACCCAGCGACCGGCTTCTTCAATCATCGGCACGGTGAGCAGGGGACGATCATTGAAGCCCGGCGCCTGCAGGAAGGGGTAGTAGACCGGCTTGGGAGTGATGATACCGCGGCCATGCTGGCTCCACGCCTTGCAGGCTAGGTTGAGCCCCGGCACCACGCCCGGCAGGAATACCAGCCATTCGGGCTCGATGGCCCAGCCATAGCGGGTCGCCATCCGTTCGATAATGAGTTCGATCAGGCGCGGCGAGGGGCGTGAATAGCCGAAAATGCCGTGGGCAACCCGTTTGGTCAACGCCTCAATCACGGACGGGGGGGAGACAAAGTCGGTATCGGCAACCCACATGGGCAGCACATCCTGACCCTTGTACTTGTCCCATTTCAGGCTCATGGTGCCACTGCGGTCTACTTCCTGATCAAAATCAAACATGCGAACTCCTTGTGCTGGCAGGATGGGCTTTCACTCTACGGGGTCGCGGCCTCCCTCGCAAGGCGCACACCTGCTTATGCATCCTTGAGCCCGCTCTTGATAGTGACATAAGATAGGCGCCGAATTTTCATACGGCTGCCGCTCGTTAGCCCGTATCGTCCCTCCAATCAGTGGTAAACCTATGAGCTTGTCGATAGCGGCGGTCAAACGCCCTGACCCCGTCTCTCTTTCATTTCTTGCCGTGACCTTTATGACCGGCGTCGCGGTGGCACTGCAGGTGCCTACCTTAAGTCTGTTTCTGGCCGAGGAGGTGCAGGTGCGCCCCTTTCTGGTCGGGCTCTTCTATACCATCAATGCTGTGGTGGGCATTCTGGTCAGCCAGTGGCTGGGCCACCGCTCCGACAACAAGGGGGATCGCAAGCGACTGATCCTGCGCTGCTGTTTTGCCGGAGTGGCGCTCTCCTTGCTGTTTGCCTGGAACCGCAACTACTGGCTGCTGGCGAGTCTGGGGGTGATGCTGGCGGCGCTGGCGGCCACGGCCAGTCCCCAGCTGTTTGCGCTGGCGCGGGAGTACTCCGACAGCCGCAACCGGCGGGCTGACATGTTCAGCTCGGTGATGCGGGCCCAGTTTTCGCTGGCCTGGGTCATAGGTCCGCCCATCGCCTTCGCGCTGGCCATCGGCTACGGTTTCGAGCTGATGTACCTGGCCTCGGCACTGGCCTACCTGCTCTGTGCGCTGGTGGTGTGGCGCTGGCTGCCCTCTCTGCCACTGCCCAAGCTGGCTGAAGAGATCGAGCGGGTCAGCAGCTGGCGGGATCCGGCGGTGCGGGCACTCTTTATCGCCTCCACCCTGATGTGGACCTGCAACAGCATGTACCTCATCAATATGCCGCTCTACATCACTCGCGAGCTCGGGATGGATGAGAAGCTTGCCGGTATCCTGATGGGCACGGCAGCGGCGCTGGAGATCCCCTTCATGCTGCTGGCGGGTTACTACACGGCGCGCTTTGGCAAGCGCCCCATGATGTTGCTGGCGGTGCTGGCTGGCGCGGCCTTTTACACAGGTCTGGTGACCCTCACCGATCAATACGCCCTGATCGCTTTGCAGCTGTTCAACGCCATCTTCATCGGTATCGTGGCGGGGATCGGCATGTCCTATTTTCAGGATCTGATGCCGGGGCGGGCCGGGGTGGCGACCACCCTGTTTGCCAACAGCATCCGCACCGGCTCCATCATGGCAGGGGCCATCGCCGGTGTGGTGGCGGAGGTGTGGAGTTTCCACGGGGTCTTTATGGTGGCGCTGGGATTGGCACTGGTGGCACTGGCCGCCAGCTGGCGGGTGCCCAACGTCTGACGGGGGGCTGGCTGTTATTTGTCGTGCCGGGGCTGGGCGTGCGGGAGAGGCGATGATTCGCCCTGATATTCGTTGCGCAGGCAGC
Source organism: Aeromonas sp. 602396 (assembly GCF_049173735.1). Classification (NCBI taxonomy): domain Bacteria; kingdom Pseudomonadati; phylum Pseudomonadota; class Gammaproteobacteria; order Aeromonadales; family Aeromonadaceae; genus Aeromonas; species Aeromonas sp. 602396. The sequence goes on along the minus strand of NZ_JAAKSD010000003.1, from coordinate 17,934 downwards.
GCAGCAGCAGCTCGGTCGCTGGGCCGAGGGATTCGGGGGAGAGGGTCAGCAGGTAGGTGTAGAGGTGGCGCTCGTTGCCGCTCTCCAGATCCAGCTGTATGAGCGAACCTTCCGCCAGCTCCCGCTCTACCAGATGGCGCGGCAGCCAGGCATAGCCGAGGCCGAGGCTCAGCATGGCGAGCACTTCGTGGTAGTGGGTCGCCTTCCAGCCGGTGTCATCTGCATCGTTCCAGTCCACCGAGCGGTGAATGGGGGGATGAAGGCTGATCTGGTTGTGGCTGGTCAGCACATCGCTGCGGATGGGCCCCTCCTCCTGTGCCAGCGGATGGCTGGCGGCGCAGAGAGGCAGCAGGCACACCTCGTCCAGCAGCAGACCGGTGCGATCGCCGGGCAGGTGCTCGGAGAGCATCAGATCCCCCGGTTGCAAGGCGTTGAAGTGGCAGTGAATGCGTTCGTGCAGGTTGACCCGGCAACCCCGGCTGCGGGGGTAGAAGCTGGCTAGCGCCCGATAGAGGCGAGCCCTTGGCTGCAGCGCCGAGACATAGAGGTTGATCTGCGGCTCCCACTGCCGCTCCAGGTTGTTGGCCAGATTCTCCAGCTCTTCCACCTGCTGGCTCAACTGACGGGCCCGCTTGAGGAAGATCTCGCCCGCTGGGGTCAGCACCGCCTTGCGGCCGCGCACCTCCAGCAAGGGCACCCCCAGACTCTGCTGCAACTTTGCAACCGCATGATTGAGGGAGGACTGGCTCTTGTTCAGCGCCTCGGCCGCCTGGGCGTAGCCGCCGCAGTCGACCACCGCCTGAAAGATCCGCCATTGCTCAAACGTGCTCTTGGGACGAAACATAGTTCAACCTGATTGGAGATAGGATGGTCAGTGGTTCGAACAGGGTGCCTGTGCCCCCTATTCAATTTAACCCCTGCCGCACAACACTCTGGGTATTTTATTGATTTATTTGGGCTGGGCCACGCAACTTGTTTATTTTGGCTGAGCCACAAAGGTCTGGCCGGTTTTGCCGCGGCTGTCCGACCCCATTAGGTAGAGGTAGAGCGGCATCAGGTCGGCCGGAGTCTTGAGGTTCATGGGATCTTCCGCCGGGAAGGCGCTGGCGCGCATCTTGGTGCGGGTGCCGCCCGGATTGAGGGTATTGACCCGCACACCGGTGTTCTCAAGCTCGTCGGCCAGCACTTCCATCATCCCCTCGATGGCAAATTTGGAGATGGCATAGGTGCCCCAGTAGGCGCGCCCCTTGCGTCCCACGCTGGAGGAGGTGTAGACGATGGAGGCATCGCCCTGCGTCTTGGCAGTCTGGCGCAGCAGCGGCAGCAGCGCCTGGGTCAGCAGGAATTCCGATTTGACGTTGACCTGCATCACCTCGTCCCACTCCTTCTCCTGAATGTGTTCAAACGGAGAGAGGGTGCCAAGCAGACCGGCGTTGAACAGCACGCCGTCGAGGCGGCCAAACTGCTGGGCGAAGGTTTCGGCCATGCCGCGGTAGTGGGCGGCGGTGGCCCCTTTCAGATCCACCGGCACGATGGCGGGCAGCGGATAACCGGCCGCTTCAATCTGGTCATACACGGCTTCGAGTTTGGCGCTGGTGCGGCCGAGCAGGATCACGGTGGCACCGTGAGCGGCGTAGGTGAGGGCGGCTTCGCGGCCGATCCCGTCGCCGGCACCGGTGACCAGAATGACTTTATCCTTGAGCAGATCGCGGGGTGCCTGATAATCGAGCATGACAACTCCTGTTAACAAATTCCGGCCATAAGTGCATGGCAATCGGCGCCAAGTGTACTGATCCGCGCGCCTGTTTGACCAGCCAGCGGCAAGAAAAATGTGAAGAAAATAGAGAGGTTGTGATGCTCAGGTTGGTTTTTCCGGGCACTGGCTGCGATTTTTTGCGCGCATTCACCAAACTCCCTAGAATGTGACGAAAACCGATCCATTCTGGAGTCCATCGTGACATTTCTGACCGAATATGGCCTGTTTTTGGCCAAGACAGTGACCTTCCTGCTGGCCATCGGCGCCATCATCCTGATGATTGTGAGCACTCGTCAGCCGAAAGCGCGCAAGGGTGAGCTGGTGGTGACCGATCTTTCGAGCGAGCTGGAGCAGGGGCAATTTGCCCTCAAGAGCGCGCTTGCCAGCAAGGCCGAGCGCAAGGTGATGGAAAAGCAGCAGAAAGAGGAGCAGAAGAAGCGCGCCAAGGCGGGGGATGAGCGCAGTCGCCTGTTTGTGCTCGATTTCAACGGCAGCATGGATGCCAAAGAGGTGGCCTCCCTGCGCGAAGAGGTGAGCGCGGTGATTGGCGTCGCCCAGCCCGGCGACGAAGTGCTGCTGCGACTCGAATCCGGTGGCGGCGTGGTGCATGGCTATGGCTTGGCCGCTTCCCAGTTGCAGCGGTTGCGCGATCGTGACATCAAGCTCACCGTGGCTATCGACAAGGTGGCGGCGAGTGGCGGCTACATGATGGCCTGCGTGGCGGACAAGATCCTGGCTGCCCCCTTTGCCATCGTCGGCTCCATCGGGGTGATCGCCCAGATGCCGAACTTCAACAAGTTGTTGAAAAAGCACGATATCGAATTCGAGATGCACACCGCCGGTCAGTACAAGCGCACCATCACCATGTTTGGCGAGAACGACGATCTGGGGCGCGAGAAGTTTCGCGAGGAGCTGGCGGCGATCCACGAGCGCTTCAAGGCCTTTGTGGCCGAACACCGCCCGCAACTCGATATCGATCAGGTCACGACCGGTGAACACTGGCTGGCGAGTCAGGCCAAGGGGCTGGGATTGGTGGATACCCTCTGCACCAGTGATGACTATCTGCTGGCGCAGGCCAGCCACCACAAGGTGATCGGCATCAGCTATCGCAAGCCTAAAAGTCTGACCCAGAAGCTGGGACAGCAGGGCGCTCAAGCGCTGGAAGCCGGACTGGGGCGGCTGTGGCAGCAGAGCCCCTGGCGCTAGCTCGAGGGAAATCCCGTGATAAAAGGCCAGCCGATGCCCATCGGCTGGCCTTTTTGCATCCGGTTGCACCTTGCTGGTGAGCGAGGGTTGTTTCTATTGAGGCCCTCTGTTACAACTGAATGCTTTCCCCGTTTATGACAGGATCTTGTGGTAAGAGCTGCGGGGCATGGAGCATAGCGATGTCATGGAGCACCTTCAGGCAATTTACCCCGCTGGTCTGGATCGTCATTCTGGGTACCTTCATGGTGCGTACCAGCTACTACATGGTGTGGCCCTTCCTCTCCATTCTGCTCTATCGGGAGTATGACCTATCGGCCACCTTCATCGGCCTGTTGCTGGGTGGCTCGATGGCCCTCTCTACCCTGGTCAGTTTTTACGGCGGCTGGCTCTCTGATCGCTTCGGACGGCGCAGCATACTGCTGGCCGGTTGTCTGGTGGCGATGATCTGTTTCGGCCTGCTCGGCTTTTCCCATGAGGTGTTCTGGCTCGGGGTCGGGGTGATGGGCAGCGGTCTCTCGTCAGGGCTCATCGATGCCCCCGGCAAGGCGCTGATGGCCGACAGTCTGGCCTCGGCCAAGGCGCGGGAGTTGGCACTGCACCTGCGCTATTTTCTGCTCAACCTGGGGGCGGCGTTGGGGCCGCTACTGGGGGTGACCCTCGGGATCAACGCCCAGCAGGAGACCTTCCTGTTTCTGGTGGTGAGCTATCTGCTGCTGGCGCTGGCCTTTGGCTGGGGATTTCGCCGGGCTGGCAGCACAGGCAAGCCGGGTGCTGCTGGCCCCGGACTGCGGGATGCCATCAAGGTGTTGCTGGCGGATCGCGCCTTCCTGCTGCTGGTGATGGCCAATCTCCTGATGGTGCTGGTCTACTCCCAGTTTCACTCGCCGCTGGTGCAGTACCTGACCCGGGCCGGTATGCCGCAGGTGGCCGAGCTGGTTGCTCTGCTGGTGGCGACCAATGCCCTGACCGTGGTGCTGCTGCAGTTTCCGCTGCTGCGCTTGTTGTCACGCTGGCCGGTGCGGGTACGGCTTCATATCGGCATGGCGCTCTTTCTGGCGGCCCAGCTGCTCTTCGCGCTGGGGGACCCGACGGTGCGCAGCCACTGGTTTGGCGCTGTTCTGCTGCTCAGCATCGGCGAGACCATCCTCTTCCCCCTGCTCAACGTGCTGATCGACCAGATGGCTCCTACCCACCTCAAGGGGAGCTACTTTGGTGCCAGCGCACTGGCCGGGTTGGGAGGGGCCGCCGGCGCGCTGCTGGGAGGCTGGATCCTCGAGCAGTGGAGCGGTCAGTGGCTCTATGTGCTGATGGCGCTGCTTTGTGTGGCGATCTTTGCGCTTTATGAAGCAGGCGCCCGACATCATGGTCGGCGAAGTGCCCGGCAGGAGTCGGTGATAGGCTAACCGGGCTGACTTCGCCGCTGGCCAGCCCCTTATGGTTCAGAAGGTCAGCACCTTGTCGGCAGCCAGGGTCCATTGGGCCAGCATCGGCAGGGTGCCGACCTCAATGCCCTCGATCAGCGGCAGGGCGGTGATGCCACGGGCATCGGTGCAGGTCTTGCACAGGCGAATGGTGACGCCTTGCGCCAGCAGGATCTCCAGCATCTGGCGCAGGTTGTACCCCTCGGCCGGTGCCTGACCGGCCAGTGCTGCACTCACCGCATCGGACATCAGGAACAGCTTGAGGCTGGCACCACCCTGTTCGTTGAGGGCGATAGCGAGACGCAGGGCGTTGAACAGGGATTCGCTGCCATAGGGGGCACCGTTGGCAATGACCACAATTTGTTGATTCATAACAGACTCCCGATTGAAAAGAGCGCTATTGTAGAACCAACAGGGTGGCAATTGCGTGATGTCGCACAACTTCTGTCGCACCTTTTTCCCGCTTGCTTGACCCTGCTGCCGATCAAGGTTTTTATGGTCAGCTCGCAAACAAGACCGGATGAATCGAGATGTGGAAAGTATTGGGAGCCGGCTTGCTGCTGTTGGCGGGTCAGGCCTTTGGCAGTGAGGCGGTCGGTTGCAAGGCCCGTCTGCAGGCCGTCAACGACCAGCTGGTGTTTGCCAAAGCACACAACAACGCCGGGCAGATTGCCGGGCTGGAACAGGCCGCACGCAATATCAAGGCCAATTGTACCGATGAAGGTCTGCTCAAGGAGCAGAAAGAGCGGGTTAACAAGCTGCGTGGCAAGGTGGACGAGCGTCTGCTCGAGCTGCAGGAGGCGAGAGTCAGTGGCAAGCCGGACAAGATTGCCGACAAGCAGAGCAAATTGGAGCAGGCACAGACCGACTTGCTGACGGCGCAGCGGGAACTGGATGAATTGCACCGGTTGGTAAACAAAAAATAGCCATCATGGAGATGATGGCGGGATCAAAAAAGGCCGGGATTTCCCGGCCTTGTTGCATTTACTGTCGGTGCATCTGTACAAACTTCTTCATCAGCAGCGCTGCGGTTTCATCATATGGACGGGCTCCCGGAGGATGCAGCCTGTGAGTTGCTGATGCTGATACCGAGGTTACTGCCGATGCATCCGCACAAACTTTTCCATCAGCTGATCTTCGGTTTCCACATGAGCGGGATCCCAGATGATGCAGTCGATAGGGCAGACACTGATACAGGTCGGCTTCTCATAGTGACCGACGCACTCGGTGCAGCGACTGGGGTCGATCTCGTAAATCTCCTCACCCAGGCTGATGGCCTGGTTCGGACACTCGGGATCACACATGTCACAGTTGATGCACTTGTCGGTGATGAGCAGTGCCATCTCAGGCGGCCGAGTGGGGCTGACGGGTATCCTGACGCTCACCGAGGTTGCGCAGCAGGATGCCGTAGTTCACGTCCACTTCCTTCGGCACCGGCACATAGACCACGTGGCCGTTGCCCGGTGCGGTGTCGATCAGCTCGCCCTTGCGGTTCTGCATCAGCTCCAGATTGAAGCTGAGGTTGCCCTGCGGGGTCATCAGCTCCAGGCTGTTGCCCACCAGGAACTTGTTCTTTACCTCGACCTCGACCATGTCACCGTTGCGACCGGTGATCTCGCCGACGAACTGCTGGGTGTCGGAGACGGAGTAGCCGTAGTCGTAGTTCTGGTATTCGCTGTGGTTGTGACGGCGCAGGAAGCCCTCGGTATAGCCGCGGTGGGCCAGATTTTCGAGGGTGCCCATCAGGCTGCGGTCGAACGGACGGCCTGCAACCGCATCGTCGATGGCCTTGCGATAGACCTGGGCGGTACGGGCGCAGTAATAGAAAGACTTGGTGCGCCCTTCGATTTTCAGCGAATGGACGCCCATCTTGGTCAGGCGCTCGACATGTTCGACGGCGCGCAGATCCTTGGAGTTCATGATGTAGGTGCCGTGCTCGTCCTCGAACGCGCTCATGTACTCGCCCGGGCGGTTGGACTCCTCCAGCAGCACCAGTGCATCGCTCGGCTTGCCGAGGCCCAGCGTCGGGTCAACTTTCTGCACGGCGATGGGCTCCTGACGGTGGACGATCTGGCCCACGTCATCTTCTTTACCTTCGTGAACCTTGTACTCCCAGCGGCAGGAGTTGGTGCAGGTGCCCTGGTTGGGGTCGCGCTTGTTGATATAGCCGGAGAGCAGACAGCGGCCGGAGTAGGCCATGCACAGAGCGCCGTGAACGAAGACTTCCAACTCCATCTCCGGCACCTGCATGCGGATCTCCTCGATTTCGTCCAGCGACAGTTCGCGGGAGAGGATGACCCGAGTCAAGCCCATCTGATGCCAGAACTTCACCGTGGCCCAGTTGACCGCGTTGGCCTGCACCGAGAGGTGAATGGGCATATCAGGGAAAGCTTCGCGCATCATCATGATGAGACCGGGGTCTGACATGATCAGCGCATCCGGCTTCATCTCCACCACCGGACGCATGTCGCGGATAAAGGTCTTGAGCTTGGAGTTGTGGGGCTGGATGTTGGCCACCACATAGAACTGCTTGCCGAGGGCATGAGCCTCGTTGATGCCGAGCTGAAGGTTCTCGTGATCGAATTCGTTGTTACGCACCCGCAGACTGTAACGGGGCTGGCCGGCATAGACTGCATCGGCGCCATAGGCGTAGGCGTAACGCATGTTCTTGAGGGAACCTGCGGGGGAGAGCAATTCTGGTTTAAACATGTCGGACTCTTTATGTCTGATTGCAAATCAGGACAACGCCACCTGATGGCGTCGTAGTGGTTGAGTTGCGGTGCAAGATGCCCTCCGAGAGGATGCTCAATGCAGCGCGACCCGATGACGGCATATCCGGGGTTATCGAAAGAAGATGCGCCGGATATTCGGGGTGCGAGATTGTACTCGCCCCCACGTCATCATGCAATTTGGCAGGAAATTGTTGGCTGCGCGAGCCGACAGGATGCCGAAATGAAACAGCCGCTCAGGCCCAGCGGGAGAGGGGAGATGGCATGGCATGGGCATAACCCTGCTGATAGTCACAGCCGAGCAGGTTGGCTACCTCGATGTGTTGCTGGGTCTCAACTCCCTCGCACACCACCTTGGTGCCGAGCCGCTGCAGGTACTCTACCAGACCGGTGAGCATCCGCAGTGCATGGCTACTCTTGGTCGCTTGCAGCAACAGGGAGCGATCCAGTTTGATGATCTCGTAGGGCAGCGCCAGCACCCGTTGGAAGTTGCACTCCTGGGTGCCAAAGTCATCGCAGACGATATGGGCGCCGTGGCTGCGCAACACTTCAATCAGGGCCAGCTCCTTGTGCTGTAGCGGGGCGTGCTCGAGTACCTCGAACCAGATGTCGAGCCCTACCTTGCGCGCCTGGATCAGTACCAGCAACAACAGGTTCTGGTAGGTGGGGCTGTTCAGAGTCGGGTTGAGGTTGATTGAGAGCAGACTGGTGCTGCTCTGCGCGAGCGTCGGCAGGTCGCGCAGAATCGCTCTGAGCATGACGATGTCCAGATGAAGGGACTCCTCATCGCTGAGGGAGAGAAAGTCGATCCCCTGATAGCGCTGCTGGCGGGGTTCCCAGCGTCTGGCCAGCGCTTCAAAGCCGATGATCTGGCTGTTCCGGTCAACGATCGGCTGATAGAAGGGGATGGCAATATCCGCTGTTGCCAGGGATGCCACGTCACCGACCGAAAACTCTTCTTTGAACGCAAACATGGCGCTTACCTGTTGATAGACATAGGGGCGCATAATACAACAGGGATAGCAGAATGACCTGTAGGAATCATCTGATAATAAGAGTGCGCCTGTAATCAAAATAGGAATTCTCTTATTAACGTAATTTGTGAACTTCAATAGACTAGATACAGTTATATGCTTTTTCTTTTCGAAATCGAAGAGTTAAGAATCATGCTGCATTAAAAATTAGTGGAAGGCTCATGAAAAAAATATGTTCTGCATTCATTATTTTGATGTTCTTTAATAAAGATGTTTTTGCTTCTGCTGAAATAAATATAGGAACTTTGTATGACTATATGAATGGCCAGCAAAGTACCTATTTAAAACGGGTTCGTAATCAGGGCGATAGCACTGCCTTTATTAAGGTGGCAATCCACGAGATCATCTACGATGAGATGGGAAAACCATCAGAGTTGGCTGAGTTGACCGAAGGGCCTCGGCCGCTGATTGCTAGCCCCTCTCGCATGATTATTCCGGCCAATGGCATGCAGGCTACCCGACTATTATATATGGGGGGGCGGGACAAGGAACGTTACTTCAGAATTCGCTTCATTCCTGTTTTGCCAAAACAGGAGGATGGATTTGACTTGGGGGCCAATATAGATTCAGAGAGTCAGCAGGCAGTTTCTGCGGGTGTAAATATATTGACTGGCTTTGGCACAATTGTCTTTGTCATGCCTAAAGAAAGTCTATTTGATACCCAATTTATAAAAGAGGATTCCACGACAACAGTCATTAATAAAGGAAATACCACTATAGTGTTGGATTTTTTTGAAGAATGTGATTCACGGGGAAAAAACTGTTCAACGCCAAGCAAGATTCATTTGTTGCCAAACATGTCTAAACAATTAGTCAAAAAGAGTAATCACCTCTATCAGTTTTCATTGATAGAGGGTGATAAGAGCAGAAGCATCGTGATTGGTCACTGATGTTTCATATTCCCAAAAAGGAGAGAGTAATGAAAGTATGGATAGCAGTCCCTTTGGCCATGCTGGTGTCAGCCAATTTGATTGCTGCTGAACGTCTTGAGCATCAGGTTACAGTGACGGCTCAGATCCCGAGTGAGGCTTTCTATGTACAGCCGACAGGCGGTGACAACTGGATGAACGTACCGCAGAAGCTGGCTTACAACCCATATACCAAAAAGTTGGACAAGCTTACCAAGCAGTTGGATGTAAAAAGCACAATCGGAGCAATTACCGGTTATTTGACCAATCCGGCCATGATGGCCAGCGGTAATGACAACATCGCATTGACCGTAAAAATTGGTGGGGTCACGTTGGGGACAACATCCGTGGAAGTTATGAAGGCGGATGATGCCAAGACCGGCAAGTTGCTCGGGTTGGAAGTGATCCCGGCGGATGCTCCTGTCGCGGGTTATAAGCCAGGTAACTACCAAGGTGTGGTCAACATGATTTTTGAGTCGGAAGCTCCCAAAGGAGAAGCACCCAAAGGCGGCGTATAAACCGATTGATGGAGGCTCCCTGCATCAAGGGAGCCTTTTTGTCTGTGCTTAGAAGAAGTGGGATAGATACATGCAGTATTTCTCTTTCCTGTTGATCCTGGTTGTGTTTTGCGCACCTGCCTGGGCCACGGGTAGGCATGTTGCACAACCCCTTGATCTGTTGCAACAAGTAGAGGGTTTGCCTGATGGCTTTGCCGATCACTTCTTCGGCGTCCCGCTGGCGGTGCGCATTCTGGTGGATGGGCAGTTGTTGGGGGAAGGCGAGATAGTGCTGGGCAAAGACACCAGCGTACAACTGTTGGCTCTGACCAGCAGCCATGAAAGTGAGCTGGACGAGCGTAGCCGTCAGCGTTGGACCAAGGCGCTGGAGGCATCCCATCGACTGGGCCCATGTCAGAATCCATGCGCTGACGAAGTGCTGGCGCTGGAGTACAGCCTAGAGAACTCCCAGTTGTCGGTGCTGACGGCCGGTGCCGAGAAGGGACAGCCGCAGAACCGTTATTACAATCTGCCCAGTGGGGGCAGCTATGGCGCCCTATTGCGCCATCAGTTGAACCTGACCCAGGAGGAAGGTGAGCTGCGTAGTGGCCGTTACAACCTAATTGCACAGGGAAGCATAGGCCAATGGACTCCGCTGTTTGAGGGAGAAGTGAGCCGGTCAGGAAATGGGCAGGTGGCGCAGCACCATGTACAGCAACTTTATGCCGAGCATGAAGGAAAGGGGCACTTCTATAGGTTGGGCTACTTCTCGCCTTATGCACAAGGTTTGGTGCGTCAACCTACCCTGTTTGGCGGGGGAACCCCGACCGTGTTGGGTGTCATGCTGGGGGACTCCGACACCCTGTTGATAGAGCAAGGCCAGGCCAGTACCACTCCTGTCTATGTCACCCCGAGCCGGCCCGGCATGGTGGAGATCTATCGGGATGGGCAGCTCATTAACTCGCAGCAGGTGAGTTCGGGGCTGCAGGCACTGGACACCAAGGTGTTTCCTGCTGGGATCTACGAGGTGGAACTGCGTGTGCTGGAAGATGGCCAGATTACCGAACGGCGGCGCGAGATGATCTACAAGCCGATGAACTGGCAAAACCCTGATGAGGCATGGCGTTTCAACCTGTTTGCTGGCCAGCAGACCCGCCTGTTCAGCAACTTGGAAGAGGACACTCCCAGTCCTCTAAGTAGCGGTATCATGCTCAATTATTTGCTCACTCCCTCCGTGATCGTCGGGGCATCCAGCCAGTATATCGACCAGCGCTGGCAGCACGGCCTTTCTGCCGACTGGAGCCTGAATGATCAGTGGCGGCTGTTTGGTAACCTGATGTCGACACAGGAACTTGGAAGCGGCTTCGATCTGCAGGCCTTGTATCACTATGGCGAGGGTAGCTTGGTGCTCAGCCACCAGCAGCAGCACCAGAAAGGGCCAGTTTGGGAGGGGAGTCACGACCTCAAGCAGAGCAATATATCGTTGCAGCAGCGGCTCGACGAGCGACACTTTGCCAACCTATATTTGGCACATCAGGCGGAGCGTGGGTTGGGGGTTGATCTGGGCTGGCGTTACAACGGCGAGCTACTCGGTCAGACGGTGAGCTGGAACCTGACGGTATTTGACCGGCCAGGTAGCATCAGTACCGATAACGCGAGGGACAGGGGGAGTATGCTCTCTCTAAGCATGAACTTGGGTGGAGAACGTAGTCAATTGGCTGTCGGTATAGGTAGTCGAACCTCCCGTTCCGGCGGGCAAGAGCGTAACGGATCTCTCAGTTACCAGCAGTTACTGGAGTGGGGGGCCCTGCAGAGCGTCGGGGTAAATCTGACAACTGACAGTTATGGCGTCGGCACAGCAGGCTATGCCAGGTTTCAGGGGGATCTGGTCAGTGGTGATGCCTACCTGCTGTCTTCCTCCTATAACCGTACTCTGAGCGGTGGGCTCAATCTTGACAGCACCCTGGCGTTTGGTGATGAGGGCAGTCTGACCATGACCGGCCAATCTCAGGGGTATGAGGCGGGCATGATAGTGGATCTGGAGTCCGATATGCCTGATCTGATCTTGCGTGCCGATGACGATCAGGGTGGTAATTTAAAGTTGCGGCCAGGGCGCAACCTAATACCCGTAGCAGCCTATCGCAGCGGTGCTGTTGAGCTGGATCTGGCTGGCCATGATGCCCCCTCGGTGAGCATTCGCCCCAACGTGTTGCCTTATCACCTCAACAAGGGGGGGGTGGCCTATCATCAGGTTCACGTCATGAAGACGGTAACAGTCATTGGTCGTCTGTTGGATGAGAAGGGGGCTCCTTTGAAGGGGGCAATGGTTGTCAATCATGCAGGTAGAACCATGAGTGAAGTGGATGGTTTTTTTGCCGTTGAGATGAGCGCCCGCAATCCAATCTTGAAAATGGAGATAAACGGCATTAGCCAGTGTGAGACTGTTGTCGATGTCCCCACTTTACCAATAAATAGCAGAATACTATTTTTAGGTGATCTAGCCTGTCATAGTTTAGAAACAAAATTGAGTTCAGTTAAATATGATTAAAACATTAATTTTTATATTTATATTTATGATGCCATTTACGATGGCGCATTCCGTCGTTTTGAAGGTCAATGCAGAATACTCACAATCACGGGATAACCCTGGAAAAAATGAATTTAGAATTACAGACCCTTGTATAAAACTACCACTATCTTATTTCTGTGATGATAATGTGTCTAGAGTGGTTGCTGTGGATGCAGATATTGACAAACCAATATTTAGAGGTAGTAATGCATGGGACCGATTTTTTTTCCATAGCTTCCCTAGAGAAAAATCTGTCACACTGACTAGTCCCACAGGCAGTAAAGTGAACATGAAATTCTCCTTTACTCATACCGGCTATACTCTAAAAAATGTAGGGGTGGATATTGGTGATGCATATCAGGCGCATCCTAACTCGAACTGTTCCCTAGTTGATCGAGATACCGCGAGTAGCACCAAAACAGTATTTTATTCAATCGCGGCCAACGCTCAAAAAAATGGGGGTTCATGTTACACGAAAATATATCCAAACCCAATTAAAAGGATCAATGCGATAATAAGTAAATATTATTTTGGTTATAAACTTTCTGCTGATAACATAGATACTATTCCGAATGGTCGATACCAAGGAAGAGTGACACTTACTATTGGTTCATCAAACAAAGATCTTGATCTTGGTAATTCGGCATATAGAGCACCATCAATTATCGAAATGGATATATCTTTAGTTGTAAGAAATCAAATGAAAGTAGAGTTTCCTCATGGTAGTAATACAGTTGTCTTGACGCCACCTAAAGGCTGGTGGAATTCCACATTGCCTACAGTATTAAACTCAAGGTTACCTGTGAGAATATCAAGTGATACGCCTTTCTGGATCGGTTTGATGTGCCAGTATACACATGTGGGGGGCGGGCAATGTGAAATAAGAGATCGCTCTGGTAGCCATAGAGTACCAATTGTTATTTCACGTAATAATGCATATGGGAAGTTTATTTTAAGTCCATCCGTGAAAGTGCCATTTAAGAATAGTAAAGAAAGTGCCAATGATTTTTTCTTATTTGAAATAGAACAGTCTAAAGTTGATGAAATGAGGAAGCGACCAGGAGCTACATATAAAGGCATTGTGACATTAATTGTCGATGCAACAATACCTGTTGGTGGTATGTAATATTAAACTAAACCGTTATTTTGTGCATAAAAAAACAGTTCACTATCGCTTTGCAAGCCTAGGCGCATCATGGCGCTCTTTTTCTGTGTACTGATGGTCTTCACACTGCGATTCAAGTGTTCTGCTACCTGGGTGACCGACATGCCACTGGCCAGCAAACGCACTACCTCGCTCTCTTTTGGTGTAAGCGGGGTGAGATCGGTGTGACGAGATATGCCGGCCTCAGTCAGCAGGGTTTTAACAGACTTACCTATATAAGTGTGGCCAAGCAGCACTTGGCGAATGGCTTCTGATAACTCAGTGATAACAGATTTTTTTAATATCAGGCCACTAATCCCACATTGAAGCAGAGCCTGTAATATTGCATTGTTGTGGAGTTGTGTCAGTACAATGATCGCCAAATTGGGATACTCTCTGCGTAATTGCTGTACCATTACGAGGCCATCACTGCGACTATCACCCGGCATGCTGAAATCCGTTATCAGCAAGTCACATGGCTGTTGCCTTAATAAAATATACAAATCAGAAACCCTATATGCCTCTGCTACGACATCACAGCGTGGGGTTATTTTTTCAATCAGGCTACGGATACCAGCTAAAATCAATGGATGATCATCGGAAAGTATAATCCTAAAGGTCATAAGTGAGTCTCTCTTGATGCGATTAGTAAAATTAAGGCTATCAAAGCTGACATTGATATACTACCGTACGATCCCTGTTTTTTATATGCATACACTGATTTGTAAAAATATGTAAACCACTATGTCGATATGTTGCTCAATAAAGTCATTGCTCAGTCAAATTACCATTATTTTTGGATTTTCTTTATTCTTTACCCCTGTGTTACAGGCTTCTGAGCCGCCTGAGGTTGCCACTATTGAAGTCGGTATATTAGCAGGAGGATGGGCTCCATTTCAGCGATGGGATGGTAAGGTTGCCGCTGGATTCAGCGTGGAATTAATGGAGCAATTAGCTAAAAAACTGGATTACCGGATTGCCTGGCATGCCTACCCTGACTGGGATGCCATGTATGCGGATATTTGCCGTGGCAAGATTGATCTCTTGCTCGATGCTTTTAATGCTGGGGGACGCCCATGTGTCACCTACAGTTTGCCCTATTACACCTCACCGACCGTGGTAGTTGTGCGTCAGGACAGCGCCCTCTTTCGCGACGTGAGCCGGTTACAGTCTGCGAGCATTGCCATCGAAAAGGGCTTTATGACCGAGACGCTGGTCAAGCTGCACTATCCGAAGGTCATACCGCGGCTCTTCGTAGATACTCGCAGCGCACTGCAGGCGGTGGAGCAAGGGCGAGCGGATGTCTATATCGGCAATCTGTATGTAGCCAACCTGTTTATCAAGCGTCACCCTGCGCTGGCGGTTGTTGCACAGTCTCCCCTGTTGATGGAGACCCTTCATCTTGCTGTTGCCAGCCAGAATCAAACGCTTTCTACCCAGCTTAATACTGCCATTCAGGCGTTGACGGTCGAGACCCGCAGCGAGCTTGAGAAGCGCTGGTTGGGGGAGAACCTGGTCCCCAACTTTATGGGGCACAGTAATTTTTTGCTGCGCCCTGATGAGCGAGCATGGTTGTCGGCTCTGCCACCATTGAAGTTAGGATTGAGTCCCAATTGGATGCCTTTCTACTATCGTGACAGGGATGGCAATCTGGTTGGAATGGTAGTTGACTATCTGGCGCTGCTGCAAGAGAAGCTTGGCTTGGCTTACAGCAGGGTTCCGGTTCAGAGCTGGCCTGATCTTCAACAACAGTTGCTGCATCATGATGTCGATCTTGTTGTGCTGCCAACCCGCATCATCGACAGGTTGATGGGTTGGCATGCCAGCCAGCCTTTCGCATCATTTCCCATGGTATTGGTGACGGCAAGCGGTACGCCCACCATAGGAGATATCACGGACCTGACAGGCAAGCGACTGCTATTGACCGACGGTATGTTAATTCCACAGATCAAGGCGCTGTTGCCGGATGTGACGATTAAGGTGACAAGCAACGCCAGTGAAGGGTTGGCGGCAGTTGCGGCTGGTGAGGGGGATGCCTATATCGGCAACCTGGTGGTAGTCTCGCGACTCATTGCGGATCAGTTTGAAGACCAGCTTAATATTGCGGCTCCTTCGCCCTTCAAGGATGAGCTGGTGGTAGCGGTACGTGAGCCCTATACCCCTCTCTTGCCTTTGGTCAATCGGGTGCTGGCCAGCATGAGCGACAAGGAGCGACGGCAGATCCGCAATACTTGGTTGGCTTTGAACTACAGCGAGGGGGTGTCATGGCAGCAACTGATGCGCACACTTATCCCGCTGGGGTCGGGTATAACCCTCTTTATACTGGTTATCTGCATTGCGTATTGGCGCCTTCGTCAGGAAATTACCAGACGTCGGCAGGTGGAGCTGGCACTGGCCAGAGCGAAAGAGCGGGCGGAATCGGCGGCGACCATGAAAGGGGAGTTTCTGGCCACCATGAGCCACGAAATTCGCACCCCCATGAATGGTATCGTCGGCATGGCGGAGCAGCTCACCTTCACCGAGCTGACTCAGGAGCAGCGCCAGATGGTCGAGATCATCAACCGCGGTGCCCTAGGACTGCATGCACTGATCGACAATGTGCTCGACTATGCCAAGCTGGAGGCAGGCAAGATGCAGCTCGAGCAAACCCCGTTTCTCCTCCGTGAGCTGATCGACAGTGTGTTGACCATGACGGTGAGCGAGATACACCGCAAGGGGTTGCGTGTCTACTTGTGGGCTGATGCCGGTGTTGCGGCCCGGGTAAGCGGCGATGAGCTGCGTTTGCGTCAGATCCTCTTCAACTTTGTCAGCAATGCCATCAAATTTACCGAGCGGGGCTTTATCGAGATTTCGGTGCAACTGCTGGCACAGGGGGAGGGACAACAGCAATTGCGCTTCGGTGTGCGCGACAGTGGCATCGGCATGACACCCGAAGCGCGTGACCGGATCTTTAATGCCTTTGAGCAGGCGGAGAGCTCTACCACCCGCAGTTATGGTGGTACTGGCTTGGGGCTGAGTATCTGCCAGACCCTGGCCACCTTGATGGGGGGCGAGATCCGGCTGGAGAGTGCCCCGGGGCTCGGCACTTTTATCACCTTGACAGTCACGTTGCCTGTTCTGGTAAAGCGAGAGCCGGATCTCCGTCTCAATGGCCTGCAAGCCAGCATTGAACTGCATGACGATAAGCTGTGTCACACCCTGTTACTGCATCTTGACGCGCTGGGAGTCACGCGAACGTCGCCCCCTGATAATGCTCAGTTGCGTTTCAGTGACCATGACCTGGCGGCTGAGGGCGTTATCCGGGTGCTGCCGCTGGCAACCCCTCTTGGCTATCGCAGTGATGAGAAGGGTTACATTCTCAACAGCAATCCCATGACCTGGCATGCAGTGCGGGAAGTCTGCTATCGCCAGCTGGTCTTGAGCGATGAGACCGCCTCACAATTGATGCCCAATAGCGCTGCGCGTGGGTCCATGCTGCCCTGTCGGATACTGCTGGTGGAAGATAATCCCCTTAACCAGCAGCTGGTGATACGCCAGCTCGGGCAGCTCAAGCTGAACTGCGAACTGGCTGAGCACGGCCAGCAAGCCCTCGAGATGGTCGCGCAGTATCCCTATGATCTGGTGCTCTGTGACTGTCAGATGCCGGTGATGGATGGCTATGAGTTCACGCGCAGGGTACGGGCTGGGGAGGATAAGAAGCGCTTGCTGATCATTGCCATGACGGCCAATGTCATGCCTGAGCAGGCTGAACGCTGCTTTGCCGCCGGCATGGATGATTTGCTGGGCAAGCCGGTGCTGCTGGATGGTTTGCGTCAGATGCTGCAAAAGTGGCGTATCCTGCCATCGCCATCCTTGATTGATGTCGCGGCCATGGAGGCATTTTTTGGCCAAGGTGACAAGTTACGGCAGATGTTTCCGCTATTTCGCCAAGAGCTTGAGCAAGCGATGGTGCAGCAGCCACAGGATGACAAGGCACTGGCGAATTGGGTGCATCGTCAGGCGGGGACCATCAGCATGATGATGGCGCCGCAGCTGGCTGAAGAGGCATGGCGACTGGAAGAGAAGATCCGCCAGCTCGGGTCCTCATCTTGTGCTGATGAGCTGACCGGATTTCGTGCCCAATTACAGCAAATCATCGGGGAGCTGAGGGGGTTAAGCGAACGGTATGAAGAGTCAGTTGTTGTCGAGGGAGAACTGAAATAAGGGGAACTGCTCACTCATAAAATCGCGGGGTGTATGGCCATTACCAGCCCCAGCCAGCCACTCCCAGTCCAGTCTTGGCGAGCCCGCTTTAAAGCGCTGGTAGGCCACTCCCTTGTGAACCGTCAGAAAAAGAGTCGTGGGGAGTCCCAGCTTGTTGCTGTAGCGCACCATCAGATCGCCCTGATAGTCGTTGCTGATTCTGATTTTGAGTGCCTGCAGTGTCAGACCTGTTGCGTGGCCATGCTCATCCCAGACTTCAAACATGATGTGAACACTCTGATGTTGATGATGCCACGATGAGCAAGGTGGGATGCAATTGCAACTGTCAGATCTGACAAGGGCGGAAAGTGTGAGTGGGCAAGAAAGCGAAAACCCGGCGCAAGGCCGGGCTTTCTGAATGATGGTGGAGGGAGAAGGATTCGAACCTTCGAAGGCAGAGCCGTCAGATTTACAGTCTGATCCCTTTG